>DATEMK010000609.1:0-25405 GCA_035275625.1 Bacteroidia bacterium
TCTTTAATTTGCCCATTGCAAACTGCCAACTGCACACTATGCTAAATTTTATCTGGCTGATTCCCCTTCTTCCGTTACTTGGTTTTGCCATTAACGGCTTGCTCAACAAAAGCATGCCGCGAAACCTGGTTGGAGTTATTGCCTGCGGAACAATGTTTATTTCCTTTATTATTTCCTGCGGATTATTTTTTCAACTTATGAATGGAGCAAATTCATTTGAAGTCGAATTATTCAAATGGATTCAAACGGCAAATTTTAATTTAGGATTTTCTTTTTTAGTTGACCGGATTTCAGCGATAATGTTGCTTGTTGTAACCGGTGTCGGATTTTTAATCCATGTTTATTCCATCGGTTACATGCATCACGATGAAGACTATCCGCGCTTCATGAGTTACCTCAACCTGTTTGTGTTTTTTATGTTGCTGCTTGTGATGGGAAATAATTACGTTTTGATGTTTGCAGGATGGGAAGGCGTTGGCTTATGTTCGTATTTGCTAATTGGTTTCTGGTTTAAAAACAATGATTACAATAATGCAGCAAACAAAGCATTTATCATGAACCGCATTGGTGATTTAGGATTTTTGCTTGGAATGTTTTTATGTTATCAAACATTTGGTTCGCTTAATTACAAAGAAGTTTTCGAAGCCGCAAAAAATTTCCCTTCCGGTGATGCAACGATTGTTGCAATCACACTTTTATTTTTTGTAGGAGCCATCGGCAAGAGTGCGCAAATACCTTTATATACATGGCTGCCGGATGCAATGGCAGGTCCTACGCCTGTATCAGCACTCATCCATGCAGCAACAATGGTAACAGCCGGTGTTTACATGATTGTAAGAAGCAATGTGCTTTACACTCTTGCTCCCTTCTCACAGGAAATTGTTTTAATAATCGGAGTTGCCACAGCAATCTTTGCAGCAACCATTGGTCTTAAACAAAATGATATTAAAAAAGTTCTGGCATACTCAACTGTTTCACAGCTCGGCTACATGTTTGCCGCAGCAGGTGTGGGTGCTTATTCAACTGCAATGTTTCATCTGGTTACTCACGCTTTTTTTAAAGCACTATTATTTCTGTGTGCAGGAAGTGTGATCCATGCCATGAGTGGCGAACAGGATATTCGTAAAATGGGCGGCCTGAAAAAATATTTATCAACTACACATTTTACTTTTTTAATGGGAGTTCTGGCAATAAGCGGTGTGCCTGTATTTGCAGGATTTTTCTCTAAAGATGAAATCCTTGCTGTTACACATAATCATTCGATGATTGCATTTTCAGTTTTGTCTTTTGCTTCAGTGCTCACAGCTTGTTACATGTTCCGATTGTATTGGTTAACGTTTCACGGAGAGTTTCGCGGAACGAATCATCAAAGAGAACATTTGCATGAGTCACCTTCAACAATGACCATTCCTTTAATAGTTCTTGCAATCCTTTCAACCATTGGCGGATTTATCGGGTTGCCTGAATTGTTCAGTGAACCGTTGCATACGCATCATGCCTTTAATACTTTCCTTGCTCCTGCAATTTATTTTTATGAAGAACGTGTTGTTTCACATTCATTTGAAATTACATTGCTGGTTACTTCAATAATTGTTCTTGTCATTATTTATATCGCAACAAAAAATTATTACATCACCAAAGCAACCGTTCCTGAAAGTGATGAACAGGAAAAAGGTTTTGCAAAAATTTTGTCTCACAAATATTATGTGGATGAATTGTACGACAACATTATCCGCAAACCATTATATGCAATTTCAAAAGGTATCTACAGCTTCATTGAAAAAAATATTATTGACGGAATAGTGAATGCGGTTCCAAAAGTGACAAATGCCGCAAGTTCAGGATTGCGATTGATGCAAACAGGCAGCATCGGGTTTTATGTCTTCGGAATGGTAGTGGGAATTATTTTAATGTTTGTTTTAAAATTTATGTTATAAAATATAAGCCACGAATTACACGAATTTACACTAATTCAATTCGTGTTAATTAGTGTAATTAGTGGCAATCTAAATATGTTCAGCGATTTACTTTACTTAATTATTTTTCAATTACTGTGTTCAGTGATTTGCATTTTTCTAAAAGAGGAGAATGCAAAACGCGGAGCTTTGATTCTTTCGGTTATTTCATTCCTCTTTTCTATCCACATGTTTTTTGAAGTCAGAGATTATGGTGCAACTAATTATTTAGTGGATATTCCCTGGATTCAGCAATTGGGAATTCATTTTAAAATAGGAATGGACGGAATCAGTTTTTTACTTGTCCAGCTCACCAATTTTTTAGTTCCATTAATAATTCTTTCTTCATTCAATCGTGACATAAAAAATCAGAGAGCATTTTATTCTCTGATCTTTTTAATGCAATTCGCGCTCAATGGTGTATTCACAGCATTAGACGGATTTTTATTTTACATTTTCTGGGAGCTTGCGCTGATACCAATTTATTTTATCTGCTGGCTGTGGGGAGGAAAGGACAGTGTCCGGATCACGCTGAAATTTTTCATTTACACGTTGTCGGGAAGCTTGCTGATGCTGGTCGGATTAATTTATCTCTACCTGCAAACGCCCGGTGAGCATACATTCGACATCAATGTATTTTATAATTTACAATTAGATTCTCATCAACAAACATTTATTTTCTGGACATTCTTTCTTGCATTCGCTATCAAGATGCCGGTATTTCCCCTGCATACCTGGCAGCCCGATACATACACAGATGCTCCGACACAAGGAACCATGCTGCTTTCAGGCATCATGCTGAAAATGGGAATTTACGGAGTTATCCGCTGGCTGATTCCGGTTGTTCCCGGAGCCATGCATGAATGGGGAACGCTGGCAATAATTTTATCCGTGACAGGAATTGTTTATGCAAGCTGCATTGCATTGGTGCAAAAAGATTTTAAACGAATGATTGCTTATTCATCCATTGCACACGTTGGATTAATTTCTGCCGGGGTTCTTTCATTGACAATGGAAGGTTTGCAGGGAGCGATGTACCAGATGATCAGTCACGGTGTAAATGTGGTAGGATTATTTTTTATTGCAGACATTTTATTCGACAGGATGAAAACAAGGCAATTGGATGAACTTGGCGGAATAGCAAATTCCCAAAGAACATTTTCAATTTTATTTATGATAATTTTATTGGGAAGTGTTGCATTGCCTCTCACCAACGGATTCATCGGTGAATTTTTATTATTAACCGGTGTGTACAAATACAATGCATGGACAGCATTGTTTGCAGGTACAACAGTTATTCTCGGAGCGGTTTATATGTTACGGAGTTATAAAGCAATTATGCTGGGAGATAAAGTTAGTATGGGAATCTTTACTCCATTAGCCAAAGAGGAAAAAACAGTATTGATAGTTATTGCAGCAGTTGTTATTGCAACAGGAATTTATGCAAAACCTTTATTGGATATTGCAGAACCTGCAGTAAAAAATATTTTAAGCCATATTCGTTAAAACAGAACGCAAAAACGCTGAGAAAAAATAAAAATGTGTTTCAATCCATTCGTAAATTCGTAAAGATTCGTATTCGCTGATGAATGTTCTATTAACCATAGCCGGACTCGGAATCCTTTCCATGCTTGCTGAAATGCTGAAATTCAAAAAACAGCTTTTCATTTTAGTTCTTGCAGGATTGATTGGAGCATTTGCTTTAAGCTTCACAGATTGGAACACTGGTTTCAGCTATTATCATGATATGGTGCTGATTGATAATTATGCAATCGTCTTTTCGGGATTGCTTATTGTAATTGCATTCCTCTGGTTACTGATGTCGCGAAGTTATTTCACTTCCGAAACCAGCGCTGCTGACCATTATGCATTGATTCTCTTTTCGCTTGCCGGAGCAATTGTGATGGTAAACTTCGCTGACCTTACCATGTTTTTCATCGGGCTTGAAATCCTTTCCATTTCACTGTATGTTTTAGCGGGAAGCGATAAACTTAACATAAAATCAAATGAATCTGCATTAAAATATTTTATGATGGGAGCATTTGCAACAGGGTTTCTTTTATTCGGAATCGCTCTGATTTATGGGGTTTGCGGAACATTTAATTTGAGACAAATTGCAATTTATACCGGGCAAAATTCGGCAAGCCTGCCTGTTATTTTTTATGCGGGAATTATTTTGATTCTTGTTGGATTACTGTTCAAAGTGGCTGCTGCTCCGTTTCATTTCTGGGCGCCTGATGTGTATGACGGTGCACCCACCGTTGTCACAGCCTTTATGGCAACCATTGTAAAAACCGCTGCATTCGCAGCGTTCTACCGTTTATTTTCCACGTGTTTTTCATCAGTTGCCGATTGGTGGACACCGTTGATTGCAATAATTTCAGCCATCACCATGCTGCTCGGAAATATTCTTGCAGTTTATCAAAAGAGTTTGAAGCGGATGCTTGCTTATTCAAGTATTGCTCATGCAGGATATATTTTAATGGCAGTTGCTTCTTTAAACCAAACTTCATCAGGCTCAATTTTACTTTACGCTGCAGCCTATTCGCTTGCAAGCATCGGAATGTTTACTGTCCTGCATGTGGTTAGTTCTTCCACTGGTAATGAATCAATTACAGGGTTAAAAGGAATGTCAAAATCGCATCCGTTTACATCCGTTTTAACTTCAATTTGCATGCTGTCAATGGCAGGTATTCCTCCGGTAGCAGGATTCTTTGCAAAATACTATATTTTTTATGCCGCTTTAAAAAGTGACTTCACCTGGCTGGTTTTAATTGCGGTGTTGAGTTCGCTTATCGGGGTGTATTATTATTTCAAAGTGATCATTGCAATGTATCAACCAGACGGGAAGGAAAACAAAACTTTTTCGTTTGAAGGGCTCAATTTTTTAGTCATTTTATTAGCCGGAATATTAACGCTGGCGATTGGAATTGCACCGGGTTTTATGATCGGTCTTCTTTAAATCTGCACTTTTGAATTGCAACATTTAGAAATTAAAAATTTCATGTAAAACTTTGTACGTTATCAGTGATATTGCCAAAGACTTTATCTCCTGATCTTCAATTAAAAGCAATTACTTTTCACAGAGCCATAATTCAACTGCTTTGATTTAAAAATTTTTGGTTTTTTCAAAGGAAATTTTTCATAATTTAGGCGAGAATTTGACAGCTCATTTTAACCTCTAAAAATAAGACGATACCGGTTTGAATTAATCTATCCCTGCATGAAATTTTTTTACAAGAGTTTGTTGAATTTCTTTTTTTTGAAAGTTTTAATAAAAATTATTTTTTCAACTTTATTTGCCCTGCTTTTTCATTTTGCTTATTCAGGCAAGATTTTCGGCACAGGAGATTTCAATGCAATTCACAAAAATTTTTCAGCCCCCCCGGTTCTTACTCTTGACGCCTCTGATTACAATGGATACAACATTAGCTGTCACGGAGATACTGATGGTTCAATTGATTTGACCATCACGGGAGGACTGCTTCCATTTGATATTTTATGGTCGGGTGGCGAGGTGACAGAAGATATTTCAAACCTCCCTGCCGGAAGTTATTCTGTCCGTGTGATTGATGCAAACAATGATACCGTTTTTTCAAACATTGATTTGATTGAACCGGATCCAATCGGAGTAACGGTTGAATCAATTGCCAATATTCTATGTCATGGCGGCAGCAATGGTTTCATAGGAATCGCTGTAACAGGTGGAGTTCCGTCTTTCGGATTCTTATGGTCGGACGCCTCAACCAATGAGGATTTGCAAAATGTGGTTGCCGGAAATTATTCTGTTATTATTACTGATCTTAATGGATGCACGCAATCAACATCACGATTAATAACTCAGCCGGATTCAATCCAGGTTTCTTTTTCTGTTCAGGATGAAACATGCGGAAATGCAAATGGAAATATTATCAGCGCTGTAATGGGCGGGGTTAACCCGTTTACCTACCTGTGGTCAAACGCTGAGACAACTTCAACAATAAGTAATTTACAGGCCGCCACTTATATTCTGACTGTTACAGATAGTAATTCCTGTGTCAGAACGGACAGCGTTTCTTTAAACAACTTACCGGGACTCACGGTAGAATCAGATTCTGTTTTAAATGCAAACTGTTTTGGTGATGCCAATGGCGGAATTTTTATTTCCATTTTAAATGGAACTTCACCATACAGCTTTTTATGGTCAGACGGATCATCAGCGGAAGATTTGCAAAATGTTGTTTCTGGTATTTATACCGTTACCGTTACAGATATCAACGGATGCAGTTCGATAAAAACGGATAGCATTCTCGATCCCCCGCCTCTCACTGCAGTTATGTCTTCAGTAAACTCCACCTGCGGAAATGCAAATGGAACAACTACTGCAACATCTTCGGGAGGCACTTCTCCCTACTCATACCTGTGGTCTGACGGACAAACTACACAGACTGCAACAGGACTTAATGCTGCAACATTTACAGTAACAATTACGGATGCTCACGGCTGCACGTTTGTTGATTCTGAAATTGTCTCTGATACTCCCGGCCCGTCACTTGCGATGGATTCCATTCATGATGAAAATTGTTTTGGTGATGCTAACGGTGAGATTTTTATTTCAGTAGCAGGAGGAACAGGTTCAATGGACTACCTGTGGTCCGATGCTTCCACCGCAGAAGATTTACAAAACGGTGCTGCCGGAGTATATACAGTGACAGTGACGGATGATAACAATTGCACAGCAACATTATCAGGAACTATTGGACAGCCCTCACAAATTACGGCATCCACCTCATCCGTTAATTCCACATGCGGCAATGCAAATGGTACAGCAACGGCAACTCCTTCAGGAGGAATTTCTCCATACTCTTATTTGTGGTCAAATGCTCAAACCACGCAAACAGCAACCGGGCTTATAGCCGGAACATACACAGTAACAATTACGGATGTTCATAGTTGCACGTTTGTAACTTCTGAAACAGTTTCCAACACTGCAGGACCAGTTCCAGTTGTAGATTCCGTTCACAATGAAAATTGCTTCGGAGATTCAAATGGCGATATTTTTATTTCTGTTTCAGGTGGAACAGGAACGATGGATTACCTATGGAGCAATGCTTCCACTCTCCAGGATTTACAAAATGTTACTATAGGAACATATACAGTGACAGTAACGGATGACAATAATTGTACAGCCACACTATCTGCAAGTATTTCACAGCCTTCCCAGGTCGGTGCTTCCACATCATCAGTAAACTCAACCTGCGGAAATGCAAATGGTACTGCAACGGCAACCCCGTCAGGCGGGACAAATCCTTATTCTTACCTCTGGTCGGATGCTCAAACTACACAAACTGCAACCGGGCTTCTTACAGGAACTTATACTGTGACTGTTACAGATGATCACGGCTGCACGTTTGTAACTTCTGAAACCGTAGTTAATACTCCGGGGCCAACCATCGTTCTTGATTCAATTCATAATGAACTTTGTTTCGGAGACAGTAATGGCGATATTTTTATTTCTTTATCGGGCGGAACGGCTCCATTCAATTATCTCTGGTCAAACGCTTCCACTAACCAGGATTTACAAAACGTTCTTTTTGGCAACTACACTGTCACAGTAACAGACGACAATAGTTGCACCGCTTCGTTGACAGCATTTATTTCCCAACCGCAGCTTTTGACGGCAACAACATCTTCAGTAAACTCTACGTGTGGAAATGCAAACGGTACGGCAACTGTAACTCCATCGGGTGGAACAAATCCATATTCTTATTCCTGGTCAAATGCACAGACCACCCAGACTGCAACCGGGCTTCTTGCAGGTAATTATTCTGTCACGGTTACCGATAAAAACGGATGTACTGTAAGCGCTTCTGAAACTGTAGCGGTCACATCCGGTCCGTCTCTTACTCTTGATTCCGTTAAAAATGAAAATTGTTTTGGGCAGAGCATTGGAGGAATTTTCATTTCTGTTTCTGGCGGAACTGCTCCAATTGATTATCTCTGGTCAAATGCTTCTACCAGCCAGGATTTGCAAAATGTTCCTGCAGGAAATTATTCAGTTACTGTTACAGATAACAACAATTGTACTGTGACACTGGCAAACAGCATTACCGAACCTCAACTTCTTACCTCTACTGCCTCATCGGTAAACTCCACTTGCGGAAATGCAAATGGTACAGCAACGGCAACCCCGTCAGGCGGGACAAATCCTTATTCTTACCTCTGGTCGGATGCTCAAACA
Source organism: Bacteroidia bacterium (assembly GCA_035275625.1). Classification (GTDB taxonomy): domain Bacteria; phylum Bacteroidota; class Bacteroidia; order AKYH767-A; family OLB10; genus DATEMK01. Next base: position 8,176 of record DATEMK010000609.1, read on the forward strand.
ACTCAAACAGCCACAGGGCTTTCTGCCGGAAATTATACTGTCACCGTTACAGATGATCACGGCTGCACGTTTGTAACTTCTGAAACCATAGTTAATACTCCGGGACCAGCCATCGTTCTTGATTCAATTCATAATGAACTTTGTTTCGGAAATAACAATGGTGATATTTTTATTTCTTTATCGGGCGGAACCGCTCCATTCAGTTATCTCTGGTCAAACGCTTCCACTACCCAGGATTTACAAAATGTTCTCTTTGGCAACTACACCGTCACAGTAACAGACGACAATAGTTGCACCGCTTCGTTCACAGCATTTATTTCCCAACCCCAGCTTTTGACGGCAGTAACATCTTCAGTAAACTCTACGTGTGGAAATGCAAACGGTACGGCAACTGTAACTCCATCGGGTGGAACAAATCCATATTCTTATTCCTGGTCAAATGCACAGACGACACAAACAGCCACAGGACTTCTTGCAGGAACTTATACGGTAACTGTTACAGATAATAACGGCTGCACGTTTGTAACCTCTGAAACTGTTTCCAATACTGCAGGACCTTCTGTTGCCCTCGACTCTATCCATAATGAAAATTGTTTTGGTGATGCTAACGGAGACATCTTTATTTCTATTTCCGGAGGGACGCCACCGGTAAATTATCTGTGGTCAAACGCAACTACCGCGCAGGATTTACAAAATGTTCCCTTCGGTAATTATACGGTTACTGTTACCGATGCTAATAATTGTACCGCCTCGGTGAATGCTTTTATTTCGCAGCCGCAGCTTTTAACCGCTTCGACACTATCTGTAAATTCTACGTGCGGTAATTCAAATGGTACGATTACTGCAAATCCTTCCGGGGGAACAAATCCCTATTCATATCTCTGGTCAAATTCTCAAACAGTTCAAACTGCCACAGGTCTTTCTGCGGGAACTTATACGGTAACTGTCACAGATGATCATGGCTGCAGCTTTGTCACTTCGGAATCTGTAACAAATACCCCGGGCCCCACACTGATTCTTGATTCTGTTGTAAATGAAAATTGTTTTGGCGACAGCAATGGCGGAATTTTTATTTCCGTCAATAGCGGAACAGCGCCATTCAATTTCCTCTGGAGCAATTCTTCCACCACAGAGGATTTGCAAAATGTTGGTGCGGGCAACTACTCCGTTACAATAACGGATGCCAACAATTGCACAGCAACCCTGGCAAACAATGTTTCACAGCCGCCACTATTGAATGCATCAACATCTTCTGTAAATTCAACCTGCGGAAACGCCAACGGATCTGCAACAGCAACCCCGTCAGGCGGAACCACTCCCTATTCGTATCTCTGGTCAGATAGCCAGACGACCCAAACTGCCACTGGTCTTTTAGCCGGAAATTATTCTGTCACCGTTACCGATAATAACGGATGTACTGTAAATGCTCCCGTAACTGTTTCTGTCGCATCCGGACCATCACTTGCTCTTGATTCCGTTAAAAATGAAAATTGTTTTGGTCAGAGCACAGGTGGGATTTTTATTTCTGTTTCAGGCGGAACCGCCCCGATTAATTATCTCTGGTCGAATGGTTCAACAAGCCAGGATTTACAAAATGTTCCTGCAGGAAATTATTCAGTTACTGTTACAGATAATAACAATTGCACTGTGACACAGACAAACATAATTACTGAACCACCGCTTTTGACAGCAGCAACGTCTTCCATAAACTCAACTTGTGGAAATCCAAATGGCACAGCAACGGCAACACCATCAGGCGGAACAGGCCCTTATTCGTATTTGTGGGCAAATGGCCAGACAACACAAACAGCAACTGCATTAGCAGCAGCCGGATATTCAGTTACAGTTGCTGATAACAATGGCTGTACGGTTAATGAAAGTGTAATTGTTTCTAATACTGCAGGACCAACGCTTGCGCTGGATTCAATCCATAATGAAAAATGTTTTGGCCAGGGCATTGGCGGAGTTTTTATTTCTTTTAATAACGGAACTGCACCTTTCGGTTTTTTATGGAGTAATTCTTCCACGAGTGAAGATTTGCAAAATGTTCCTTCAGGAAATTATACCGTGACAATTACGGATAACAACAATTGCACTTCAACCCTGGCATCGAATATTTCAGAGCCACCGCTTCTTTCTGCAACTACATCTTCTGTAAATTCAACATGCGGAAATCCAAATGGCAGTGCAACAACAACACCTTCGGGCGGAACAAATCCTTATTTATTCCTATGGTCTGACAGCCAAACTACACAAACTGCCACAGGGTTGCCTGCTGCGGCTTACAATGTCACGGTAACTGACAATAACGGATGCACTGTAGTTGCTTCTGAAACTGTATCTAATACAGCGGGACCGGTTGCAACAGTTCTTGTTAAAACAGACGTGAGCTGTTTTGGTTTTTCTGACGGTTCGATTGATATAAATACAAATAACGGAACACCTCCTTTCTCTTACCTGTGGTCGAATGGTGCAACCACTGAAGATATTGCAAATCTTGTTACGGGAAATTATACAATTACAGTTATAGATTTTAATTCATGCGTATCTTCTACAGGAGAATTTGTTGATGAGCCGGATTCAATTTCAATTTCAACGAATATTACACCCGCCAATGGAGTTCCGAACGGAAGCATTACAACAATTGTTACTGGCGGAACCCCGGCTTATTCCTATTTATGGTCAACCGGTGCAACCACTTCCGGCATTAACGGATTATATCCCGGAAATTATACGCTGACGGTAACAGACAGTCATTCTTGTACATCTAACCGGACGGGAGTTGTTACCTCAAGTGTTATATGCAACGTAGATGTGGATTCGACAAATAACATCAGTTGCTACAATGCAAATGACGGGTCGGTTTACATTACAGTTACCGGGGCTTTCGCGCCACTTACTTACCAATGGTCAAACGGGGAAACGATTGAAGATATCAACAATCTTGCAGCAGGAACATATACCGTCACGGTTACGGATTTTATAAATTGCTCCACAAGTACCAGCGCGACCATTATCCAGCCTGATTCTATTACGTTAACTTTCACTCCGGCAAATGAAACCTGTACAAGCGCTAACGGCAGTATTACAGCTAATATAAGCGGAGGCACAAATCCTTATTCGCTGTTATGGTCAACATCTGCAACGACCCAGTCAATTAATAATATTTCTGCCGGGACATATACACTGACTGTTTCAGATGGTAATGGCTGCATTAAAACAGAAAGCATTTCAATAATAAATTTCCCCGGGCCGGCCGCTGTAGTGGATTCCATTCACGATGAAAATTGTTTTGGAGACAGCAATGGAGATATTTTTATATCTGTTTCAAGCGGAACAGGAACAATGGATTACCTGTGGTCCGATGCTTCGACTGCACAGGATTTGCAAAATGTTGCTTTCGGAATATATACCGTGACTGTGACTGATGATAATAGTTGCACAGCTACTTTATCTGCTGCTATCACGCAACCACTGCAACTTGGTGCAACTACCTCTTCCACTAATTCCACCTGTGGCAACGCAAACGGCACGGCAACCGCAACACCTGCAGGCGGAACATCTCCATATTCCTATCTGTGGTCAGACGCTCAAACAACACAAACGGCTACAGGGCTGAGCGCTGCCACTTATACGGTAACTGTAACAGACTCGCATAATTGTTCATTCACAACTTCTGTAACTGTTTCTAATACCGGGGGACCGGTTGTGGCGCAGGATTCCATCCATGATGAAAACTGTTTTGGTGATTCAAACGGGGATATTTTTATTTCCGTAGCGGGAGGAACCGGAACAATAGATTATTTATGGTCGAATGCTTCAACTATACAGGATTTACAAAATGTTATTGCGGGAACATACACAGTTACTGTAACAGATGACAATAATTGTACAGCCAGCCTGTCAGCAAATATTGCAGAACCTTTGCTGTTAAGCGCAACTGCATCATCCATTAATTCTACTTGCGGAAATGCGAATGGCAGTGCAAATGCAAATCCATCAGGAGGCACTTCTCCCTATTCATATTTGTGGTCAAACTCACAAACCACGCAAACAGCAACCGGGCTTTCTGCAGCAACGTATACTGTAACAGTCACTGACGCTCATGGCTGCACGTTTGTAATTTCTGAAGTTGTTTCTGATGCTGCAGGACCTGTTCTTGCCCAGGATTCCATTCACGATGAAAATTGTTTCGGAGATGCAAATGGAGATATTTTTATTTCTGTTACAGGTGGAACAGGCACAATGGATTACCTGTGGTCAAATGCTTCCACTATCGAGGATTTGCAAAATGTTATTGTTGGAACGTATACAGTTACAGTGACTGATGATAATAATTGTACGGCTACCTTATCGGCCGTTATCACACAACCAATGCAACTTGGTGCAACCACTTCTTCCACTAATTCCACTTGCGGAAATGCGAATGGAAGTGCAACTGCAAATCCAACAGGAGGTATTTCACCCTACTCGTATCTCTGGTCAAATGCTCAAACCACGCAAACTGCAACGGGGCTTTCTGCGGCAACCTATACAGTAACAGTTACAGATAATCACGGATGTACATTTGTAATTTCTGAAACTGTTTCCAATTCAACAGGACCGGTGCTTGCACTGGATTCCATCCACAATGAAAATTGTTTTGGTGACAGCAACGGAGATATTTTTATTTCTGTTTCCGGGGGAGCAACCCCGCTGAATTATCTCTGGTCAGATGGATCAACAAACCAGGATTTGATAAATGTTTCTGCAAATACATATACCGTTACCGTAACGGATGCAAACAGCTGTGTTGCCAGCATATCCGGAACAGTTACAGAACCTTTACTGTTAACCGCAACTACATCATCCGTTAACTCTACCTGTGGAAATGCAAACGGGACAATCACGGCAACACCTTCAGGCGGCACTTCTCCCTATTCATATTTGTGGTCAAACTCACAAACCACGCAAACAGCAACAGGACTTCTTGCTGCCGCTTATACGGTAACAGTTACTGACGCTCATGGCTGCACATTTGTAACTTCTGAAACTGTTTCTGATGCTGCAGGACCTGTTCTTGCCCAGGATTCCATTCACAATGAAAATTGTTTCGGAGATGCCAATGGAGATATTTTTATTTCTGTTACCGGTGGAACAGGCACAATGGATTACCTGTGGTCAAATGCTTCCACTATTGAGGATTTGCAAAATGTTATTGTTGGAACGTATACTGTTACAGTGACTGATGATAATAGTTGTACGGCTACCTTATCAGCCGTTATCACACAACCATTGCAACTTGGTGCAACCACCTCTTCGACTAATTCAACTTGCGGAAATGCGAATGGAAGTGCAATCGCAAATCCAACAGGAGGTATTTCACCCTACTCGTATCTCTGGTCAAATGCTCAAACCACGCAGACTGCAACTGGGCTTGCCGCTGCAACTTATACCGTAACGGTTACTGACATAAATTCCTGCTCAGCATCTTCTAATGAAATTGTCAATGATACACCCGGACCTTCATTGTCTGCAACATCAGTAGATAATGCAGACTGCTTTGGCAATAGTGATGGTTCTATTGATCTGACTGTGAACAATGGCACAGCGCCCTTCTCTTATTTATGGTCAAACGCTGAAACGATAGAAGATATTTCCAATCTTTCGCAGGGAAATTATACAGTTACCGTTACAGATTTTAATTCCTGCACCGCATCAACTGTTATTTCCATCAGCCAGCCGGACTCATTTTCTGTTTCAGTTAATATGACTCCATCTGGAGGAGCAGCAAATGGCGCTTTGGCGCTGACTGTATCAGGAGGCACTTTACCTTATTCTTACTTATGGTCAACAGGAGCAAGTACGGATTCTATTGGCGGTTTAACAGCAGGACTCTATAATTTCACAATCACCGACAGCAATTTATGCACTTCAAACCGTTCTGCTATTGTAACCACCGGGCTTCTTTGTGACGTTATTATTGATTCGGTTCTTCCTCCGTCTTGTTATAATGGAAATGACGGTGCAATTTATATTTCTGTTTCAGGAATGGTGCCTCCCATAACATATCAATGGTCAAATGGAGAAACAACAGAAGATATTACTAACCTCGCTGCAGGAACATACACTGTAACAGTTTCCGATCTGATTCTTTGCACTGTGGATACCAGCATTGTTGTTACTCAGCCGGACACCATCACCGTTAATTTTAATAAAACAAATGAAGCCTGTAACAGTGCAAACGGAAGTATAACGGCAAACCCCACTGGTGGTACCGGCCCATACACGTATGTGTGGTCAACGGCCGCTACCACACAGACAATTAATAATCTTTCTGCCGGAATTTATACTGTTACGATTACAGATAATAATTCCTGCACTAAAATTCAAAGCTCTTCAATTATTAATGTTTCTGGACCGGCTTTAGTACTTGATTCTGTCGTAGATGTTAAATGTTTTGGCGATTCTTCAGGTGCAATTTTTATAGATGTTACCGGGGGAGCCCCGCCATTTGATTATTTATGGTCTGATGCCTCAACCAGCCAGGATTTGATTAATGAAATTGCAGGAACTTATACGGTTGTTGTGATCGATACAAACAGTTGCACAGATACCTTGTCAGCCACAATCAATCAGCCTTCGCAGCTTAATGATTCCATAACAACGACAAGCACAACATGCGGCAGTTCAACTGGAAATGCGACAGTATGGCCATATGGCGGAGTTGGACCCTACACTTATTTGTGGTCAAATGGTTTTACAACTCAGACAATTACAAATCTGATTGCCGGTCCTTATACAGTTACAGTAACGGATGCGAATAATTGTACGGTGTCATCCACTGCACTTGTCAATAATATCGGAGGCCCTGTGATTGCTCTTGATTCTATTTTTCATGTTCGTTGCAATGGTGAAAGTAATGGAGGAATTTTCATTTCACCATCGGGAGGAACACCAGGCTACACCTATTTCTGGTCAAACGGCACTACGACCCAGGATAATCCGAACATTCCTGCCGGAATTTATTTCCTGATTGTGCAGGACGCCAATAATTGTATCGGCACTTTTACCGATACTGTTTTCGAACCCGCAGTGTTGAATGATTCCATTGTGAAAATAAATGAGATTTGCGGACAAACAAATGGTGTGGCAACTGTATATGGTTATGGCGGAACTTCTCCTTATCAATACCAATGGTCGAATGGCGAGACCACGCAAACAATTGATACATTGCAGGCAGGGACATATACCGTAACCATAACGGACAATCACTTGTGCACAAAAGTTTCAACTGTTACTATCCTGAACCTGCCGCCACCATCAATAAACATTGATTCTGTAACAGATGCTAAATGTTTTGGAGATAACAATGGGGCGATTTATATTTCTGTCAATGGATCGGCACAGCCCTTCACCTATTTGTGGACCGGGGGATCTACTACTGAAGATATTATAGGAATTACTTCCGGAACTTATACTGTTACAGTAACGGATGCAAATTTATGCACCGCTTCCGCCTCTGCATTTGTTGACCAGCCGGATTCAATTACTATTGCCACTATTACAACTCCTTCAGTCTGTGGTGGAGCTAATGGAACTGCCACAGCAAACGCTTCAGGCGGATTGTTCCCCTATTCTTATTTATGGTCAACAGGAGCAACAACACAGGTTATTGTTTTATTAGCGCCCGGAATTTACACTGTTACTGTGACGGATGCCAATGGTTGTAAAGATTCTGCTCTCGCTGTCGTTCCTTCTACCGGAGGAGCAACCATAACATTGGATTCTATTGTGGATGTAAAATGTTTCGGACAAAACAACGGAGCAATTTATATTAGTGTGACCGGCACTCCTACTTTAACTTACACCTGGATACCAAATGGTGCGATTACACAGGATAATATTAACATTCCTGCTGGCACATATATAGTTTTGGTATTTGATGGAGCCCTGTGTTTAAGCAGCGATACATTCCAGGTGGAACAGCCGGACATTTTAGATGATTCTATAGTTGCTGTCAATGAAACCTGCGGCTATGGTAATGGCACACTTACCGTTTACCCGTTTGGCGGGACGCCCGGGTATTCTTTTCAATGGTCTCCAAATGCAAACTCACAAACAACTCAAACCGCTGACAGTTTATCTGCAGGAACGTATACTGTTACAGTCACAGATTTGAATGGATGTACTGAAAATTCATCTGCCACAATCAGCAATACGCCTGGACCTTCACTTACTGATTCTGTTGTAAATGTAAAATGTTTCGGAGATTCTTCCGGTGCGATTTACATTACAGTCTCAAGCGGTACTCCACCATTCGATTTCTTATGGTCTAATTCTGCCACCACTCAAAATATTATAAATGTAATAGCCGGAAATTATTCTGTGATTGTAACCGATTCCAATAGTTGTGCAGACACTCTTTTTGCTACAGTAACTGAACCTGCTGTTCTTGATGGTTCTATATCCGTGACTAATGAAACCTGCGGAGGCGGGAACGGAGTTTTAACCGCCAATCCTTTTGGCGGAACTTTTCCTTATTCATTCCTGTGGTCAACAGGGGATACTATTGCTTCAACAGATAGCCTGTCTGCCGGAATTTACACAGTTACCATTACAGATTTTAACGGGTGCACTAAAATTTTATCAGATACAGTTATAAATATCCCGGGGTTCACTATTAACCTTGATTCATTGATACATGTTACATGTTTCGGTGACAGTACAGGAGCCATTTATGTTTCACCAAACGGAGGTACATTCCCATATACTTATTTATGGTCTAATTCACAAACCACAGACAGCATTGTGGGCATCCCGGAAGGAACATATACAGTTTCAATAACAGATGCAAACAATTGTAAAGACAGCGCCACCTATATCATCACGCAACCGAATCAACTGCTTGATTCCATTTCGATAGTCAATGCTAATTGCGGATTGTCAGATGGATCGCTGACAGCAAATCCTTATGGAGGAACCGGGCCTTATACTTTCCTGTGGTCCACTAATGCAGATACGACTCAAACCATTGACAGTCTTTCCGCAAACACATATACAGTGACAGTGACTGATGCGAATGGTTGTACTGTAACTTCATCAGCTACAATAAGCGATAGTCCCGGTCCTTTAATAGCCGTAGATTCAATTATAAATGTTAAATGTAATGGAGAAAATACCGGTGCTATTTATATTTCTGTTTCTTCCGGGACAAGCCCTTTCAGCTATATATGGTCAACAGGTGCAACGGATACCACTGCATCCATAATTAATCTTTTTGCGGGGACCTATACAGTTACTGTTACCGATGCTAATAATTGTTCAACGGTTGATTCAATGGTTGTGACCCAGCCACCTGCATTAACAGATTCAGTTCAGGTGACGAATGCCTCGTGCAATACATCAAACGGCTCAGCCACTGTATATCCTTATGGGGGAACAGGACCTTATTCTATTCATTGGTCAACGGGGGAGACAACCTTCACAGTTACCGGATTGGCAGCAGGGACCTATACTGATACCATTACTGATGGAAACGGATGTGTATTTATCGGTTTTGTAAATGTTTCAAATATTGGCGGACCGGTTCTTGCGCTTGATTCCATCCGAAATATTTCCTGCAACGGAGCTTGTGACGGAGCGGTTTTCGTGACACCGACAGGCGTATCACCCTTCCAGTACAATTGGTCAAATGGAGCTACTACCCAGAATAACGTAAATATTTGCGCAGCTACTTACACACTTACGGTTAGTGATTCAGCAAACTGCATTGTCATTGATACTTTTTCAGTTACTGAACCTGATTCATTACTATTGTCAATAACTACTACGGATGCCTCCTGCAATACGTCTGACGGAAGTGCAACTGTAACTCCTTCAGGGGGAACTTTACCCTATACTTATGTATGGTCCAATTCTTTTACAACACAAACAATAAGCTTGCTTCCGGCAGGTACTTATACAGTTACCGTCACAGATGGTCACGGTTGCCAGGCAGATACTATTGCCGTTGTTATTAATCCGGACGGCCCACAGATTACGGGTGTTGTCATAACAAATGTCAATTGCTTTGGCGAATTAACAGGAGTCATTGATATCACTGTAAGTAATGGTACCCTGCCCTATGATTTCTTATGGTCAAATTTTCAGCAGGATACTACAGAAGATTTGACTAATGTCGGTGCAGGGCTCTATACGGTTACAATTACAGATGATGCCAATTGCACCACATCACAGACTTACGAAATCACCCAGCCTCCGGATATTCAAATAAGCTTTACATCAATCATTAATCCTTCATGCGATTCATCAAACGGATCAATTACTGCTATCGTCACCGGTGGCACCGGAATTGGAACTTATACTTATCTATGGAGTAATTCGGCTACAACATCAACTATTTCCGGTCTTCCTGCAGGCAGTTATACATTAACAGTTATAGATGATAACGGATGCCGGGATTCATCAATTGCCAGCCTGAGTAACATCACTGCTCCAACTATTATTGTTGATGATTCAGGAATGGTAAGCTGCTATGGAGTAAGTGATGGATTCATCACAGTTTCAGTTACCGGGGGAAATCCGCCTTATACTTATTATTGGATAAACACTACGCAAACGGGCCTTCATATAAGCAACCTCCCGGGAAATACATATACACTTTATTTGAAAGATGCGGATAGTTGTCTTGCTGTGCGAACTGTTGAGGTTACGGAACCTCTTCCTATCAGCATTCCTGCAAACGTTCCGTTGCAAAATGGAATTTATAATATAAAATGTCATGGAGGTAATGATGGCTCAATTTATATTCTTCCATCAGGAGGAACTCCCGCTTATACATACCTGTGGTCAAATGCCACTACAAGCCAGAATTTGTTAAACATTCCTGCCGGTTCTTATTCCGTCACTGTCACTGACGCCCACGGCTGTACAAAAGATTCAGCATATATATTGACAGAACCGCCACAATTAATTTCAGATGCCGGAAGTGATCAGGTAATCTGCGGGGAATCTACTGATACTCTCCAGGGGAATGTACCGTCTTATGGCACCGGTAACTGGATTGTAGTTGCCGGAAATGCAATTATTTCAGACCCCGGTTCACCAATTACCGCGGTAAGCAATCTGACCCCGGGAATAAATAACACTTTCCAGTGGATTGTCAGGGATGATTCCTGTTCTGTTTCCTCACAGGTTATCATAAGAGCCAATACAGCCATTACAGCCATACCTGGCGCTGATCGTAATGTATGCAGCGACAGCATAGTGCTTACTGCTGTTCCGCCCCAGTTCGGTTCAGGATTCTGGACAATACTCAGCGGGGGAAGCGTTCTTATTGATTCCGCAGTTGCCCAAACTTCTGTTATTTCATTAAGCCCCGGAATCAACCAATTTTTATGGACAGTTATGAATGGAACATGTACAGACTCTGCCGTAGTTACGATCACGCTCAGAGATCCTGAAGATTGCCTGGCAGCAATTCAAATGCCTACCGGTATAACACCCAATGGCGATGGAAAAAATGATGGGTTTGTTGTACACGGACTTGATGATTATTTTGAAAATACAATTATCATTTATAACCGCTGGGGAAATAAAGTGTTTGAGCAAAGCCCTTATCTTAACAATTGGCAGGGTACAAATCAAACCGGAGGATTGTTACCCGAAGGAACTTATTTCGTGATATTGAAAATAAAGTCTATTACTAAAGTCTTCACGGGTTATATAGATCTTAGACGATGATTATTAAAGACCAATCTTGATACTGAGATGAATAAATTTGTTAAAATCATTTTACTGCTGTTGACCGTGTTTATCCTGAAAAGTCATGCACAGCAAATCCCGGTCATGAGCCAGTATATGTTTAACGGGCTGGTGATAAATCCTGCTTATGCCGGCAGCAAGGATTATATGAGTACTACCCTGATGGTTCGCAAACAATGGACAGGCTATGAAGGCGCGCCTGTTACAGAGAATGCAAGCATACACGGGCCACTCCGTAAAAAGAAAATAGGCCTGGGATTCATGATTTCAAATGATAAAATCGGCATTACAAATCAAACCGATGTTTTTGCAAGCTATTCATATCACATACCAACCGGTAAGGGAAATTCAAAATTGTCCTTAGGTCTGCAAGGCGGATTTTCTTATCTTAAATCTAACTTTACTGAGCTTACCGTATGGGATGCAAATGATCCGGTTTATGCATCCAATACTTTGACAACTTTACAACCTAATTTTGGTTTTGGCGCCTATTATTACCAGGATCGCCTGTATTTAGGGCTTTCAGTTCCGCAATTGGTAAGCTACGATTCTATCCAGGCAGTTCATGTAAGCCAGCATAATATTCATCACCTCAGCAGGCATTTTTATGTGAATGGAGGAATTATCCTGGAAGCAGACAGGAGTTTTATAATCCGTCCTTCTTTTCTTGTCAAATATGTAAAAAATGCTCCCCTGCAATATGATCTTAACCTGAATGTTCTTCTCAATAATATTTTCTGGGTAGGAGCTTCCTTCCGTTCAGGTGATGCCATTACAGGCATTTTTGAATACCAGGTAAACCGCAAATTAAGAATAGGATATTCGTATGATTATACATTGTCACAATTAAAAAATTATTCTTCCGGATCCCATGAAATAATGTTAGGATATGATTTCGGCTACAATGTTTTAAAAATGAAAACTCCTCGCTACTTTTGATCTCTTTTTATAAGTATGAAAAATAATTCACGGGGGAAAATTATTTTCGTCATCGGATGTTTTTTCACATTCATAACCGGGTGCCTTTCTGTAAAGCTGCGCACAGCAAACAGCTATTATGATGACTATGCTTTTGCAGATGCCATTAAAAATTACGAAGCCGTTCTCGAAAAAAAATACAACCCGGATGCCATCATCAAGCTGGCAGATTGTTACAGGCAAACAAATAATTCTCTTAAAGCGGAACAATGGTATAGTGAAGTGGTTAAACTCCCAAACACGCTGCCGGAATACAAACTTTATTATGCGGAAGCTTTAATGGAAAACACCAAATATGCTGAAGCAAAAAAATGGTTCACTGAATATTTATTGCTCGTGTCAAATGATGAAAAAGCAAAGCGAAAGCTGGCTTCCTGCGACACAGTACAGATTTTCTTCCAGGATACAACAGAATATAATATTTCCCTGCTTCCAATAAACCTTACAGGTGTTTCCAGTTTCAGCCCGGTATTTTATCGTTCAGGAATCGTTTTCCTTTCAGACCGAACAGCTCCCGGAAAAAGCAATATGCGTTCTGATTTTACAGGCAAACCATTTCTTGATCTTTTTTATGCAAAGAAATCTGACAAAGGAAACTGGCTGGAGCCTGAAATGCTTCGGGGTGACATTAATGGATTGTATAATGAAGGCCCGGCAGCTTTTAGCAAAGACTTCAATTCAGTTTATTTTACAAGAAATGATTACACCGGGTTTGTCGCCAATAAAAACAAAAAAAATTTTAATCTTCTTAAAATTTATAAAGGAAATTTTATCAGCGGAGAATGGAATCTTACATCCGAAATGCCTTTTAACAGCAATGAATATTCATGCGGACATCCTACCATTAGCAGCAGCGGCTCCAAAATGTTTTTTGTTTCAGATATGCCGTGGGGTTACGGAGGAACGGATATTTACATGGTAACCTGGGAAAACCAAAAATGGAGTAATTTCCAGAATCTTGGTCCCCGTGTGAATTCACCGGGAAATGAAATGTTTCCGTTTCTTCTGAATGATTCAACATTATATTTTGCTTCAGATGGAAATTACGGCTTAGGCGGGCTGGATGTTTTTATGACAACTTATGACGGAGATTTATGGAGTACCCCCTCGAATCTTGGTTACCCGGTTAATACTTCTCATGATGATTTTTCATTTATTATGGACAGCACCGAAAGGTTTGGTTATTTTTCCTCTGACAGGGTTGGGGGCGTTGATAAAATATTCAGTTTCACAAAAAACCCACCGAAAATTACGGTTGCCGGAATAATAATGGATAAACTTACCTCCTTGCCGCTTGGAAAAACCAAAGTATATTTAAAAGACCTGCTTGATAAAGACTCCTCGAGAACAGCAACTACAGCTAATGACGGAAAATATATCCTCTCGCTTGAACAAAACAGGAATTACAGGATATCGGTCGGTAAAAACGGGTATTACTCAACGTTCACATCGCTCGCCACTTCGGGGCTTCGCAGTTCACACGCTTTTAATGTGGATTTCCGCCTGGAAAAAATCAATGTAGGCAAATCCGCTATCAGCTATAGCATGTTGTTTCCAAGGTATGATTGGAAAATTAATGCCTCCTGCGCCCTCGCGCTTGATTCTGTTGTAAATTGGCTGAAAGATAACCCGGGCATCATGATTGAAATAAGCTGCCATACCGATTCAAGAGGTAACGATAAAGATAACCTTGTCCTTACTCAAAAGCGTGCAGAAGAAATTTCTAATTTTTTATCACGCAAAGGAATTTCATCTCGAAGACTAACAGCAAAAGGGTTGGGTGAAACCCGGCTTTTAAATGGCTGCGTAAATGGAATCCTTTGCATAGAAGAAGACCACCGCGTTAACAACAGAACGGAGATTAAAATAACGGGGCTTGACCCGCAATAATAATAAAGGCAAACTGCTGAAATTTCACGGAAGGAATTGATCCTGGTAAATAAAAAAATTACCCTGAACTTTAATAATAAGTCAGTCTTATCACATTGGATATGTATTTTGAAAAACGAATGACCTGCCTGCTGTAGCCGTATTCATTATCATACCAAACATATAACACCACGTTCTTATTATCTTTTGAAACAATCGTTGCGGGGCTGTCAACAATAGCTGCACAGGGATTACCTACAAGATCTGTTGAGACCAACTCGTTAGAATAAGAATACTGAATTTGCTCAATCAAATCGCCTTTCAATGCAGCATCTTTTAAAATTTCGTTGACAGCATCTTTATTTGAAGGATGGCTGATAGTAAGATTTAAAATAGCAAGCGAAACATTCGGAGTAGGGACTCTCACTGAATTCCCGGTAATTTTTCCGGCAAGCTGCGGCAATGCTTTTGAAACTGCTTTATCAGCGCCTGTTTCAGTGATTACCATGTTCAATGCTGCAGACCGGCCTCTTCGAAATTTCTTATGGTAATTATCAAGCAGGTTCTGATCGTTGGTATAAGAGTGAATGGTTTCAATATGCCCCCTGTCAATGCCCAGCGTTTTTTCAATTACTGCAAGAACAGGTACTATGGCATTTGTAGTGCAGGAAGCAGCTGAGAAAATGTTTTCACCTTCTTTATAATCATTTTGATTCACACCATACACAACATTGGGAATATCCCCTTTACCCGGAGCAGTAAGCAAAACTTTTTTAATTCCTTTTGAAGTCAGATGCCTTCCTAAACCTTCACGGTCGCGGGCTATTCCGGTGTTATCAATAATGAGTGCGTCTTTAATTCCGTATTGAGTGTAGTCAATATCTTCCGGATTTTTTGCAGAAATCATGTGAACCGTATGGCCATTTATTATTAATGCACGGTTTGTAAAATCTTCAATCACCGTTCCCGGGAAGGGGCCATGCACAGAATCCGATCTCAATAAATCTGCACGCTTTATAAGATCCTCATCCGATTTATCGCGGGTAACAATCGCTCTTAATCTTAATTGTTCTCCCTTTCCGGCCTGGGAAATTAATTCGCGTGTTATTATTCTTCCGATGCGTCCGAAGCCATACAATACAACATCCATCGGAACTAAAGGACGTCTTTCTTTTCCAATAAAATTCCCCAGCTTATCTTTCGCGAAATCAGCCGTATTGTTTTTATATTTTTCTTTTTCAGTAATCCATTCATAAGCAAGGCGCCCGATGTCAATGCGTGATGGGGCAAGATCCATCGCATTTAATTCTTTGGTGAGAGCAAGGGTATCAAAAACAGTGATGGGTTTCTTTACAATTTCTTTTGCATACTGGTGAAGATTTAAGATTTCACTTGCGCTGCGGTCCACCAGCTGATTTCGGAAAATGATAAGTTCAACGGATTTATCAAACCAAAGAGTGCCAATGATGTGAATTAATTCAATGGCAGCTTTTTCCTGTTTGATCCATTCGTTCAATTGCGATTCATAGCTAAGATTGGTTCCGGAAGCCGTTAAAGTGTCTGACATGCGTCTGAAGTTTTAAGTTAAATTTGAGCGGCAAAAGTAATAAAAAGTTTCTGCGGGAACACTTGTAAACATGCAATTTTCAGACTGGTATGCAAATAAAAAAGTCCGGAAACACATGCCGGACATGGGAACTATTCATAAATTGTAAAGTTTTTTTACTGGCCCAAATAGGGTTTAAGAAGTTTACAACGTGAATCTTTGCGGAGCCTCCGTAAAGCCTTTTCTTTAATTTGCCGGACGCGTTCACGTGTAAGTTCGAATTTTGCTCCTATTTCATCCAGGGTAAGGCCATGAGTCATTCCTATTCCGAAAAAACATCTTACCACTTCCCGCTCCCTTTCAGTCAGCGTGCTCAATGAACGTTCAATTTCTTTTCGCAAAGATTCATTCATCAGCCTGATATCCGCCCGTGGTGCATCAGGATTTTCGATAACGTCCATCAGACTGCTTTCCTCGCCATTTGCAAAGGGGGCATCCATCGAAACAGACTTGCCGGATACTTTCAGCGTATCAGCAATTTTATCAATTGATATTTCTAACAATTGTGATATTTCATCCGCGGACGGCTCCCTTTCAAATTGCTGTTCTAATTTTGAAAATGCTTTTTTGATTTTGTGAAGCGACCCTACCTGGTTCAGCGGCAATCTCACAATGCGTGACTGCTCAGCCAATGCCTGTAAAATGGATTGCCGGATCCACCACACGGCATACGAAATAAATTTAAATCCGCGTGTTTCATCAAAACGCTTTGCTGCTTTAATTAAACCCAGGTTTCCTTCATTGATCAGGTCAGGAAGGCTCAATCCCTGGTTTTGGTATTGTTTTGCAACAGAAACAACAAAACGCAGATTTGCTCTTGTTAGCTTGTCCAGCGCATTTTGATCACCTTCTTTTATTCTTTTGGCTAATTGAATTTCTTCTTCGGCTGTGATCATTCCTTCGCGTCCTATTTCCTGGAGATATTTCTCCAGGCAAATGCTCTCGCGGTTAGTGATGGATTTTGAAATTTTTAATTGCCTCATGGGGTGTTTAGTTGGGTAGTGCATACAAATGTATGTAATAAAAAATACA
>DATEMK010000610.1:0-9555 GCA_035275625.1 Bacteroidia bacterium
GTTTGCCATTTGCCAGTGCTGGGGCTTGCCGCGGTCCGAGAGTTCGCATAGTGCTGTGTGAAATGTTCCCCAGCTTCCCGTTTTGTTGCCATGAATACAAAACATATCAAACTCGAAAGTGAAATTATCAGGCAGTGTATCTATAAATTCAGGCATAAAAGTACCAGGCTGAGGCATCAGAAACCAGTGCCCTTCTTTGCCTTCAATGGTTACCACTTCGCCTGATGAACTGGTGCTCCATTTACCAGGGAAATCGCCAACAACATCCTGCATGAAATCTTCTATCACTACAATTTTTTCTCCGGGAATGAAATCAAATTTGCTGTAAGTTTTTACACCTGAAGGTGCGGATTCCGAAGATCCGCTTCCTTCTGAGGTATTCGTTGAGCTGCCATCTTCATTACCTCCATTGGTTTTCCCTTCCATCTTATCATCAACTTTTTTTTCTGCATCATCTGATTTTTTGCTGACTTTCTCTTCTGCTTTTTTCTTCGCTTTATCGAGAACACCTCCGAATTGTGCCTGTGCAAAAATGTTTGCAGACAGGAACACGATTGCTAAAATTATTTTTTTCATGATCGTATTTTTTTCTAATCTGTGAATCTGTGGCTATTGATTTTAATTTTTTACAATTTTTGTCTGCCATTGCTTATCACCGCAGGTAATGCGTGCATGATATAATCCATTTGCCAGATCAGAAACCGGGAACATCCAATCGAAATGTTTTGCTGCCCGGATTTGGGCTGAAATATTTTTTACCATGTTTCCTTTTAAATCATAAATAAATAATTCTGCTGCTCCGTTTGCAGGATTATCTAACGTAATGAATGCATAGTCATTTGCAGGATTCGGATACGTTGCTGCAGTTGCTGTTTCAAAGGGAGGAGTTTCTTCTATAGCAGTTACAGCATCGAGGTAGCTCACGCTTTTTGTAATGATAGTGGAAGTGGAAGTTACTGCTGTATCATACCCGATATAAAACTGGTAAAGCCTGTTTCCGGGATTGGTGCATCCCCAGAAATAGCTGGTGGAATAGTGATGAATAATATTCGGGGGTAAAGGAATACCTACATAGACCATCGAATCGGTGATATATTGATTCACGTGTCCGCGAAGCGTATTGGTATAAACACCCATGGGTGTGGTGAGTGTTCCATACCCGTCTGCAATCCAGGAGTAAGAACCGTACCTGTAAAAATTGATGGTAGCCGGACCGATGGACAGGGTAGCAAGCCCCGCAAAATTATCTGACAGCGTGGTATTATACGTGAAAGGAAACTCACGCAGAATTTCTGTGTTGGAATTATTCATAATGTATGGTGTTCCGCCTGCATCGAAACCCATTCCATGCAGATCGGTCATGGAAGAAGTTGCATTGTGATAGAGGTAGATGGTGTTGCCACCAGTGTCCACTGTTTGCTGGACAAGGTTGGTTCCGGGGAAGTTTGCCGCATAAGGCGTGGATGCAGGAGCCACCCACTGGTCAATGTGCGTTGATCCGTTGGGAACCACACTGGAAAAATTCCAGTTTTGGTTGGCGCCTCCCGGACCTTCTGTGGCAGTGGATGAGTCCACGTAAGAGTAATTGAATGTGAGACCGGGGATAGCTTCAAAGGCTGAAGTCATGGTAGGCTGTGCGCTTATTCCTGAAGCGATAACAGATAACAGAAGTGTAAAGATTTTTTTTCCCGATAAAAATCGGGATTTCACCATTTGTTTTTTAGTAAAGATTGTGTTCAACATGAGAATGAGTTTTAAAATTTTGTTCAAAATGACAGGTAATATTTCAATTTATCAACCCCATCAAAGTGGGGAAAATCGTATCTTTCGCTATTGTTTCTTATGCGTTGCGCTTCGTTGTATTTTATTCTTCTTTCGCAAATCATTTTTCAACATGCTTTTGCGCAGCAATATTTTTTTACCAATTATTCGGTTGATGACGGGCTTTCGAACAATTCGGTAATACGTGTTATTAAAGACAAGGATGGTTATATATGGGCAGGCACTTATGCAGGGCTGAACCGTTTTAACGGTTATGATTTTACGGTTTATAAAAGCCTTGCGGGTGATTCGACTACGCTTTCGTCAAACCAGGTTCATCATTTTTTAACGGATGAGAAGGGTGGTTTATGGATAGGCACTGCACAGGGCATTTGCATGTACAATAAAAACAAAAACAATTTTACCCGCATCCCTGTACTAACTGCAAACGGTGAACGCAATTTTTATTTTGAAACATTTCAGCTTTTTGAAGATTCGAAAAAAAATATCTGGGCAACGGTTGCTTACCATAACCTTATACGATTCAATCCGAAGAGAAATTGCTTTGAGGAACCCCTTCATGATTTACCTGTTTTTAAAGAGAACGGTGCGGGTTCGATTATTGAAGATGCTGACGGCACATTTTGGGTAATGAGCTTCAGGGAGCTGGTTCATTATAATCCGGCCGATCGTTCTTATAAAATATTTGAAAACAAATTTCCTGACGGTGAACCTTTCCAGGGCATACACCTTTTTCCTGATTCATCTGATCCCGGTTTTTTGTGGATAGCAAGCTGGGGAAGCGGGTTGGTACATTTTGATAAACGCAGCAAAACATTTACTTCGTACAACTTTGAAAAGAGCATTTCAAAAAACCTGTACAATATTGTTTTCAAAATTCACCAGCAGGCACCCGGTAAACTGTGGCTTGGAACCAATGCAGGGATTGCAGTTTTTAATTCGGAGAAAAAAATATATGAGGGATTTGTTCGCGATTCCATTAATGATAAACCGATTGTGAATACCCAGATAAATGATATTTACAGGGATGATGAGGGGATAACATGGATAGGAACTGTGGGCGGGCTGAGCAATATTCATCCCGCAAAACAAAATTTTGTAAATGAACCGTTGTGGCTGAAAGCTCCGTACCAGAAATTTTACCCAGTTCAGAAATATTATTATGATTTGCCGGAAGACAAGTTTTACGGAATACGTTTTTACAGCAATCGGGCTCTTGTTATTTACGAAAGAAAACTCAACCGGCAAATAGAATATAAAATTCCGCATGCTGATGAATTGCGTGCCGAACCGTTTTCGGTTTTAAAAGACAATCATGGATTGATTTGGATAGGAACCACAAAAGGTATTTACACGTTTGATGAAAAAGAAAAAAGGTTTTCGCTCTTTGAAATAGAAAAACAACTGAACATTCCCAATCGTGCTCTGTATATAAACAACGGGATGAAAGACAGCGATGGCAATCTCTGGTTTTCGGTTTATTCGAAAGGGATCATAATGGTTGAACCCGGAACAAAAAAAATTACAACATACTTTCATGACGACAAAAATCAAAACAGCTTTCCTTTATTCGCACCTATTGCCATTGCGGAAGGAAAAGGAAAATCCATTTACACCTGCGATGAGAAGCACGGGATAGCGATAACAGACCGCATTAAAAACACAACTAAATATCTCAACTCTGACAATAAGAAGTATGCTTCACTTAAAGATGCTACCGATATGGGTATAGATCGGCAAAACCGTATTTGGGTTACTACAAAAAATAACGGGCTTGTTTGCATTGATGATGGACGGAACGTCCTCAATTACATTAAAGATGATTTTGGAAATATTATTGATGAACAGCAAAGCATTGCAATTGATGACTCAGGAAAAATATGGTTTCCGACAAGCAACGGTATCTACCGCTTTGACCCCGAGTCCCGGTATTTCACACAATTTACGGTACAGGATGGGTTTCCTGCACGGGTACTTACAACACCACTCAGCCGGATGAATAATGGAAAAATTTCTTTTTTAGTTACGAATGGAATTTTTTGTTTTGATCCTCTTAAAATTTTCAAAGCGGATAAAACGCTGAATGTACATTTCACATCTTTTTCTGTGAATGGAAGAGTTTCGCCTCAAAGTAATTTTATTGATCGTGTTGATACCATAAGGCTGAACCACCTTGAAAATAACCTGACATTTGAATTTGCCGCGATTAATTTCACAGACCCTTCTTCAACGCTTTACAGCTACATGCTGGAAGGTGTTGATCATAACTGGTCTGTGCCGTCAAGAACCAAAGTGGTGAATTTTTCGAATCTTTCCCCGGGAAATTTCTGGCTTCGCATTAAAGCGGGAGATTATTCACCGGAGAAAAAAATATTTATCCGGATTGTTCATGCATGGTGGCAAACGACACTGTTCAGGTGGTCGGCTATAATTGTCATTATAGCTGTTTCATTTTTTATCATTCGCTACTTTTTGTCGCTGCGTTACAGGCAGAAGATTGAGCAACTGGAAAGGCAACGCGAAATTGAAAACATACGCGCGCGTATTTCCCGTGATATACATGATGAAATCGGCTCCGGACTGACCAAAATAAAGCTCATGAGCCGCAATCTATCAAAAGCAAAAGAAGAAAGTGTAACGAAAGAAACCTCAGCTAAGATTTCTACAGCATCTGACGAACTGATAAAGAATCTTGGAGAAATTGTTTGGACCATCAATCCTGCAAATGACACACTCGAAAATATTTTTGCATTTGTGCGTAATTATATTTCAAAATTATTTGAAGAAAACACAGAAATAAAATTGAAACTTGATTTTACTGAGCCCGAAAAAATTCCGCAGGGAGTAATTATTAATCCGGAAACAAAACGTAATCTACTGTTAATTCTAAAGGAATCTTTAACAAATATTTTTAAACACTCGCAGGCAACTGAAGTTATTGTATCCATGCATGGCGATAAATCAGAAATAAGATTAAATATTCGGGACAACGGAAAAGGAATTACAACTGAAAATCAAAACAGGTTCGGGAACGGAATTAATAATATGCGAAAGCGCTCGGAATTTGTGAATGCAATTTTCACTTTTGAATCGAATGGCAATGGGACTGCAATTCGAGTAAGCATTCCTTTAAGTGCCGAAAGAAAAATACCCACTTAAATGGTGGTTAATAAGGTTTGAAAAAAAATAATTTTGTAAAAATATTTTATGATTCGCGTTGCCATAGTTGAAGATGATGATGAGCTGAGAAAGTTCATGGAAGACACTATTAATTCCTGTGACGAATTTTTTATGGAAGGCAGCTTTTCGAGTGCCGAAGATTTCAAAAGAGAATTTTACCACCTTTCTGATTTGAATGTAGTTGTAATGGATATTAATTTGCCTGGTATGAGCGGTATCCAATGCATTGAAGAATTGAAACCTAAAAATTCAAAAATTCAATACCTTGTTTGTACAGTGTTTGAGGATAGCATGAATCTGTTTAATGCTCTTTGTGCGGGAGCAACTGGTTATATCTTAAAAAGTGCAGCTGAAGAAGAAATTGTCAATGCACTAAAAGAAATTAACTCAGGAGGCTCACCCATGTCTCCCCAGATTGCACGGATGGTAGTAACTTCTTTTCCCAGGAAGCAGACAAACGTGGATTTACTGAATCAACTTACCAAACGTGAAAAGGAACTTCTCGATTTGCTGGCTGCCGGTTACCAGTATAAAGAAATTGCCGACAAACTTTTTCTCAGCATTCAAACTGTGCGTTCTTATATCCGCGATATTTATTCAAAGCTGCATGTGCACAGGAGGACGGATGCAGTGAACAAGGTTTTTAACCGGTAAAAAAAACATAATTTTCTTTAAAGTTTCCTCATCCACGTTTCGCGTTGTCAAATAATAAATCCCTTTTGTACCTGAATCCACCAACGAGAAATTTTTTCTTTATTAAGCATCATTACCAGCATTGAAAGCAAAAATGGTAAAGCCGGGACTTTGTACCTGACCATGGAACCAATAAGCGGAGTTGTAAGCCCGATCAGAGTAAAAAGAAAAACCACAAAGAATAATGAAAGATAAAATACGGGCTTTTGCTCATCTTTAATCCTGGAAGAAAAAAATATGGAAAAGAAAATTACCAGGATGATAAATAAATTTTCGAGTGCGGCTACCAATGCAAATGGATTATGAATGTAGTTCCAGTTTGGGAGAATGAATGTATTCAGCAAAGAATGAGGAGCATTTTTAATAATGCTTTGCACATTTGGATTTAACAGTGGCGGTTCGGCAAAGCTTCCTGAATTCATGAACTTCGCGTAGCCGATACTGTTATGCTGTTTCCAGTAAATGATTTCTGCAAGATTATAATTCGGATTGAGGTATTTTAAATTGAATAAAATTATAAAGTACAAAAGATAAACGGCTGAGAATTTTATAAAACAGTTTTTATTTTTTGTTTTCACGCACCACCAGTATGCAGCCATTCCTGGAACGATCATCATGAGCGTGTATATTTTCAGGTAAACTAAAATCAGCACACTGATTCCAAATGAGAGAATATGTTTCACGGAGGGCTTTACGGCAACCATTTTGGTGAATGAATACAAAAATATTCCCAGGGCAAATACAAGAATTCCTTCTTTCAATATTCCTGAAGTCCAGAATAAAACAGACGGTAAAAGAAAAACAGAAATAAAAATTAATTTTTCTTTTCCGGGAAATGCTTTGGAAAAAATTTTAAACAACCCATTCAACCCAACTAACGAAAGGAAACAGAAAAAAACCACGTGTACATTATAATATCCGAAAGTAAAAATCCGGATTACAGCATTGATCCTGATGATGGTTTTGCTGTCGTTGTAAAAATATTCGTAATTATTCCAGCCGCTCAACTGATTATAATAAATATCAAGAGTGCTATTGTCACCAAGACCGAAAAGCATTTTGAGAAAATCAACCGGGTGTGATTTACCGGTTGCGAACATTTTATTGGCATCATTGAAAAAAACATACGTATCGCCCCCATTAAAATATATCTGATAAAGATATCCTAATAAAATTCCTGCAAAAATTTTTAATATGAAAACATACCCGAAATATTTTGGAGCAACTTTTTCTGATTTGAAAAAAGAAGATTTGACAATGACTAATAAGAAAACAAAAGCGTAAAAAAATGTGAGCAGGTATTCCATTTAATCTATCAATGGTTTTAAAAATGGAAATCTTTTCAGCAGTTTTTCTTTGTCCATTAATGCCAGGAAAATAAAAAATAAAAACGGGAGTCCCTGTATTTTGTATCTTACAATCGCTCCCATAACGGGAGTGATGAGCCCCACTAAAACAAACAGAGCAACAACATATATAACGGAAAAGTAAAACATCGGTGAGATTTTTATTTTCTTTTTAGTGATGGATAACAATGCAATGATTCCAAAGCAAATGATGAAAATATTTTCCAGTGCAGAAAGCAGAATAAAAGGTGAATGTGAATCAAGAAGATTAGGTCGGAACATAGTATTATAAAATGCAACGGGACTATTTTTAATAAGACTCCAAATAGTTGGTTCCAACGGTTGAATATAAATTGCACTTCCGGCTTTTACAATTTCAGCAAGGTTGATAAACTCTTTTTGTTTCACGGCAAGGTATTGAAGAAAATTAATATTCCTGCTGAACAGCGGAACAGACAGCAGGAAAATAAAAAACAAAACGGAAACGGCAATGAATTTTAAAGCAACATGCTTCCTGTTTTTTATGCTCAGCGCATACGCAATGTAACAAGGCAGAAAAATAAAAAACACATGCACTTTTACAAAGAGAAGCAGCACGAGAAAGCAGAAGCTTAAAATAAAGTGCGGTATTTTTTTATTTGTACCGGTGCAAAATTTATCCATAAAATAAAGTGTCATGCCGGAGCAGAAAAGAATCAATCCGTCTTTCAGCACACCCGAACCCCAGAAAATAAGTGAAGGGAAAAGAAAGACAAAAATGAAAATAGGTTTTTTAAACTCTTTGAGGTCTTTCAAAAATAACTTTGCAATGGCGACCAATCCCGCGAAGGAAAGGAAACAGAAAAACACGTTATGAACCTGGTAATATCCCAGCGAAATAAAACGCATCACAACATTCAGGCGGATGATGGTCCTGTTTTCATTGTAAAGGTTGTACCGGTTCCACCAGTTGTGCATCACATTGGAGTAATCCATATAGGTATTATTTTCATGCGGAAAACCAAGCATGAACTGAAAGAATATTTTTTTATCCGTAAAGAATAGATCATAAATAACTTTGCTGTCATCATAAAATTTAAAGCAGTCGGCATACAAACGGTCAGTATAATAATAGGTGTAGATAAGGCTCAAAAGAAATCCGGAAATAATTTTTAAAAGAAATACCCATTGCAAATTTCTTTTTGAAATTCCATCCATAACAAAAAATCTCAACTTCGAAATGAGAAAAATAAAAATTGCCGTGTAAGCAACGGTGAGAAGAATTTCCAAATTATGTAAATATTAATTTATTAACAATTCATTAATCATTAATCCGCCATCATTAATCCTTAATTACTTTTGCCACAAATAACCGAATTAATTTAATATTTAAAGTTAAGAATCCACAATTCATATTTTAAGATGAGCGACATTGCTGAAGAAACATTGACTACTGCCGATACTGCAAAACAGTTGGGATTACTGCCTGAAGAGTTTGAAAAAATAAAATCCGTATTAGGACGCACACCGAATTTTACAGAGCTGAGCCTCTATTCAGTCATGTGGAGTGAACATTGTTCTTATAAAAATTCCATTACATGGCTGAAGACTTTGCCGAAGGAAGGCCCTCACATGCTTGCGAAAGCCGGGGAAGAAAATGCCGGGCTTGTTTCCATTGGTGACGGCCTGGCGTGTGCCTTTAAAATTGAATCACATAATCATCCTTCCGCAATTGAACCTTACCAGGGCGCTGCAACAGGGGTGGGCGGGATTAACAGGGATATTTTTACCATGGGCGCACGACCCATTGCGCAATTGAACTCATTGCGTTTTGGAAATATTAATTCTGAAAAAATGAAATCATTGATTCGGGGAGTGGTGAAAGGCATTGGCGATTATGGAAATGCATTCGGTGTCCCGACTGTTGGCGGTGAAGTTTTTTTTGATGATTGTTACAATGTCAATATTTTGGTGAATGCAATGAGTGCGGGAATCGTGACAGAAGGAAAAACAGTTTCTGCTATTTCTTATGGAGAAGGAAATCCTGTGTTTATTGTTGGCTCCGCAACAGGCAAAGACGGCATTCACGGAGCAACATTTGCTTCCGGTGACTTACATGCCGATTCTGCTGAAGATTTGCCAAGTGTCCAGGTAGGCGATCCGTTTACGGAAAAATTATTGCTTGAAGCAACATTGGAGTTGATTGAAACTGGCGCTGTCGTGGGAATGCAGGACATGGGAGCTGCGGGAATCATTTGTTCCACTTCTGAAATGAGCGCGAAAGGCGAACATGGTATGAAGATTTATTTAGACCGCGTTCCGGCAAGGCAAAAACAAATGCTGCCGTGGGAAATCTGCCTGAGCGAGTCACAGGAGCGGATGCTTGTTGTGGCGAAAAAAGGAATGGAAGAAATTGTTAAAAATGTTTTTGACAAATGGGATTTGAATTGCACTCCAATCGGTGAGGTGACAGCGGGCAATCAATTAAAATTTTATTTCAATGGTGAACTGGTTGCCGATGTTCCTGCTGAATCACTGGTGCTTGGCGGGGGCGCCCCTGTTTACACGCGTGAAT
>DATEMK010000611.1:0-10099 GCA_035275625.1 Bacteroidia bacterium
CCGTAATATATAAATTTTTAATCATATACCCGAGTAATGGCGCTTTGATCAATTCAGCCTTCGCTAAAAAACGAAAAGTATTTTTACAGGATACGGCAAGCAAAGGAATGTCCATCTGTGAGCGATGGTTTGAAACAAAAACATACGTTTCATTGATATCAATTAATTCTTTGCCTTTTATTTTTGGTTTCGCAATAAAAATTACAAACAGCAGGTTCGCCCAGAACCGGGTGAGGCGGTGAGCCACATGGGGAGCTTTTTCTTTATTCCAAAAATTAAATACGAAAACATAAAAGGGAATCATTATAAAAAAGGAAAGAATAAATAAAGTCCCTGAATAGATGGTGAAAATAATTTTGAGTGCCTTCAAAAAATAATTCATAAAGTAATTTTAGTGTGTGCAAATTAACCCAAAATATTTTCCTTAAAAAAGTTAATTGTCAATTGTTACTCATTAACCGATAACGATTCACGGATAAACAAAATATTGGTTCAATCCAATTTTTTAATACTCCCGTATATTTCTTAAAATGAATATTAAAATTAACTTTGCATGCGAAAAATCAAAAAACATTTTGAACGCGAAACCCTTAAACCTTAAACAATAGATGAGTTCGATTGCACTTGTAAAAGCGCGGCAAATTCTTGATTCAAGAGGAAATCCTACTGTAGAAGTGGATGTTTATACTGAAAACGGCTATATGGGGCGGGCTGCCGTTCCCTCAGGAGCTTCCACTGGTGCACATGAAGCGGCAGAATTGCGTGACAACGATAAGAAAATATTTTCAGGCAAAGGCGTAACCAAAGCGGTTAATAATGTCAATACCGTAATTTTTGAAGAAATAAAAGGAATGTTGGTCTCCGATCAGAACCTGGTTGATGCTTCAATGATAAAATTAGATGGCACACCGAACAAAAGTAACTTGGGCGCTAATGCCATTCTTGGAGTTTCTCTTGCAGTTGCCAAAGCCGGTGCTGCAGAATCCGGTTTGCCTTTATATCGCTACGTAGGCGGAGTGAATGCGAACGTGCTTCCTCTTCCGATGATGAATATTCTGAACGGTGGCGCTCACGCGGATAATTCTATAGATTTCCAGGAATTCATGATCATGCCAGCAGGCGCTGAAACCTTTTCTGAAGCACTGAGAATGGGAACAGAAGTTTTTCATGCGCTTAAAAAAGTTTTGAAAGATAAAGGTCTTTCGACCAATGTTGGTGATGAAGGAGGTTTTGCACCTGATATAAAATCAAATGTTGAAGCGATTGAATTTGTACTTAAAGCAATTGAATCAGCAGGATATAAACCCGGCAAAGATGTGTTCATAGCTTTGGATCCTGCCAGCACTGAATTTTACAATGCGGAAGAAAAACGTTATGTCTTTAAAAAGTCTACGGGAGAAAAACTTACCTCTTCTGAAATGGTTTCTTATTGGAAAGATTGGGTTTCAAAGTACCCGATTATTTCAATTGAGGATGGTCTTGCAGAAGACGACTGGGATGGCTGGAAAGAATTGACAAAAGCAATTGGAGATAAAGTTCAGATTGTAGGAGATGATTTATTTGTTACCAACGTAAAAAGATTGCAGCTGGGCATTGACCGGAAAACCGCTAACTCCATTCTTGTAAAAGTAAACCAGATAGGTTCGTTGACTGAAACCAGCAATGCAATTGATCTTGCAAACAGAAATTCATATACAGCAGTCATGAGTCACCGTTCGGGCGAAACGGAAGATTCAACAATTGCTGATCTTGCCGTAGCATTCAATACCGGGCAAATTAAAACAGGATCCGCCTCGCGTTCAGACCGGATCGCCAAATACAATCAATTACTGAGGATCGAGGAAATGCTTGGAGAAAATGCTGTATTTAACGGAAAAACATTTAAGTATATAAGATAATTTTTTATTTTAATTTTTATAAAATGGCTGAAGAAGTTTTACCTGGCAATGCCCCTGAGAATAATGAGGAAAATCAGCAACCCGAAGGAGGTGAACATCATCACGGACGCAGAAGACGTGTTCGCAAAAGAATACGCATTAAGAAAAAAACAAACCCGAAGAAAAAACTTAAAAAGTTTGCTGAGAAAATCATCTGGGTAATTATTATCATTGGATTTATTGCAACACTTGTTATAATGGTAAGGCAATTGAACATTGTTGATGAGAAAAATAAAAAAACAAAAACTACTTCTATGAATTCGTTTTCCTCATCACTTGAAAAGTTTAATTAACCCTGGGATTGGATTTAACATTTAATGGGCTTGCAGATTGTTTTAGTAATTCTTAATTTCGCAAACCGAAAATTTATTACTACCCTTTAATAACTTTATCGGCAGTTTAATTTTTAAAATGGACAAGATAAAAGAAAAATTTGCCAAAAAAGCGTTGCCTCTTGCTGACAATATCAAGCAATTTGTAAAAGAGCATGGCAACCATGTCCTTGGTTCCTACACTGTTGAGCAGGTGTACCAGGGAATGAAAGGTATGATCGGCATGGTTACCGAAACCTCCAAGCTGGACCCCGAAGAAGGTATTCGATTCAGGGGATACTCCATTCCTGAATTAAGAGAAAAGCTTCCGCGTGGTAAAGGCGGAGAAAATTTGCCGGAAGGTATTTTTTATTTGTTGCTTATCGGTGAGCTTCCCACTGAACAGGATGCAAACGAAGTGAGCAATCAATGGGCGCGCAGAAGCCATGTTCCCAAGCATGTGCTGGATATGCTGGACATGCTTCCCAAGCATACTCACCCGATGACACAGCTAAGCATGGCAATTCTTGCTATGCAGACCGAATCAAACTTTTCTGCAGAATACCGGAAAGGAATTAATAAAAAAAATTATTGGGATCCGATGTACGAAGATGTCATGAATCTTATTGCGCGTCTTCCACGGGTAGCTTCTTACATTTATCGTAAAACATATAAGAACAGTGAGCATATCGAGCCTGATCCGAAGTTAGACTGGGGAGCGAATTTTTCTCACATGTTAGGTTATGACGATGAAAACATGAAAGCGCTGATGCGCCTTTATCTAACCATTCACGTAGATCACGAAGGCGGAAATGTTTCCGCACATGCCACCCATCTTGTCGGGTCAGCTCTGAGTGATGCTTATCTTTCGTTGTCAGCAGGCATGAACGGGCTTGCGGGCCCCTTGCATGGCCTGGCTGCGCAGGAAGTTGCAAGATGGATTTTGGAATTAAGAAAAAAATATAATGGTGTTCCTTCCCGCGATCAGTTAGCTGAGTATATTCAAAAAACACTGGCTGAGGGAAAAGTGGTGCCTGGTTATGGTCATGCTGTTTTACGCAAGACAGATCCCCGCTATATTGCACAACAGGAATTTGCCAAGAAAAATCTTGCCGATGATGAGCTGTTCAAAATTGTGCAATTGATTTATGAAGTTACTCCTGAAATTTTAAAAGCCACCGGAAAAATTAAAAATCCATGGCCCAATGTAGATGCACATTCAGGTATTCTGCTCATGCATTATGGACTGGTGGAGTATGATTTTTTTACAGTGCTTTTTGGTGTTTCAAGAGCTATCGGTGTACTTACATCATTACTTTGGGACCGGGCTTTGGGCGTATCTATTGAAAGGCCAAGTTCTGTCACTACAGAATGGATGAAAGCGCAAGTGGAAAAAAGTGCAACCAAAGTTTAAAGTTTTTTTATTTATCTTTTACGGAAACTAAAAAGGATAATTACCCATGGAAACAAAAAAACTTATTATCTGTTTATTCTTCTTATTTATCTCTTCAAAGACATTTGCGCAGGTAAACAATGATTCGGTTGTCAATATCATTGATCCAATGGATAAAGAAAGATCGGATAGCCCAGGTATTCAATGGAGAAAAATTTCAAAAAAAGATCTGCTTGCCGTTAAACATATTGAAGAATTACTTCCGGAGCATCCAACCGTAAAAAATGAAGTAGTATCCTGTAAAGTTACTTTCGATGGCGATAATGTTCCGTACTTTGAGTATGATATTAAAGGAAATGAATTCTCAGAAGCGGTGATTGGAAATATTGAAAAGTCTCCGGAAGGAACCAAAATAATGATTGAATTTATAAAAACATCTTTGCCTGATGGTAATACCCGGCTTTTAAACCCGGTTACTTTGTTACTGACAGAATAATATTATCCGATTTTAACTTCCCCGTCAACTATCCGGATTAAACCTTAAACCTTTTATTGTCTGTAACTTTGTAAAATATTTTTTACAAATTATATTTTGTCTTACAAAAATCTCAAACACTTTATTCAAACGCTCGAATCAGCAGGAGAACTTGTTCGCATAACAGAATATGTGAACCCTCTTCTTGAAATTGCAGAGATCACAGACCGCATTTCAAAAAATTACGGTCCCGCTTTGCTTTTTGAAAATACAGGAACCGCTTTCCCATTGCTTATAAACAGCATGGGGACAGAAAAAAGAATGGCCATGGCTTTGGGAGTTGAAAAGCTGGACGATATTGCGCATGACATAGAAAAATTATTTAAGACGCTTACTTCGCCAAAGAATAATTTTTTAGATAAATTAAAAATGCTTCCCCAACTTGGTGAAATTGCATCGTGGATACCAAAAGAAATTTCCGGACGGGGCGATTGCCAGCAAGTTGTTATGCAAAATCCGGACATTACTAAATTTCCTGTACTAAAATGCTGGCCCGAAGACGGAGGTCCTTTTCTCACACTTCCTGTTATCCAGACTAAGGATCCTAATACTGGAATACGAAACGTTGGACTTTACCGGATGCAGGTTTTTGAACCAACACTTACAGCTATGCATTGGCACCGGCATAAAGTTTCTGCAAGGCATTTTAATGAATACAAAAAGCTCGGAATTAAAATGCCGGTTGTCATTTCACTTGGTGGCGATCCTGTCTATACGTATGCTGCCACTGCTCCGCTGCCTGACGGTGTTGATGAATTTATGCTTGCAGGATTTATCCGTAAAAAGAAAGTGGAGCTTGTAAAATGTCTGACTCAGGAAATGTTTGTTCCCGCTGATGCTGATATTATAATTGAAGGATATATTGATTCCAATGAAGAATTTATTTTAGAAGGACCTTTCGGTGATCACACGGGCTATTATTCGCTGGCTGATTATTACCCGCGTTTTCATATCACTGCAATCACTCACAGGAAAGATGCGATCTATCCGGCAACGATAGTTGGAATCCCGCCACAGGAAGATGCCTGGATAGGAAAAGCCACTGAACGGATTTTTCTTGCCCCTATAAAAATGACAATGGTTCCCGAAATTGTTGATATGGTATTGCCTGTTGAAGGAGTATTTCACAACCTTGTGATAGTTAAAATCAACAAAGAATATCCCGGGCAAGCCATCAAAGTGATGAATTCATTGTGGGGAGCCGGGCAGATGATGTTTACAAAAATGATGGTTGTAGTGGATGGCGATGTAAATATTCAAAATAATACAGAAGTTGCAAAATATATTTCTGAAAATGTAAATCCCTCTGCAGATATAATTTTTACGCAGGGTCCGACTGATGTATTAGATCATTCCTGCTCACGAATGGCATTTGGAGGAAAAATGGGAATTGATGCTACAAAGAAGTTTCCCGAAGAAATTATTCAGAAGGCTGAAGACAGAAGGCAGAAGGCAGAAGACAATCAACTTCAAATTTCAAACATTAAAGTAATTTTTCCAGAAATTAAAGATGTAAATACATCTCTTCTCGAATCAGGAATTTCACTTGTTTTCATCGCTGTTGAAAAGAAGAGGAAGAATCATTTGAAAGAATTAACTGAACAACTTTTTTCATTGGAAGAATTTAGACAGGTAAAGGTTTTGATTTATCTTGATCACACAATTGACATCATTGATATTGCAGATGCTGTCTGGCGATTTTCAAATAACGTTGATCCTAAAAGAGACCATTTTGTTTTTGAAAATAAGGGTATTAAATCTTCTTCCCACATCGCTTTTGACGGAACAAGAAAAACAAAAGACCTGGATGGTTTTGAACGTGATTGGCCCAACATACTTGCTTCTGATGAAGCAACCATAAAAAGGGTGGATGAAATCTGGGATAAACTTGGTTTAGGAAAATTTATTTCTTCTCCGTCTTTGAAATACAGAAAGCAGCTTTACAAAGGAGGAGCAATCGCACAAAACTAAATCAAAGAGACTCTAAAAATTTAATAAGTGCATCACGTTCTGTTTTTGAAAAGTTTTTAACGGCATTTTTTGATTGCTCTGCTTCTCCCCCATGCCACATGACAGCTTCCATCAATGAACGCGCCCTCCCGTCATGCAGGTAATTATTATGTCCGTTAATTTTATTTGTCAGGCCAATTCCCCATAGAGGGGATGTACGCCATTCATTTCCTGTTGCCAGAAAATCCGGGCGGTTATCAGCTAAATCATTTCCCATATCATGTAACAGCATATCTGTGTAAGGAAAAATTGCCTGGTTGGAAATTTCAGGAAAGGCAACATCTGCTTTTGTTTTCATCATCGGAATATGACAGGAAGAACATTGTGCTTGTTTAAATAATTTTTTCCCCATGAGCACCTGTTGGTCATCAGCATTTCTTCGCGCAGGAACTGCAAGCGTACGAATATAAAATGCGACAGCATGCAGCAGGCTGTCTGAAATCTCAACATCATCATTCCTGTTATCATCTTGCATTTGTCCGTCACAACTTTCTTTTGGAAAAATGAAACTTGTAATTCCCATATCTTCACTGTATGCTCCTGCGGTTTGCTGAAGCAAATTAGGATTGTTTGCCTTCCATCCGAATCTTCCCAAAACAGTTTGCTGCTTCACAGCATCCCAGACATAATTAGGTTTACCTGAAATACCGTCACCATTTGCGTCCTGTTCATCCGCATTTTTTAAAATGTTTGCCTCATCAATTGCTTCCAGCAATCCCAGGCCAAAAACAGGTGGTGCAACACGCGGTGAAAGCATAAAATTCCCAGGCAGCGGAATGTAGACATTAATTAAATTGTATTGCGGTTCCCTTAAATTATATGTTTCGCCATCAGCAAACCCGTAAGTAGATTCGTTATAAGAAATTTGCACATCTGCTTCGGAGTGCGTTCCAAATGTTGCACGCTGCTGCAGCTGTCCGCCAAAACCGGGAACAGGATTTGGGCCGCCATATTCATTACTGCCCGGAATGCTGACACGAATTAACATAGAACTTAGTTGCTCTGCCGCTGAAAATGGCGGACGACCTCTCCCATCTGCAATATGACATGATGAACAGGAAACATTGTTAAACACAGGTCCCAACCCGGGACGAACGGGTGCAGGAGCACTTACAAAAGTTGCTTCAAACTGAGCATCACCTAAACCATGCACCTGGCTTTTATCCCCGCTTAGCATGGGAAACATGGCGCTGAAAGCTCCGGCAGATTCATCAAAAACCGTCTGGATGCCACCCGAAAGCCATTCATTGTAATCCTCTTCTTCCCGTAACTCCGGTTTTCTGCATGACTGGGCAACGGCTATAAAAATTACTATGATTGAAACAATAAAAAAGTATTTTCTCATTGCAATTTCAAGCTTAGTTTATTTTCTGCTGAACCAATGACATTAAATCATTTTCAAGAACGGCCTTCAATTCTTTAATAGCATTTTGAGCATTTGTAATTTGAACAGGCTGCGAAAAAATAGCAGCCCCGAAAGGATCGGTAATATTGCCGAGAGCTGCAATTGCATTTGCAATTTTTTGTTTTATGGTTCCATCTAAAGACAAATTATATTGCTTCACAAAATCTTCCATCCCTATTCCGTCTGCAGAATATTTTCCTGAATAAACATTTTCAACACTTTTAATATTGTTTGTAAAATCAACAATAGAATTTTTTGAAAATGGTGATTCTTCGAGTGAAGGATCCTGGTTTACGAATGGTTCTTCCATTTTACCGTTAGCAACTTCATCACAAATCCCTGCCATTGCTGAAACTAATTCTTCAAATGCTGCACGTTTGGTTGTATATACACTGCTGCTTTGCCCTGCATTCACAAATTGGTTATGATAATTATTCGTTGTTAATGGGTTCCACTGGTCAGCAACCTGTGCAGTTAACTTTTTTAAATTATTTGCAAGGGCTATCAAAAAATCTTTTTGTCTTTGTGTAAAATCGGCTGCCACTTTATTTCCATTTGAGCCGTATAGCAGGTATTCAACCGGATGAAATCCACGTAATGCATCTTCCAGGTTATCAATAAATCCTTCGGTAAAAACCGCAGAGCTATTTAAAATGGAATCAAGATCAGTATAGTTAACAGGCCAGGTGTCAATCCGGGGATCAATGTTTTCAGTACTTACAGGTCCGAACAAAAATCCTTCCGATTGCTCCCATGCAGCCCGTGAATTTTTCCAATTTTGTTTACAAGTATTCAAATCAGCATTTGTATTTGATGTGTTGAATTGTTGAATGGAATTATATAAAAGATTTGTTTTCGAGTTAAGATCATTATAAGTCGCCTGGGCAACATTCAGAGAAAAACTGCTTAAGACTTCAGGATTCGGTGTTATAATTTCTTCTTTATCTTTTTTGCAACCGTTGATAACCGCCAAAAAGCAAACCAGGAATAATTCTATTTTTATTTTTGGATGGACCATATTAGTTTTTTAATTAAAGATTAATAATTATTAAATCATTTTGCAATTGAGTCGTAAATTTTTTTAGCGGTTGCGATGCCGGCTCATAAGTAACATTACCATCCAAATCAAAACGGCTGCCGTGTGCAGAACAGTATAAACCGCTTTCACTTGCATTTAATGGATTATTCCTGTGAGTACATCGCATAAGCAGCGCTGTATATTGAACTTCAGAATTTTTAACCAGCAAAATATCATCATTCAGCTTTGAACTCCTGATAATTTGTATTTTTTTATCTGCAAAAGATATTGCGGGAATCTTTATTTGATTGCCGTCCATTTCCGTTTGTATCACAGCAATTGTTTTACACCCGCTTAACCCTGGTGCAAAAACGCTTATTACGAGTGTTCCTATGCATGCCTTGCAGGTTGTTTCAATAAACTCTCTTCGCGATTTCATTTCAGAAATTATAACCAATCCCTATATTTACAAAACTATTTGTGTTAAAATATTTTGGCGCCTGCGGGAAAGGATTCACCACCAATGCAGGATTCGGATCACCCGTTTTTCTGAAAACATAATCCAGCTTAACCGCTACACCGGCAGTTGGAATAAATGTAAAACCTGTTACAAAGTATTGCTGTTTCAACAAACCGTTTTCAATCCCGTTTACTGGAATTTTATAATTAAGATTAAAATTTTCATAACGCAAAAAGAAATCAAGTTTTTTATTTTTTGACGGAAGTAAATCATAAGCGATCTCACCATAACCACCAAACATAGTTTCAGCAGTATTGCTTGCATAAGCGAGATTTATTTTATCCGCATCAGGAATTTGAATTGCAGATACGAGAGCCCTTAATGAAAACTGTCCTTTAATATACTGAATATTGAACTCGCCTAACGCTACAGGAGTGCCGAAAATTCCTGAATTAAGCTGAAGGCTGTCTGCTTCACGGGCGCTTAATCCTGTACTTCCGCCATAATAAGCAGAAAGTTGCATTTTCACATTACCAATAAAATATTGGAGCGATCCGCTAACAGCAAGATTGGAAGCTGTTGCATCACTACCTTCAAACCTTCCTTCCCGGATACCCGATCCGTTTTCAAAAGCAGCGGAATTTAATCCGTTCATTACTGCAAGAGAATAATTCAACCCTGAAAATTTGTCTGAAGATCCATATAAGCCAACTCCCAGCTCACGCCAGATAGAAGGAATTAACAGCGTTTCTATAAAAGGACGGTCATTTCCATTAAAGGTTGTCGGTAAATGATTTTCATTAATGATTCCGATACGCGGAATAAACAGACCTGCCTGCAGATAAATATTTTTTTTCAGATCAAATTTCAGGTAGGCTTGTTCTAAAGATATTTCGCCTCCGGGTTCGCCACCTTCCACTTTTGCATCTTCAATTTCAGTTTCGGAAAAAAAAGAAATATTGTTGCTGAATTTATGCCCGACAAATAAAACAATTCGTGTGAGATTTGCACGGCCTGTTTTATATCTTAA
>DATEMK010000612.1:0-6466 GCA_035275625.1 Bacteroidia bacterium
GGCAAAAATAGGATTATGAATTTAACTCCTTCAATAGATTTTCCATATCCAGTGCAATGGTATACATGTGAAGTGAACCATCAGGATTGCGCGGCCATACATCTTTCGGCTTATCCCAATACAGCTCTACACCGTTTTTATCCGGATCATCTAAATAAATGGCTTCCGAAACTCCGTGATCTGCCGTGCCTGTGATTGCATAATTCGCGTCAAGCAATCTTTTATAAGCAACAGCGAGATCTTTTCTTGTCGGAAAAAGAATGGCGGTATGGAATAATCCTGCACTTCTCACAGGTGCAGGCTGAGCATCTTTGCTGTACCAGGTATTCAACCCGATGTGATGATGATAACCTCCTGCCGAAATAAATGCGGCTTCGGTTCCATAAGTTGTTATCAAAGTAAAACCGAGAAGGTCACAATAAAATTTCAATGAACGGTCAATATTTGCAACTTTGAGGTGTACGTGACCGATGCGTGTTTGAGGAGGAATAGTGTATGTCATTTTTAAAAAATTAATTAATGCAATTTAAAAATTAAATGGAAATTTTCAAGTTTCATGAAAAAGTATTTTAAATAAGCATCTTATTTGTAGTATTACGCGTCTTATTGATCGCAAAGCTAAGTTCAATTTTACAAATGAACGGGTAAGATATTCAGAAATCTGACATGCATAAAACAAAAAACTAACTGTATTTTTACTTTATAAAATATTTTTAAAAAACCTTATCCATGAAAAATCTTTACAAAATTATTTTAGTTCTGCTATTCTTTGCCGTAAAAGCAAACGGACAATGCAGTTTGACATTTTATACAACTCCGAGCTGTGATTCAAATTGCACAGGCACAATTACGGTTTCAGTTACAGGTGGAACCGCACCTTTCTCAGGAGAGATTGACGGAGGATTTCCATTTTCTACTTCACTCAATCCATTTGTCATAAATGGAATTTGCCCCGGAACTCATTTTCTCCACCTGGAAGATGCTCTTGGTTGCACCATTGACACCCTATTTACTATTCTTCAGAATACCATAACAATTCAACCAGATAGCATGGATTTGACAATTTGCGGAGGTAACTGCGCTTCGATATATCCGACAGTCTTTGGTGGTTGCGCTCCATATACGTATTTGTGGGCGAATGGTGCAACAACAGTGAGCATTATCACATGTGTACCCGGCAATTATACACTCTGGATAACAGATGCTTGTGCTTGTACTTCATCACAAACTTATACAGTAACAGCGGGTCCCTGCTGTCCGCCTGATTCAGTCGCCAACCCGATAGTTTGTGAAAGGTCAACTTATACGTACACTGCACCCTTGCATGCCGGAAGCACTTATCAATGGACTTTTACAGGTGATTCCATTCATGTCATTAATAATAACAGTGTAACTGTGACATGGGGTTCTGTTCAGACAGCTTTTCAACAAGCCACCATTTCTTATATAGAAACCTTTGCTAACGGAAACCAGCAAAGTCATTCGCAGGTGTATTGGATTACTACAGCGCCTTTAATTAATTTAACATCAGCGCCCGCTGATGTTAATCACGTAATAAATATCTGTAAAGGACAATCGGTTTCATTTATCAACCAAACAACAAATGCTGATAATTTTTCCTGGGATTTTGGTGATGGAACACATTCCAATGCACAGGATGTTTCACATCCTTACAATAATCCCGGAACCTATGTAATCCATTTTGAAGCATCCACCGATTGCGGCTGCGCTGCCGCGGATTCATTTGTTGTGAACGTTTCAAATTCTACCGGACCGGATATTGTTTGCCGTTCTATTGTTTGTGAAGGTGATACAGCCACATATAGTACTTCGGCAATTTGCAATGATTATTATTGGAATGTAACAGGGGGAACAATTATTACTCCGCAGCCTTACAGCAATAATATCCAGGTTGTATGGAACAGTTCAGCCGGCAATGGTATGGTTTCGCTTAGCGTGGGCAACTGTCTTGGAAATTGTGTGGATACTACTTTTTTAAATATACCTGTGCTTTCAAATAATTCAGCAATTACGGGCAGAGATACAGTTTGTCAATATCAGACTTATACTTATTCAGTACCGTATATACCGGGAACATATTATTCCTGGTCGCTTACACCCGCAACTATCGGCACCATTTCAGGCAATGGTACAAATGAAATAAGTATTGAATTTTCATATTTAACAGGAGCCTGCACGCTTTCTGTAAGTTATCAGAATAGTTTTTTAGGATGTTCAGGCACCGGAACGAAACAAATTTTTGTCGCCCCGGTTTTTGGGGTGAATGCCACTCATACGGTATGCAAAAATGATTCAGCTTCGGTAAATATTATTTTGACCGGATATCCGGGACAATTTAATTATACAATTGTTAACCCATTGGGAAATATTTCTACCCAGGCATATTCAGGTTTTTTCCATTTCTTATGTGCTGATACTGGTTATTATTCTGTGGCAGTATCTCCGGCAGCAGCCGCTTTATTTTGTGAACTGCCTGATACAATTAAAGTACATTGTGTAACTACTCAACCTGTTGATTCTATTTCAGGACCTCAAAATATTTGTATGGGAAATACTTATACCTATACTGCCAATGGCGCTTTGCCGGGCCATTATATTATTTGGGGAGTAACGGGGGGAACACTTCTTAGCAGTTCAGGAATTGACAAGACCACTTGTAATGTAACCTGGAATGGCACTACTCCGCATTTTTTATACTGTGTTCAGCAGGATGTAAACGGAAACAATTGCAAAAGCGATACAGTTTTTTATTCCATTAATGAAGTCACTTCAGCAAGCATAAGTGGTCCATCCAATGTTTGCACAAACGGAATTTATAATTATGATGTAATAGTTGCTGACATGCCCGGAGCGTATTATGAATGGACGGTAACTTCATCTCTTGCCTCTGTAAAAAGCGGGCAGGGGACAAAGCAAATAGAAGTTGAATACCACAATGCAGGAGGAACTGCAACGGTTCAATGCACGTTGTCACATTGCCCGGCTATCATTGCCGTTCAAAATAATATTGTTGTTTCTCCGGCAGTACCGGCTGTCATCACACCTGCTAATCCTGTGTTTTGTTCGGGAGACAATATTTCAATTCAATCTGCTGCTGCTAATAATTATCAATGGAAAGATTCTGTGAATGCTTTGATCGGCACGGCTCAATCAATTGTTTTAACCAATGGCGGAAATTATTCTTTAATTACTACGGATGGTAACCAATGCAAATCCACTTTAAGTTTTTACGTTATTGAAAACCCTTCGCCTGAAGCCATTTTGACTTCACCTTCGGCAAATATTTATTGCATTCCGACACCAGTTAATGCAACATTATATGCAGCTACAAATCCGGGATTTTCGTATCAGTGGTTAAATAATAGCTTAGTGATTCCCGGTGCAACTTCAGCAATTTTTAACACCACCCAAACGGGATTGTACCAGGTGCAGGTTACAAATAATTTCGGATGTTCTGCTTTATCAGACTTTTTCCTGATTATGATTGACAGTTGTAATGGGGGTGGTACCTGTACAACTTCAGAAATTATTTCAGCTAATGTTGTAAGCGATAATTGCAACCCGATTTCTTTTTCAGGATTTTATACTGCAGGAGTTACAAATCCATCATGGGATTTCGGAGATCCTGCAAGTGGTGTGAACAATACGTCCACACTTATGAACCCTTCACATCTTTATACCAAACCGGGATATTATTATGCTACCTATTCAGGAATTGTAGTTAATCAAACTCCTCCGCCTCCTTTTTGTTTGTTGCTTGATAATGTTCTTGCAACAGTTTTGGGTTCCTGTGATTTTGATTTCGAGCCTGCGTGTGCCGGACTGCCGACACAATTCAATAATCTTTCTTTGACTTTACCCGGAACAAGTGTGACTTCATATCTGTGGGATTTTGGCGACAGCAATTCTTCCCTGCAGCAAAATCCCCAGCATGTATATCAAAATGCGGGTACATATACCGTAACACTTACTATTACATATTCAACCTGTACTTCAACAAGCTCCTACCCGGTAACAATTCCCGGGGCAACAGCTTCATTAACTGCGAACCCTTCGTCTACATGCAAAGGAACACCCGTTGCATTCGCACTTTCAAATAATGGCATAGCACCCTTCATTGACTGGAAATGGGATTTTGGCGATGGCATTTCATCTTTGAATCTTGATCCTGTGAGAGCTTATGCGGACAGCGGAACATTTACTGTTACATTAATAGTGATTGATTCAAAAGGATGTACTGATACTGTCAGTCAGAATATTTTCGTCAATCCTGCTCCCGTTCCCGGGGTTATTAATCCCTCAGGCCCGATTAATGAGTGCAGCTATAACACTATTGTTTTGAATGCCCCGCAGGGAGCTTTTTATATGTGGAATGATGGAAGCAGCGCACAAACTTTTTCACCCGCGTTAACAGGAAATTATTTTGTTGAAGTTACTGACACAAACCATTGTGTTTATGTTACTGCACCGGTTGAAGTAAATATTTCTCAGCCACCGGTTGCAGAAATAAACGGCATTAGTGAAGTATGCGAGGGAACCTATATTTCTCTGACCGCTTCAGCCGGTACATCGCTTAGTTATGAATGGCACGTGCTTCCTTCCAACCAGGTTGTTTCAACAACCAGCGGTTACAATTTGCCTGCCTCGACTCCGGCAGGTTCATATGTGGTTTATTTAATTGAAACGGATAATACCAATAATTGTGTTGATACTTCGGATATTCTTACAGTTATCATACATGCAAATCCGCCTGATCCTGTAATTACATCATCACCCGCAGGATATTTATGTGCCGGAAATAATACCACCCTTGAAGTAATAAATCCTTTGACAAACGGAATTTATTTATGGAGCAATGGCGAGGTAATAAATTATAATAATATGAACAACCCCCAGGTTATTGTCACACAGGCAGGAGATTATTCGGTGATATTAAATGACAGTTCGGGATGTAAATCATACAGCAATGTGATAACAATTAATCCACCTATTGATTTCAGCAACATGATTCCGGGTTGTTACGAATTGTGTGACACCATTACACATACCTTATACGGAGTTGCTTGTATGAACGGAACAGGGGAGTGGATTGACATTTCGCAGCAGCCCCCGGTTGTTGTAAGCACAAATATTTATTTCACGGTTACACAAACCGGGATTTATCAATATGTGTGCAATTCGCCAAACTGTTCTGACACTTCCGATGCAATTGACATTACAATTATTCATTGCTGCCCGGTAGAGCCTCCCGTGGCGCAAATAACTTATTTGAATGATACTATCTTTTCATCCATCACAAACAGCGCTTTTACATACACCTGGATGCTCAACAACCAGGTTATTACAGGAGCGAATCAGCCCATGCTGACACCCATTAGTGACGGTTGTTATACGTTAATACTTTCTGATTCGAACGGCTGCAATACCTCTTCAAACACATTATGCTTTGTATTTACGGGTGTCATTGAAACGGACCAGGCAAACGAATTTATTGTATTTCCAAACCCGGCTTCCGATTTTCTTAAATTCAAAACTTCTTCAAATGAACAAGCCCAATTAAAAATTACTGATATGGAAGGAAGGATCGTTTTTGAAAATACTTTTAAAAATAACCTGGATGTAAATATTTTAAGTTTCTCAGAGGGGATGTATCTCTATGCTGTCTCTCAGAAAAATAAAATATTCAGCAAGGGGAAAATAATAATAGCGAGGTGATTGCTTATTATGGTTAATATTTTCAGAAAGTAAGTGTGATTGTTCCTTTCATTTCCAAAGGACACTTGGCGCAATTATCAAACTGAGCGCTTTCAGCAGCCTGCTTTGCTAATTTTAAAAGATAATCATCCGTGGTTGTTGTGCCTTCCGCGCCTGGTTCTGCTTTCTTAATATGTCCATATTTATCAATGGAGATGGCAACCACCACAATTCCTTTTTTCATTGTTAAATTTTCTGCTTTGGGAGGTTTTGTAAGTTGCCGCCCTGCCATTTCAAAACTCACACCTTTCATGCCTGTGGTCTGATCAGCGGGTTTTGCTGCGGCTTCTTCAGCTTTTTTGCTGAACCATATCGCTTCAATTTCTGCAACTGTAAATGTCATGGCGTTGCCCTTGAACATAAACGTTACTTTTCCGTTTTCAAGAGATTTCACTTCTCCGCTCATTTTTTCTCCTGATTTTAAAACAATCGTGTGTTGCGCATTTACCGAAAATGAAAATAAAATTGCCGAAAGAATTAAAATGATTTTTTTCATGATTGAATGATTTTTGATTTAATAACGGACAAAAATATTTAAAATTTTAAGTGAAGATGTGAAATTCCTGTTAAGTTCTTACATGATTTTTCAACAACAATTTACAATCATGAATACTGCATTTTTAGCTACTTTTGTATTTTATTTTTTGAACATTCATTATGAAAATTTTATATTCATATCTTAAAAAATACC
>DATEMK010000613.1:0-10306 GCA_035275625.1 Bacteroidia bacterium
GCTGTCGGCCCATAAATAGAAGGATTGCGGGTTCCCATCGGGCGGTAATAAGTGCTCAACTGGCCGCGGTGGTGGATGATATCGAATAAGAAAGACCAGCACATATCTCTCATCGGGCATTCCCATACATTATTTCCGTTAACCAGCATAGGAACAATTTTTTCATCCCATGTTTTTTCATCAACAGCATTTACCGCTTTTTCAAGCTTCGCAGTAGATGTTTCAATAGCATTAATGGCATCCTGCACAGTAGGAAAAGATGCATTGGTAATATAATTAAGTTTGCCGGTTTCAATAGCTTCAATAACCTCCCCGGTGTGAGGTGCAATGTGGTCAACAATCTCTTTTGCAGAGCGTGTTTTCGGATGAGGACGATAATCTAATTTGTCTGTCGGCAGCGCTTTGAAAGCATTAACAGTGATTTTGGCTTCATTGAGCCATGTTTGCAGAAAATACTCTTTTGATGTCATGATTTTTAATTTTTTTATGAGTTAATGTTAAATGGATTATTTAATGCGTAAATATAATGCATAAAATCAGAAATTAATGAATGCATCTCATTTTTTAACAATTAGATTATCTTTTATTAACATTATCCAATAAGAAGAAAATTTTTTGAATATTCGCAGTCCAAAAACTTAT
This sequence comes from Bacteroidia bacterium, assembly GCA_035275625.1. GTDB lineage: Bacteria > Bacteroidota > Bacteroidia > AKYH767-A > OLB10 > DATEMK01. The sequence continues at coordinate 643 of DATEMK010000613.1, forward strand.
TCCTATGTCACTTAATCCGTTATTGCAACTGCTGGTTCCCAAGGAGCGAAAATTTTTTGATATGTTTGAAAAGGCGTCAGCAAATCTTGTTCAAACCGGGAAAGCGCTCTATGACGCTGTAAATACTCCGCCCGGAGACAAGCGCCTTGAATTATTAAAAGAAGTAGCACGCCTTGAGCATGTGGGCGATGAAATCACTCACCAGATTTTCCAGGAAGTGGGAAGTACATTTATCACCCCCTTTGACAGGGAAGACATACAGCGCCTCGCCTCTCAAATGGATGACATTCTTGATTGCATTCATGGAGCGGCAAAAAGAATTGAATTGTATAAAATCGGAAATATTTTACCAAGCATCGTAAAGCTTGCCGAGCTGAATCTTGAAGCCTGTATTGAATTAAATAAAGCAATTCCTCAATTGCGCGACTTACGCAATGTAGACCAGATCCGCGAAGCCTGCATTGTAATTAATAGTATTGAAAATCATGCTGACGATATCAGCGATATGACACTCGCCCGTTTATTTGAAGAAGAAACCAACGCCATTGAAGTGATTAAGCTGAAAGAAATTATTAACATGATCGAAACTGCCACTGATCGTTGTGAGGATGTGGCAAACGTTCTTGAGTCCATTTTGATTAAAGAATCCTGATATGGCCTGCCATTAACAATAAAACAATTTAACAATTTAGCAATTCTTAATCCTTAAGCCCGTTATATGTTTTTCATAATCCTAATCGCAATCCTGGTTGCACTCATTTTTGATTTCGTAAACGGAATGAATGATGCCGCCAATAGCATAGCCACTATTGTTTCTACGCGCATACTTACACCCGGACAGGCAGTTGTATGGGCGGCTTTTTTCAATTTCGTGGCATTATATGTTTATGGAACCTCAGTTGCAAAAACGCTGGGAACAGGCATTGTTAAAACGGATAACCAGTTTGTGGATGTGTATTTTATTCTTTCAGCCTTGTGCGGTGCAATCATCTGGGCTTATTTTTTCTGCGCCCGGTTTGGTATTCCCGTGAGTTCATCCCATTCTCTTATTGGCGGAATGATAGGTGCTGCAATTGTAAAAGGCGGGATGCATTCACTGATCCTCGGCCCCGATTTTCTGCACACAAAAATTTTCACCATCATTCTTTTTATTTTTCTTGCGCCCATGATCGGGATGGTGGTCGGCTACTCAATCATGGTGCTAACACTTTGGATATGCAGGGGATTTACACCCGGAAAAGTGGATAAGGTTTTCAGAACGGGCCAGCTTATCTCATCAGCTTGTTTCAGCCTCGGGCATGGCGGTAATGATGCACAAAAAACGATGGGAATAATAACCATGCTTTTGTTTGCCTCCAAAGACATGCCTTTTATCAGTGAATATCTTTATCCGTTTGACGACTTCAGGGTTCCGCGCTGGGTGATGTACACCGCACATTTTTTTATTTCGATGGGTACACTTGCAGGAGGATGGAGAATTGTAAAAACGATGGGGAGCAAAATCACTCATCTTCGCCCTATCGGGGGCTTTAGTGCGGAAACTGCCGGAGCACTCACTTTGTTTTGGGCAACCACCTCAGGCATCCCTGTAAGCACAACCCAAACCATTGGCGGAGCGATTATGGGTGTGGGTACAACACGAAGTCTTTCAGCAGTGAAATGGGGAATGGCAGGAAATATTGTGCTTACATGGCTGCTCACCATTCCAAGCAGCGCTGTGCTTGGAGGGACTGTTTATTTTATCATTAATCTTTTTCTTTAGTCAGTCCATCAGCATCGCAACTGCTGCTCCGCAAACAATCACAAATAATTTATAAAGGTTGAACCGGTGCGTGTTGTTTGATTCAAATAAAATGGTAGTGCTGATGTGCAGAAAAATCCCGATCACGATTGCCATCATCCTGTCAAAATAAACGGCAGCATTCAGTAGAAATTTTTCGTTTAATAATTGGCTGGTGAGCGAACCTAATGGGGCCATGCTGGCAAAAAGCAGGAGATAAAAAACAGCAAAAGATTTTTTTGTGTCGGATGCAACCAGCATGCTCATCAGGGCGAATGCCACAGGTATATGATGCAGGATAATACCTGTGAGCAAGGAATAACTTGAATTGCCCCCGCCATTTATTTTTCCCGACAACGGCATTCCTTCAAGATAAGAGTGGAGACATAAGCCAATCATCATGGCAAGAGGAAATGTCTTTTCATTTTTATGATGCACATGGATATGCCCGTGTTCAATTCCTTCAGAAAAAAATTCAATAAATATCTGTATAAAAAATCCCAGCAAAACATAAATGCCAATGTGAATGTCATTGCTTTGATACACCGAAGGGATAAGGTGAAGCACGCTGATCGCAAATAAAAAAGCTCCGGTAAAGGCAAGTGAAAGCTTCAGCACAAGCGTATTGGTTTTTTTGAAAACAAAAAAACTTAAACCGCTCAGCACTATGCTGAAGAAGAGAAGAAGGTATTGAATGAAGTTCAAATTTTGTTTATCAATTATTAGATTCAGGTTTTCTATTTTCGATTAACAGGTAACAAATAACAAATAACCATTAACCTGTTTTTTCTGCAACAATAATCAGCCGGTCGGAATTTTGTTCATCAAATTTTTCAAGTGCATAATTTCCAAAAACATTTTTAGCAGTTAATCCTGCATGTTTAAAATATCTTTCAAAGTCTTTCATTGTCAAGGCCTGGACAATTTCTTCAAATTGATAATTTTTACCGCCATCAGTAAACTGAATTTTTTTTGTGATAAATCCGTTCTCCGCTTTTTTATGAATATTAAAAGTAATGGAATCCACTGTTTTTGTTTCTTCCTTTTTTAAATTATTCAGCACTTTCAGCACATTCATAAAATCAATAATATATTTTCCGCCTTTTTTTAATGCAATTGCCCCGCAATCTACAGCCAGTTGCTGGTCATGATCATGACGAAAATAACCGATGCTTGTAAAAATATTAAAAACAAAATCAAAATAATTGGTTCTGAAAATTCTTCGCATGTCATGCACATAAAATTGCAGGTGATCATTTTCAAACTTTTTGCAATATGCAATGCTTTGCTGAGATAAATCAATCCCGGTTACATCAAAGCCAAGGGAATTCAGATACTTCGCATGACGTCCCTTGCCGCACGCCTGGTCCACCATTAAACTGCCGGGAGGAGGATGGAGGAAACGAATAATAGTATCAAGAAAAACTTTTGCTTCGGCATCATTGCGATGTTTGTAAAGCAAATGATAATAAGGAGAATCAAACCATGATTTGAACCAGTCGTTCATTGGTTAATTGCTGAATTGTTAAAATATTAATTGGCTAAATGGCTTGTTCATATTTAAATATTCCGCAAGTTAACTAACAATTCAGCAATTTAGCAATTCAGCAATTAAAGAATCTTCCAAAAAAAATTACTTTTACAACAAAATAAAATTCTTTTGAAAACTACGGCTTCGGGAAGAAGATTTCCCAAAATTAACCTTCGCATAAAGCGGGCAAAGCATGCTGCACCGGGCGCTGCACCGGGTGTGATGAATATTCCTGCGGATGCTCCAAAGCCGAAAATTCATTCGTTCTGCTTTAATAAAGATTTTTTTGAGGAAAAAGATCTTCCCGATCTCCATGCAATAAAGCAGCAATTAACACAGACGGCAGATCGCGTCCATTGGTTTGACATCAAAGGTTTCGGTGACCGCAAATTTTATGAGGAGCTGGCAGAATATTTCGAATTTCACCGCCTTGAAATGGAAGATGTATTTAATATTTACCAGCGGCCTAAAGTAGATGAATATCCCGGGCATCTTTTTTTTATTTCCAGGTTATTGTGTGAGAATAACGGGGGATTAATGAATGAGCAGTTAAGTTTATTTCTTGGAAAAAATTATGTGATTACTGTCCAGGAAAGTTATAATGACCAGTTTGAAAATGTGCGTGAGCGGATTCGTAAGTCTAAGGGTTACCTGCGCCTGCAGGGAGCCGATTATCTGGCGTATGCAATATCAGATTCAGCGATTGATTTGTATTTTCCTTTGCTTGAAAAAATTGGCGATCGCCTGGATGAATTGGAAGATGAACTGATCACAGCTCCGACACGTGAATCCATGAATAAAATTCTGAGGGTAAAGCGTGAGCTGATTGTTTTCAGAAGATCCGTCTGGCCCGAACGTGATAAAATTAACGATGTGCTGCGTTCAAATTTTCCTTTGATTGCGGAGAATACTAAAGTTTATTTTCGTGATGCGTACGACCATTGCATCCAGATTCTTGATATTGTGGACAGTTACAAAGAAGTTACCGCCAGTTTGATGGATGTATATCTTTCAAGTGTCAGCAACCGGTTGAACCAGGTGATGAAAGTGCTTACCATCATCAGCACTATATTTATTCCATTAACATTTATTGTGGGTTTGTACGGAATGAATTTCGCCCATGTGGATCCCCGGACAGGAAGAGAGTTGCCGCTAAATATGCCCGAGCTTTATTCTCCCTACGGATATATCTCGGTAATGATTGTCATGCTCTTGGTTGTAATTCTGCAGGTTTATTTTTTTTACAAAAAAGGGTGGCTTAATTTAAAAGCACGCGATTTCTGATTTTCTTTTGAATACATCATGGGATTTAATTTTCAAAATAATAATTTATTTGTTGATGTCATCCTGCCATTAGCTTTACCTCATTTATATACATACTACGTTCCTGATGAATTTTCTTCGTTGATCTCCCCGGGCAAAAGAGTGGCGGTGCAATTCGGAAAACAGAAAATGTATTCCGCTCTTATCCGTAAAATCCATAATAACAAACCGGATGTATACGAAGCAAAGCCGATTGCTTCCGTTCTTGATCCGTTTCCAATAGTAAATGAAAAGCAATTTGAATTGTGGGATTGGATTTCGGACTATTACATGTGCACTTTGGGTGAAATAATGACGGCTGCCCTGCCATCCGCTTTCAAGCTGGAAAGTGAAACCAAAGTTTTGTTTAACCCTGTTTTTGAAAAAGATTTTTCCAATCTTGAAGAAAAAGAATTTCTTGTTGCCGAAGCATTGGAGCTGAATAAAGAATTAACACTTCACGAGATTTCCAAAATAACAGGCAGAAGAAATGTAATTCCTCTTGTGAAAACAATGATTGACAAAGGCATTTTAATGCTGCGTGAAGAGCTCGACAAAGTTTTTAAGCCGAAGAAAAATGTTTTCATAAAATTAACCGAAGCTGCAAACGATGAATTTCTAAAAGAAATTTTTGACAACCTTGAAAGTCGCGCACCAAAACAGCTTGACCTGCTGATGCAATTCATGAAGCTGAAATCAGAAAAGCAGGACGAACCGGTTTTAAAAGAAAAGTTGCTGAAAATATCCCGTTCGACCAATGCCATGCTGAATCACCTCGTAAAGAAAAATATTTTTGAAATTGTGGAAGAAGATAATTTTTCTGATCCGCAGCCCGGCTATGTTTTAAAAGATAAATCGGACTTGAACGAAGACCAGCTCACTGCCCTTAATTCTGTCAAAGAACAATTCAATAATCAGCAGGTAGTATTGCTGCACGGTGTAACGTCTTCCGGAAAAACCGAAATTTATATTCACCTGGTTGATGAACAGATCAAACAGGGAAAACAAGTATTGTATTTGTTGCCCGAAATTGCGCTCACCACCCAGATCATTAACCGTTTGAGAAAACACTATGGTGAGCATTTGCTGGTCTATCATTCAAAATTCAACCAGCGCGAAAGAGCAGAGGTATGGAATAAAATGATTTTGTTTCAGCAGTATCCTGATGAAAAAAAATACCAGGTGATCATCGGTGCGCGCTCTGCAATTTTTCTTCCGTTTTCAAACCTGGGTTTAACTATAGTGGACGAGGAGCATGACGGATCATACAAGCAAATTGATCCTGCCCCGAGGTATAATGCACGCGACACCTCCATCATCTTATCAAAAATTCAAAACGCTAAAACAATTTTGGGGTCTGCTACTCCTTCTATTGAAAGTTTTTTTAATGCGCATTCAGATAAATTCGGGTTGGTCAGTTTATCAAAACGGTTTGCCGATATACAAATGCCGCACATTGAAGTGGTGAACCTGAAAGAGGCAACAAAGAGAAAACAAATAAAATCTTTTTTTTCTGAAGCGCTCCTGAATGAAATGCAGCATGCTTTGATAAATCACGAACAGGTCATCTTATTTCAAAACAGACGCGGGTTTGCACCCATGATAGAATGCCAGAATTGTCATTGGATTCCTCATTGCATTAATTGCGATGTCACGCTTACGTTTCACAAAAAAGGAAACCGGCTGAGCTGTCATTACTGCGGCTATTCCATTTCTCCTCCTTCAAAATGTTCCGCCTGCGGTGATCATGATTTGCGGATGCGCGGTTACGGAACAGAACGGATTGAAGATGACATTACCGTTTTTTTTCCGGATAAGAAAATTGCACGACTCGATCTCGACAGCACAAGATCAAAGACAGCCTACCAGCAAATCATCTCCGGGTTTGAAAACCGCGAAATTGATATTTTAATCGGAACACAGATGATTACTAAGGGCCTTGATTTTGATCATGTGAGTCTGGTGGGAATAATTAATGCCGACAGCCTGATGAACTTTCCGCATTTCCGCGCGCACGAAAAAAGTTTTCAGCTAATGGCGCAGGTAAGCGGGCGTGCAGGAAGAAAATTTAAAAGAGGAAAAGTGATTATCCAATCGTATCATCCGCAAAACCCGATCATCAATTTTGTTGTTGAAAATGATTACAGGGGTTTTTATGAATATGAATTGAATGAGCGTAACAAATTCAAATATCCGCCTTACTACCGTTTAACTGAAATAAGAATAAAACACAGGGACGAAAAAAAATTAGAAATAACTTCCATCGCTTTTGCAAAAGAATTAAAAGCTGTTTTCGGAAAACGTTTGCTCGGTCCTGTTACTCCGGTTGTTTCTAAAATAAAAAATTATTTTCTGCGGACGATGCTTCTGAAGACGGAGCGCAATCTTTCTGTTATAAAAATAAAAAAAATGCTCGGCACTGCAATGGATCATTTCAAAGCAGAGCCTGAGAACCGTTCGTTAGTCATACAGGTGGATGTGGATCCGCTTTAACTTTATCAAATTGGTTTTTTTGCCAATTCTTTATAGTTCATTCTGCCGAATTTTTGAAAAAAGAATATGTACATGCGCTTAGACATGTTCTTATAATCTGTTAGTAGAGGTGAGAAATTTTCGATGTGATTAATTTTTTGGTGTAATTTACAATCAATTAAAATAATAGAAAAATAACTGAACTTATTTTTTACCAAACGGTGGAAAACCAGTAGACACTACCATCGTAGCCTTATCACTAACCCTGTATTTATAATAGTTTCACCCATCATTTTTGTCGGTTCGCCAAAAAGTTTATAAATAGACGCTGGAATATTTGCAAGAATAAAAAAATTTTCTTTACTTGCTTTTTGAATAGCTGACTTCTTTCAAATGAGTTAAATTTTACATGCACAGCAGATATATAAAAATTCTATTATTTGCTTTTATTTACCTTACCGGCAGGGTAAGTCTTGTAACGCACTATAACATCGGGGAAGAAGATAAGCGTTTTATAAATTTCCAGGCATTTCCTCAGTATATTTCCAATGAAGTGTCAGTAGCTTTTCAAAGGGAAAAAAAAACGCCTTCCCTTATACGGAAAAAAGTTAACGATTATTTTTTTTACAGGGATGTTTTTGTTTTAAGGTTCCCTATACCGAAAAATTCGCTCAAGGTATCGCTTCCTGTTTACAATGGTCATTACATTGACCCGCCTAAGTTAGCATAACTTTTTGCCGCCATAAAGTCTTACCGGCTTTGGCGCTTCTTTTCAATTTATTTATAACCTCGAATAATAGTAAACATAAAAACAATTAAAATAAACCAAAAATCAATTCTATGAATCACTCAAAACAATTACGCATTACTGCTGTTATGATCGGGATGATGATAATAGCATTTATTCCTGCCTTCAGCCAGAATGGTGTGGGCATTAACCCTACAGGGGCTGCCGCTGATCCTTCAGCTATGCTCGATGTATCTTCCACAACAAAAGGAATTCTGGTTCCGAGAATGACTGCGGCACAACGTGCAGCGCTCGTTCTCCCTGCAACAGGTCTTATGGTCTTCCAGACTGACGGTTCAACAGGTTACTATTTCAATACCGGAACCCCGGTGACTCCGGGATGGATATTAGTAAATGATGCTGCTGCTTTATCAGGAACTGTTCCTGTTGCAAGCGGTGGCACAGGAGCAGTCAATCCAAATAATGCAAGAGGCAATCTCGGTGCGGCAGCTTCAGGAGCCAATTCTGATATTACTTCTTTAACCGGGATAGTTACCCCGATTGCTGTTGATGCTGGCGGATCAGGAACAAGTTTTCTTACAGGATATTTAAAAGGCAACGGAGGTTCTCCTTTTACTGCTGTTTCTTCCATTCCCGGAAGCGATGTGACCGGAAATATTTCGGGCAATGCGGTTAATTTCACAGGAAGTCTTTCAGGTGACATATCAGGAACTCAGACAACCACTTCTGTGGATATGGTTGGCGGAGTAACATCTGCTAATGTTGCCAGTGGAACTAATGCTGCCAATGCTGCTACCAATGCAAATACTGCAAGTACAATAGTGAAACGTGATGCTTCAGGAAATTTCTCTGCCGGAACTGTTACAGCAGATCTCACTGGTAATGTTACAGGGAATGTAAGCGGCACTGCTGCAAATGTAACGGGAACTGTTGCTGTCCCTAATGGCGGCACAGGCGCAACAACGTTAACAGGGTATGTTATAGGCAATGGTACTTCGGCTATGACTGCTGTTTCTTCTATTCCGGGAAGCGATATTACCGGAAATATTTCAGGCGATGCGGATAATGTTACCGGTGTGGTGGCTGCTGCCAATGGCGGAACAGGAAATTCTTCTTATACAATCGGTGATATTATTTATGCCTCGGGGGCTTCAACCCTGTCGAAGCTTGCTGATGTCGCTACAGGCAATGCTCTTATTTCAGGCGGAGCGGGAACTGCTCCTTCTTATGGTAAAATTGGTCTTGCCACACACGTTTCGGGAACACTGCCTGTTGCCAATGGCGGTACAGGCGCAACTTCGTTAACCGGAATGCTGAAAGGAAATGGAACAAGTGCGGTATCTGTTGTGACAGGTACTGCAAATTTTGCAGCAAGATGGAGTGATGCTAATACCATCAGTACAGGAAAAATTCAGGACAATAACACTTCGGTCGGAATTAATGTGGCGCCAACGGCAACTGAAATGCTCACCTCTGCAGGTGGCGCTTCTTTAAGCGGTATTAATGGTACTACTACCAGCGCAACTTCCGGAAGATATGGTGTGCATGGAAACGGTGTTACAGGTGCCGATGGTTATTTAGGTTATGTTTTAGCTGCAGGAACACTGGGCGCAACAACTGTTACCAATCCTGCTGTTATGGGAAGTGTAACTGCCGGTTCAGGTCCCGGGCTTGCCGGGGGGACTTCAGGAACTGCTACCAGTGCAGCAATCATAGGTTCTTCTTCAGTTTGGAACGGTGGTAATTTTAGTTCTTCATTGGCCGGTGCTATTTGTTTAGTCGGAAGTAATACTGCTGCTGCCGGTACAGGCATCGGTATGGGAATATTCGG
>DATEMK010000614.1:0-5827 GCA_035275625.1 Bacteroidia bacterium
ATTTAAAAGCTTTTTTGTTTTTATTTTTTCTTTCTCTATTCTTTCTTTTTTCTGGTTTGGGATTGAAATGATGCAGAACGGGACCTGGTTTGTCAAAGAGTTTTTTGTTTACCAGCTTAATTTATTGTTAACACCTGTTGCCGGCCATCACGGGCCTTTATATTATCATTTTGTTGTAGTATTCTTAGGATGTTTTCCCATTTCGGTTTTGGCATTGCCTGTTTTATTCAGGAAGCAGTACGTTGAAAATAGTGAATTTACCGGCTTGATGAAAATATTGTTTTGGGTGGTAATGATTTTGTTTACGATAGTAACAACTAAGATTGTTCACTATTCATCGCTCTCCTACATACCGCTTTCGTTTCTTGCAAGCATCTATATTCATCATCTTATCAAGCATAAAATAAAAATAGCGGGCTATGTTTCAAAATTGCTCATTGCTATCGGTACTGTCTTTTCTGTCTTGCTGATTGCAGCACCACTTGCAGCACAGCATAAGGAATGGTTAATTCCCTATTTAAAAGATCCGTTTGCAGTTGCGTGCCTGGAGAATCCTGTGCCATGGAGCGGGTATGAATTTATCATCGGGATGATTTATTTAATTGGGGTTGTTATTTCAATTTTTATTATAAAGCATAAAGATGTTATGAAAGGAATCCTGATTTTATTTTACTCCACGGCATTTTGCATGTTCTTCTATCTTGCTGCTGTGGTCCCAAAGATAGAAGCGTATTCACAGGCTCCGGCAATTAATTTTTATAAAAGTCTTGCAGGAAAAGACGTGTATGTAATTCCGGCAGGATTTAAAAGCTACGCGCACTATTTTTATTTTCAGAAACCCGCATTGACAAAATTTAAAGAGCATGAAGAAGATTCTTTGCTTAATGGAAAAATTGACAAGCCGTCTTACTTTGTTACTAAAATAACCAACCGTGAATTTTTTCGGTCACATCCTGATTGTGAATTTTTAAAACAGGCAGGAGGATTTCTTTTTTACAGGCGAATTCCGGTAAAATAAATATTGTTTTTATTCTTTGCTGTAAACAAGCTTCTTTGCGGCAACAGCATTATCAGTTTGCAGGGTGATGAAATAAATGCCATCGGAAAAAGCAGAAGAATTTATTTCGATATTATTTTTTCCGGGAGAATAGTAATTTTCAAAAACTTTTTTCCCTCCTGCATCTGTTATAGTGATTAAGAATTTATTCTTTATAAGATAATTATTCAGACTTATAGTGATAGTGCCTGCGGAAGAGTTTGATTTTATTTCGAATAAATTATTTTCCTCCATGGTTTCGGCAACAGGTACAGGGCATAAAATAGTGCAGGAAGTTCCGCTGCAGATTTTCAGGTCATCAAGATAGGCATTGATTACGCGATACTGTGAGGCAGTAGTCAATACGCCTTGCTGAAAATAATTAAAAGGTCCGATAGCGCTGTCTATGGAGAAACACAGAGGTGACCCCGGGAGGTGCTGCGTAAACAGAGAATCATTAAAAACGCTCAGGGTGACCAGCGCGGGATTTGTCCGTTGCAGCATCAGGTAATAATAAGAATTTAAAGAGGGTAAATGAATTCCCGTTAATAAAACAGCATGATCCAGAGACGTATCTTTTTTAGCAAATACACTGAAGCCCCATGGATTTAACGGGTCTGTGGGATTTGTGCAGCAAGTGCTGCCCGTTGGCATATCGGGCGAAAGAAACACTACTCCTAAAGCATCATTGTTTGTATTAGGATAAGGGTTTTGATAAGTATAAGGATCTTCGCTTGTCTCTGTAAACATCATTAACATGTGGCCGGGCGAATTTCCATTTACAGGAAAAAATTTGCAGGAGACAGTAAAACCCTGTGAAATAGCTGACAAACCCGGAATGGAATCATATATTTTATGATAACCTGCACCCTGTATGTTATTGAACCATAATTCCCCGTTAGTGGAAGAAAGGCTCCCGGGTGTATTTTGAATATAAGTAAAATTACTTATCGAATCATAAGGCTGAAAATATAGCGGACCCGGACAAATACATTGTGCAACAAGAACAAACGGTTTTGAAAAAATAAAAATGATGCCGGTTAAGAGTATTATTTTTTTCATTTGGATAGATTAATATATTCAGGAAGCTAAGCTATTTAATAAAAATATCATTCCGAAATTTACCAGTGAAATTTATACTAAAGTATTATGCCTCCTTCCCGGAAGGATGCAGATTTCATAAAATTGTAAAAAGGAGTTCGCTTTTGGAATTTGCGGAGGAAAGGATTTCTGAGGAGTATGCATGCATCAAATTTTTTTTATCAAAACCTTAACATCGCAATCATAAAAATTATTCATCTTTACAGCGTGGACAAACCTGGCTTATATTACCATGTTTTTAAAAAGACTGAAACGACCTTACAAATTTATATTGCGCGTTTTTCTTGCCTGCCTTGTTTTTATTACGGCATGTAACCTCTATGTCAATATTTTTACCTCGCGCTTTCTTTTTGACAACACCGGTTCGATCCCGCTTAATGAATATGGATTAATTCTCGGCACAAGCAAATACCTTGTCGGGGGCGGGAACAACTCCTATTTTGACCATCGCATTTATGCTGCTTATTCACTCTATCAATCCGGGCTTATCAAGCAGGTTATCTGCAGTGGCGATAACCTGAGCGACAAATATTACAATGAACCCAAAGCCATGAGCAAGGCGTTGAAAAAACTTGGCATGCCTGATTCTGTTATCTGGATTGACAAAGAAGGATTAAACACAAGACAATCCGTTCAGAATTTTATCAGCAATTATAATGTCAAATCCGTAACAATTGTCACTCAAAAGTTCCATAACCAGCGCGCTGTATTCATTGCCCGGAAGGCCGGGCTGGAGGCGGTAGGTTTCAATGCTGCTGATGTTTACTTTTTCCAGGATGTAAAAACCCATATACGCGAATGGTTCGCAAAAGTAAAAGCAGTAATCATTAACCTGTTTAATTAAAATAGTGTTACAACAGTTTCAGTATTCCAAAAATTCTTTATATAAACATTGTATATAAGACTTTGCATTGGCAATGTCAGCATCGGTGATGTTTTCTTTTCCTTTTTGGAAATTAATGTTTCCGGTGTCAAAATGCCAGGTAAAATGTCCTTTTGGAAGGACCCAGCCTAAGCCGTAATCGAGAGAAATATAGGCAAAGTCATTTCTGTTTACATTAAATATATTATTGCTCCACGTGAACTCCGAATGATCCATATCCAGCTGCGAAAGCAATGTGGCGGCAAAATCATTTTGATTGGCAATCCTGTCAAAAACTTTTCCCTTAAGTTCAGGCTTGATAAGATTTCCATAAAACATCATAGTCATTCTCCGGGCTGCAGGATCTTCGTAATTATTTTCTTTCGGCATCCTGTGGCCGTGATCGGCAAGGAGTATAAAAATAGTATTATTAAACCACGGCTCTGCTTTAACTTTTTTGAAATAGCTGCCCAGGCACTGATCTGTATAAAAAGCAGCTCCCCTGAATTTATCAGGATCATTATCGTTCCCGAAAGGATTTTTTATCGGGATATCAAACGGCTCATGGGTATTAAGCGTTAGTAATATAGACAGAAACGGCTCTTTTTCTTTTTCCAGGTCCTGCGCCTGCCTGTTTAAAACAAACTCATCATAGACGCCCCATTTGTTGCTGTGTTTAGCCGTTGTAAAATTATCTTCAGTAATCAGCTTGTCGCAGCCCTGGTTGAGAAAATAGCTGTTCATATTCGCAAAACCTATTTCACCGCCATAGTAAAAAGATGTATGGTAATGATTGTTTTTAAATTCACGGATAACGGAAGGAAGTTTTTCAGTTTTTTCAGGATAACGAATAATAGAATTATTGGGCTGTGCGGGAAATCCGCTGAGTATGGAAACAATCCCCTGGTCCGTCCTGAAACCGCTCGAATAAATATGGCTGAAAAGAATTCCGTCATTTGTTAGCTGGTTGAAATTTGGAGCTACGTTATCTTCACCGCCCAATGCTTTTACAACATCAGCGCTCCAGCTTTCAAGAATGATAATAACAATATTGGGTGTATTAAGGGTGTCTATATTAAAAATCCTTGTTGTACTGTCTTTTTTTGAATTATATAGTTGCTTCAGATTGTTCTGCGAAACGGCTTGATCAAAATAGCGGTATGAATTTTCATTTGCAATTTGTGCCTGCATCATGTTGTGTGCAAGGTACCAGATCGGGTTAGTGGCCATCTGATTAAATAAATGCCTGGATGAAAAATATGCGGAGCTTTCATTGATGGGAATAAGCTGAGTTCCGCCCCGTGCGCCTAATGCAATCAACGCAGTGCAGGTAAGTAAAGGTATTGCTGTCCTGAACTTTATCCGGGAAGGGTCCGGAAAAAAAATTTGTACAAAGCGCCTGTAAAGATAATAGAACACGATAAAAATTATTGCCCATATAGCAAAAGAAATGAGCCATTCAATATTTGAAATGGATGCATATACTTCTCTCGGCTGAGATAAATAAAAAAGCGCGCGTGAATTAATAATTGTACCCCACGTTTTATAGAGAGAAATATTTCCCAGGGAAAAACCGGTGAAACAGAAAATTACAATTGCATGAAAATACCGGTTGACTGATTTTAAAAATTTTGTTTTAAACAGTAACTGAAGGAATAATAAAAGAACAGGAAAAGCAAGCGTATAAGAAATGCAGGAAAGATCAAGCCGGATGCCATAATAAAAAATTTTTATAATTTCCGGAAACGGAGCAGTACCTGCTGTTTTGAATTGTGAAAGAACAAAAAGTATTCTGAAAAAGAAAAAAAACAGCAGCCAGAACAGGATAAGCCGAGCTAAAAATTTTACCGAAGCAGGCATTATAGTAAATTATTGTTCATGAATAAGCTGACCTGTTCCGGTTATCCTTGTTATTAAATTAGAGGGATTACCTGAATAGTAAATGTTACCTATATATTTTATTTGCGCCAACATTTCATCTCTTACATTGATTTTGCAATCACCGCTGTTTTGATTGGTAATATAGGTAATGCGGGTTTTTAAATCTTTAAAATTCATGTAACCGTATCCGTTATGATAAAGAAAATCAATACCGGCAATTCCGCTCACTGTGAGATCAGCGCTCCCCGTATGAACATTTACTGAAATGCGGTCACCATTAAATTTTAGTTTAACCGAACCGGATGCATTCCAGTTCTCATATTGAAACGCATAAGTAAACAAAGTATCCTCAAATGTAATATTCCCTGAACCGTTGTTGGTAAGAAGATTTAAGCTGTCCACCCATACATCAACAGTAAATTTATTTTTAAAATCCCTTGCCCAGTTGCATTTGTTTTCATTGCGGATGGTGAGCGTGTTATTTTCCACTGAAACTGTAATGCCGTCAATAATATTTGCACCACCGGTAACTTTGACCGATCCTGTTGCTCCGCTATGCAGAGCCAGGTTTACATCATTATAAGTATCAATCTTATTAAAATATGAAACCTGTCTTTCAACAGTAATAGTCTTGCCGCTTCCTTTAAAACAATCAAACAGATGTTCTTTTTTGCAGGAAGAAAAAAGAAACGATAAAAGAATAATTAAAAAATATTTTTCTATGATTAAACCTGAGGAAGGGCTTCGAACGCTGAGTTGCATTTTTAATTCTTCATTTTTAATTTATAATCTTACTCCGATCCCCCATTCGAAAAAATCAGCTTTCGCCCAGTGTGATTTCAGGTTAAAGCAGGCAAAATATTTTTTTGTGAATTGATAGCGTAATCCCAGCCGGTTGTAAAATGTACCTTCCGATTTTAATTTACTGTAAATATATCCTCCGAATT
>DATEMK010000615.1:0-6026 GCA_035275625.1 Bacteroidia bacterium
CAAGACCTATTTTTACCATCATCTGGTGAAAACGCATATCCGCTTTTAATTTGTGCAGAAGCGGGTACCGGATGCAAAAAATCATTCCCAGGCAGGCAATTCCCATGCGCTGCTCATAGGTTTTATTCAAATAATAAAAAGCTTTATCAAAATCATTGAGCCCTGCATAAATAAATGCATAGTCCATGTGCAGCAAAATTCCGGGTTCCGCAGCTTCGCGTTGCTTTACTTTTTCAATGCATTGCAATGCTTTATCAGTATAGCCGGCAACGCCATAAGCATGACCGAGCGTGCTGACACCTTTAAATTCACTGCCGGTCATTTTCTGGTATTTTTCTAAATTCTCAATAGCTTTTTCAAAATCTTTACTTGCAAGATAGACGGTGCCCTTTCCCTCAAAAGCTCTCCGGAAAGAAGGATCCATTTCAATCACTTTATCATATATTTCCAGGGCTTTATCAAAATTTCCTGCAAAAGAATAAGCATCCGCAATGCTGGACAATAAAGGAAGTGACAGCGGATCGAGCAGTGATGCCTGTTCCATTTTTTCAATAGCTTTTTTAAAATCGCCTTTGGCAATAAGAAACCATCCGTGCACCTGGTTGAGCAAAGAAGAATTCAGGCTGAGCTGCAATGCTTTGTTAAGCGATGCTTCAGCGCCATCAAAATCCCAGTTGTGAAAAAATTTAATGGTTGCAAGCGACAAATGCGATTCGGCATGATTTGGGTCAAGCTCTATGGCTTTCAGCGTATAATCTTTTGCTTTAGGATATGCCTCGGCCGGAGGCATAAGGCCTGCAGAACCAAGGAATGAATAACAGTAAGAAAGGGCGCAGTAAGGCAAAGCAAAACCGGGATCGAGAATGATTACCTCTTCAAATGTTTTAATCGCTTTGGTAATATCTTCAGGATTCCATTTGTTCCAGTAGTAACGCCCTTTGAGGTAAAGATTATAGGCTTCTATATTTTCTGTGGGCGGCTTGACTATGTGTTCTTTTTTTTCACCCAGGGTGAAATTTTCTTTTAACCTGTTTACGATCTTGAGTGAGATTTCATCCTGGACTTCAAAAATATCTTCCAGGTCACGGTCATAAACTTCCGACCAGATATGGTATCCGTCAGCCGAATTGACAAGCTGTGCAGTAATGCGCACTCTCTTTCCCGCTTTGCGCACACTGCCTTCCAGCACGGTGGCCACGCCCAGCTTTGACCCGATCACTCTTACATCTTCGTTTTTTCCCCTGAAAGAAAATGATGAAGTCCGCGCGGTTACCTGCAAACCTTCAACGCGTGTGAGCGCATTGAGGATTTCTTCTGAAATCCCGTCACTGAAATATTCATTCTCCACATCCGCGCTCAGGTTTATAAACGGAAGCACAGCAATGCTTTTATCCGAGGCGGCTTTCACGCTTATTTGCCCGGGTGTGGGAATCACCAGCCCTTCATTGGCCACTGCATATACTTCCACCTGCCGCTTCACGTTTTTAAGAGCATACTTGCCCAGTACGTTAGTTTGTATGTCGCTCTGGTTTTTTATTTCATCATACACCTTATCAGAAATGAGCACCGCCCCGGGAACGGAAAGCGACTCGATACGCGATGCCACGTTCACACTGTCGCCATACACGCCATGTTCATCATAAGCAATGTCGCCTGAGTGGAGTCCTATGCGCAGCAGCACCTTTGGCTCCTTTTGCAGTTCTTTCTGGATTTCAACAGCGCATTTTACTGCTTCTGTAGCGCTTCCGAAAACGCTCAACGTACCGTCACCGTAATACTGGAGAATTTTCCCGTTGTAAAAAGGAATGAATTTTTCAAGCGTTGTCCGCTGTCGGGTGCCCAGTATTTTTGCTTTCTTCTCATCCTCCTGCATCAGCGCGGTATAACCCGTCATGTCTGTAAACATTATAGCAGCGAGCTGCCGCGTCTTTTGTACAGAAGGTTCATCATGCAGTTTTGTATCCGGCATCGTTTATTAAATTAAGAATGGAAAGATACTGAATTTTTATGTTTTGAAGAATCCGTTCCGTTCAAAAGTGATGAATATTTAATTATGATTAAAAAGCAAAAGCCTTTGAAAAATTTCAAAGGCTTTAATAAGCTGACCAAAAAGTATTTAACCCTGCCTTAATAATTTTTTACACCATGATAAGTTTGAAGAGAAGCTTTTTTCTCATTGAATTCCTCAGGTAAAAAGAACTCATGCTGATTGCATCGCAGGCATTTCCTGTAGGTTTTAAAACCATATTCTTCGCCATCCTCATTCATACAATCAGAATAATCATCATATCTCCAATTATGACCTAAAAGCCTGCATAACGGTAATAACAGCGTTTTTGTCAATATGGTATCCATCAGTTTTATTTTTTTTAATTCAATTGGCAGGAGTTCCCATGATTTTTTATTATTAGGGGTAAAGCTAAAGTTTACTGTTCAAAAAAACATTACATATTTTTGGAAATAAGTTACATAATTCACAGGTTTTAGAAAAAGATTCTGCTGCAAATTTCATTCAATAGTTTTGCATTATGTACCACTGATGAGTAAACCACAGTCCTTAAAAGATTTGATTCCTTACATTTACAAACAAAATTATAACGATGAATACCAACAGGCTTTCAAAAACAATTGAAACAGCATTGAATACACAAATGACCAAGGAAGCGCATGCTTCCCAAATTTATTTATCGTATGGGGCATGGGCTGACAGCGCTGGATTCGGTGGCATTGCGAATTTTCTTTTCAGGCATGCACAGGAAGAGCGCAACCACATGATGAAAGTGCTGGAGTACATTTTAAAAAGAGGCGCGAAGGTGAAAGTCACTGCCATACCTGAACCTCCGCCTGACCCTGTGAATGTACATGATTGTTTTGAAAAAGTATTTGAGCACGAAGTGGACAATACCAAAGCCATTTACAAGATAGTAAAGATGAGCATGGAGGAAGAGGACTGGGCTACATGGAATTTCATGCAATGGTTTGTGAAAGAGCAAACCGAAGAAGAAACACTTTCTTTAAACTTATTGGATAAAATAAAAATTGCAGGTGGCGAAAAGATAAGCTCCAATTCTTTGTACGAATTAGACAGGGATTTAGAAAAAACTCCTGATGATGCGCCATCTGCCGAGGATGCAACGGCCGATAATCCCTGAAACAACCGTTTTTTTTAAATGTTGTTTTTTCAAATGAAAGTAATTTTGTTTTCTGAATTTACTTCTGCCGGACATTTAACAATCAAAAAATAAATTTTTTCCTGCAACATCCGCCAAGTATGATTACCCGCAACATTCCTTCTACCGGTGAACCCATTCCTGCCATTGGGCTGGGCACCTGGCAAAAATTTGATGTCGGACATTCAGAATCTGAACGAAAACCCCTTCGCGAAGTGCTGAAGCTGATGACAGCGCATAGCGCAAAAATGATTGATACCTCGCCTATGTATGCAAAATCAGAACAGGTAATAGGTGAACTGACTTCTGAATTGGATATTGCGGACAAATTTTTTTACGCCACCAAAGTTTGGATCACTGGAAGAAAAGAAGGGATCAGGCAAATGACAGCATCCATGCAAAAGCTGAAACGCAGCCAAATGGATTTAATGCAGGTGCATAATCTCGTTGACTGGCAAACGCATCTCGAAACGCTGAAGCAATGGAAGCAGGAGGGAAGGATACGTTATACAGGTGTGACGCATTATACGGCATCAGCTCACGAACAGCTTGAAAAAATAATCATTTCCGCCAAGCCTGACTTTGTCCAGTTTAATTATTCTATCCGTGAGCGCAATGCAGAGCACCGGCTGCTCGATACAGCAAAAGATAACGGGGTGGCGGTGATCATCAATGAGCCGTTGGAAAAAGGTACGCTCTTCAGCGCAGTGAAAGGAAAACCATTGCCGCAGTGGGCTGCTGAATACAGCATCCATAGCTGGGCGCAGTTTTTTCTG
Source organism: Bacteroidia bacterium (assembly GCA_035275625.1). GTDB lineage: Bacteria > Bacteroidota > Bacteroidia > AKYH767-A > OLB10 > DATEMK01. The sequence continues at coordinate 3,947 of DATEMK010000615.1, forward strand.
AAATATATTCTTTCTCATCCTGCAGTTACCGGTATAATTACAGGCACCGGAAATCCTGCTAACATGAAGGATAATTTAAGCGCAGGAATTGGAATGTTGCCTGGTGAGAAAACAAGAGCGAAGATGGTGGAGGTAATGAAGGAATAGGAGGAGTTTGATATGGGATTGAATAAGAGACTTTATTTTCAATCTCCCTGCGAAAATTCATTTCTATCCTGTTTTCTTAAGAATCGCAGTAGATTTGCCGCATGTACAACTTATCATATTTTAAAGAAAGCGATAAAGAAGTCATTCTTCAGTTTATCCGTAAACATCCATTTGCATTTTTAACAGGAAGTGATGAAAATCAAAAACCCGTTGCCACTCAGGTTCCCATGTTTATAGAAGAGAAAAACGGAAGTTGTTTTCTCTCCGGTCATATCATGCGGCAAACCGATCATCACAAAGCGTTTGAAAAGAATTCAAATGTCCTTGCCTTATTCACCGGACCGCATTGTTACGTAAGCGCAAGCTGGTACACCGATCCGCACATGGGATCCACATGGAATTACATGACTGTGCATGTAAAAGGGAAAATAAGATTCCTGGATGAGGAAGCTTTGATTAACGTATTAAAAAAAACCACACTGCACTTTGAAAACAATAATGCCGCTTCTGCTACAGTTTTCGATAACCTTCCGGCAGAATACACACAGCGGATGATGAAAGCAATTGTGGCTTTTGAAATTGAAGTGGAGCAAATTGAAAATGTTTTTAAATTAAGTCAGAACAGGGATGAAGCAAGCTACATGAATATAATTGAGAAGCTCACCGCAGCAGGCGGTGATAGTAAATTGATAGCGGAAGAAATGAAACAACGGGCTGCACAATTATATCATGGCAGTAAAGAATGGAATAAAAATGATTTTCTTTCGTGATCCTTCAACACGTATTTTCATGCAAGATAAATAATTATTATTTTATGAGAACCCTGTTTGCAGAATTGAAACATTTCTGCTATAAAAATTTCCTGCTTAAATTTTTTCTCTTTATTTTTCTGTTTCCTGTTTTAAAATTGCAGGCGCAGGTAACTTTTGGTGCGCCCGGCAGCCATGAGAGACATGCTGCTATTAAAGGTTGGAATGGTTTTGAATTCAGAAAATCATGGAAATACCATGAGGGCGACAATAAGCAATGGAGATCAGTTAATTGGGATGACAAGGATTGGCAGGAAATAAAGCCCGACAGCGGACATCCCTTATCTATTTCAAACATGCCCGGGTTTAAAGGCATTGGTTGGTTCCGCATGTATTTTGAAACGGATTCTTCCATGATGAACGTTCCGCTATTGATGTCATTAAGCCAGTATGGCGCAATGGAAGTTTACGTGGACGGAAAATTTCTTCACAGCTTCGGACTCGTTGGAAAAGAGAAGGCATTTGAAAAAGCGCAATTTGTTACTGATGTTTTACTGCCTTTTGCATTTACGCTCCTGCCGCAAAAACAGCACGTGATTGCTGTAAGATACTCCAACTTCACTGCTGCAGAATTAAACAGGCAGCGCGAAGCTCCGTTTGTTCAATTCGAGATTAATATTGAAAAAGTTAATGACCTTGTTTATGAGCTGCCTTTAGTTATAGATAAGATTTTTTCAGTAACCAGCCTCGCTGCAATTTTACTCACATTGGGTCTCGTTCATTTTATATTATTCCTTTTTTACAGGGAAAAAAAACATAACCTTTACTACAGTATTTATTCTCTTGTTTTAAGCCTGCTCTTTATCGCTTTGACGCTTTTATTTACCAGCCGCAATTTTGAAATTGCACGTTTTTGCACTGCATTTATGGTTTATACGCTTCCCCTGATCCCGATAGCGCTTATTGCATTGTTGTATGATATTTTTTACAAACGGATGCTTAAGTTTTTTTGGGTGCTTCTTGTTATTTCTGCAGCGTATGTGATAGTGCATTTTTACAGGAGCGAATCGGACAAAATAATTGGTGCAATCATCTTTTTCGTTTCGGTAGCGGAAATTTACCGGATCATTATTAAGGCAATTGCGAAGAAGAAAGAGGGTGCAGCCATATTCGGAATTGGGTTC
>DATEMK010000616.1:0-5288 GCA_035275625.1 Bacteroidia bacterium
TTTGGATTTAAAAAAGATAGCATTTTAAAAAATAAAAAAAATATGAAAAATGATTTTACGCTGATTATTGAACAGTATTATTTGAAGCCGCTAATTTTTTGGTTTTAGTGGGGAGCGCTGATTCTTGATTTATTGAATCCCAATTGACGATGTAATGCCATCTGTTATATTCATTAATTTATTTCCATCATAATTGTAAGTAAGTTCAAGCGGGTCGTGGGTTTAGACTAATTGAAGGAATAGAATTAGTTTCTTCTGTGCAAAAATTATTTCCACTTCAGCGTTACCCACAGTTTTGGTTATCAGAGAAAATTTGATTTCTTTAAAGTTTTCAATTTTCAATTTATTTTTCAAAATAATATCTGTGGCATAATGCCCTCCTGAAATACTGCTTAAAAAATCATTGAATTTTATTCTACCATCCACTTCTATTTTTAAAGAAGCAGTATTTAGCGAACCATTATTAAAATTGCAGGGGAATCTGGATTTTAATTTAATAAAATGAACTTTTTTATCTTCGGGTGATAAATGGAATTGTATTCCTGTTTTATAAAAGAAGGCTCATCGGTTTTCGGAATTAATTGGTGCGGTAAATCCATAACTGAAATTTTTACAAAATAATAATTTTTGCGATTGTTGAGTCTTTCTCCGGCCATGATCACAATATCGTGCATGGGAAATAGTTTTTAACTTTTGAGGCGTTGGATCTTTAAAATATTCAAAAATGGAATAGGATGGACCAAAACGAAGATTATGACTATTCAAAAAGATTTTTGAACCGAACAATTAAGCTCCCATAGTATCATCCATACCTTTCAGGCCAGAGGCAACTTTCTTCAGTAAATCAAAGAATTCCTTTTCAGAATAAACTTTGTTATAATCAAAAATATCTTTGTACAGATGCCTGATTAATGTTATGCTATTTTTATCCTTTCCTTCGCGATGCAGCCAAAGAGCCTCAATATTCAACGCAGGAACGCGGATATGTCTTAGTTCGGGTAGATTTTTATCATCAGAGGAAACATTTTTAAGCCGCTCGAGGCCCTGGTCAATTAACCCAAAATATTTTTCATCAGTGTTTATTTCCTTTAATCCGGGACTTTGTTCATCAGGACTCAACTCATACAACGCTTTCGGATCATTATTTTTCAGCCGGATAATACGAAGGGCAGATGCTGATGATGGGAGTGTAAGGCTCCTATTGCTTTTCAGATCATTTAAGCCAATGTTATATGAATAGTGTGGCAGTGCAAATGCCATTTCATCTTGCTTTTCTCTCAGTGATACAGGACCGATCGGGTCAATAACAGGAGGACCATCGTATATAGGGTCAAGCAGTAATTTATTAAAAACTAAATCTTTGAACCACATGATATAATAATATTTTTTAGTATAGTAAGAATGAGTCCACATCCCGCTACCTTTATAATTAGTAGAAAAATCATTGTAAGTCAGAACACTTTTTCCATATATAGGATCGTCAATGTGTAAATATTCTGTCGATCCAAATTTAGAGACTCCGTAAATAACCATAAAATGCCCACCACCACCACTCCATCCTATGCGTGCTCCAATAACAAGACCATTTTCAATTTCTGCTTTTACTGTATCCCATGTTAAAGTACCCGAAACAATAGTATTAAAATTATGCGTACGAGTTAGGGCTCTGTCGAGATAATAGGGAACATTGCAACCCGTAGGAAGTGGTGAATTACAACAAGTAAGACTCAGTTCATCTGCTGCAATTTTACATTGTGTCCATGGGCTTAAATGTGAATAAAAATGTGAAACACTTTTAGAGGTTGCGGCCCAGCACCAATTTGATTGAGTTTGAGCCTCCATATTAAATGGAAGTTCATTCCATAAAAAAAATCTAAGTATAAGATTTTGATCAATTTTTTTTTGGAGATAAATTCTCTCTGTAAGATTAAACAAGTAAGCCATTTTAATACATTTTAGTTGTCATTTAAAAAATATACTGCAAAACTAATATATTGCTTTGTATAAATCCGTTGCGGGTTTTACGTATTTTGTTATGGGAATTACGTATTCTTCTTTTGTTTAATATTCACACAAATATTCCTCAAAAGGGCTGTGGCCAAATCAGAAACTTGAACAAATAATAAATAATTCAAAACAACAACAAGTAAACTTGGAGGTAGAACAATGAAAACTGAAAATTTCCGCACCTTGTATTGTTTTTTAGGGTCTTTAAAACGCTTCTATTGGAAACAAAAAAAGGCTGCAACCGCTTTAAAATTAGCTGTTTCAGCCTTGTACCCGGGACGGGAATCGAACCCGTACAGCCTCAACGGCCACAGGATTTTAAGTCCTGCAACTTTTATTGAAAATCAATTTATTACGGTCTTAATACCCTGCATTTTGGTGCAAAATGCAACAATTCCGCACCTTATTTCCGCACTCTTTCAGCACTCCGAATTCACTCAAATATTTCACAATTTAAATCTTATTATCAAATGAAAAAATCAACACAATCCACCCAGCAAAAAGGCAAAAAAGAAAACCAACTGGTATTTCTTGAATACGAAAAACCAACAGCAAATGGACACTTCATGACCATAATGGATTCCTACCGCAATATAATCGGAAGGGTTAATAAAAGTTTTAATGACCAGACGATGAAGTACGAATATGCTGCCTATGATCATGCAGGAAATCCTTTTACAAAAGGAGAAAAGATTTCACAGGTCAAAAGCGAATTTATTAATAACAGAGAAGAGCTTTTAGAGAATGCACATCAAAGAAGAATCGCAAGCAAGGAAAAATCGAAACAAATGTCGAATGAAAAATCACTGAGCATGCAGAAACCGGATAGAACCAAAGAAAGAAAGAACGAAATCGAAAAGTTGCGTGGAAAGACAGGAACAGAAAAACAAAATGAGAAATCGTTTTCAAATAGGAGTCTGAATTCGAATGAAAAGGTATTCGATAATAAGACCTACAAGAGTATAGATTACAATTTGGATGAAGAAGAAAGTCGGCGAGAAATCAAACGAGTATTGAATATCTTACGCAATGGCAGAGATCAAAATAAAGACGAAAGGAATTTAGATCGTTAAATCAATTTATAACTCCAAAAATCATAAAAAATGAAAAATAAAACACAATCAATCGTTGTAATTCGAGAAGAGCATGATGCTGTCTTGGAAAATTTAATCCAAAGGGCTCACACTGACTTGAAAGAACTGGCAAAAAAAAATGGTGAGCATTACGCAAAACGTAACCAGCCTAATGTCTCAGGAGACAAACTCATGAACTATACGGGAGTATTCAAAACCGGCTATGAAAAAGTGGCTGCTGAAATCTCGTGCCATCTTCAACCACAATCCCATCTTCCTGAAGGAAAGATGGACATTGATTTTCATAAAGAGAAAGATGCAGGGTTAAACAAACAAATTCAAAATCTAGAACATGAGATTCATAAATCTGAATATGAACTCGGAAGTTATAATCCAAAACCGATTTCAAACAGGATAAAGCTGGCAATGATTGTAACCATTATCATAATGCTTGGCGACACACTTTTTAATACCAAGTCATTCCAGATTATCGGAGAAAGTCTTCTGTTTGCGTGTGTACTTTCGGTCTGTATTTCAATTGCAGTCCTTGCTTTTTCACACATCGTTCCATTTTTGTATAAGGCTGCAAAAACGAAATTTAAAAAACGGGTGATACTTATTGGCTCACTGTTAATTGTAACCGGATTATTTTCTGCTCTTGCAGTTTTCCGGACCACTTACCTTGCAAGCCATGATGTGCATATTTCTCCCGTATATTTTGTGCTGATAAATCTCTTTTTCTTTATTGTAGCAACACTCCTCTCATATTACATTCTTCCCACCTGGCAGGAAATAAAACAAAATGCACAAAAGAAAAAAATGCTTGATGAGATTGAAAAGCAGAAAAGTCATCTCAGCCAGTTAAAGGCAGAAAAGGAAAAGAATAAAGCAACCCTGCACGATAACTCAAAAGGACGAGTACGAATAATTTTTTATGCGAATTATTCAAATGAATTGATTCGAAAAATGTACAAAGAAACGGTTGAAACTTTCAAAAGCACCAATCTCCGATGTCGTGAAGATCATTGTGTGCCCGATTGTTTTTCAGAAATAGTTTCTGAACCGGACATGGAAGATATTATGGTATTGCTTAATAAAAATCATAAAGAACAATGAAAACCGCACTTGTTTTTATTTGCCTTCTTGTCATTGGAGCTTTAATATGCGTTTTTACTTATCAAACTCCGTCAACTACAGAAATTACTGTATTCCGCGATGTAACGGATAAATATTTATCAAGGCCGGAAGCAACCGAAATTCTTTCACTGTATAATTTTTCTTCTGAATATAAATGGAACGGAGGCATATTCCGCTATTCCACATTGAGTGATATAAGTTATAACAGCATTTCAGAAATAACAATTAATGCTGAAAATAAATGGCTTTCCAACGAACCTGAAAGGGATAAAGAAATAAAAAAATTTATGGAGAAGATATCCGACATAACCAGTCAGGAGGATAGCATAGGAAAAATGCATTCATCAGTCTATCTTCCGCTTGCAAGGGAATTAAAGCGTTTAAGCAAAAGCGACTCCGAAAGAAGGATAGTTATTATTTACAGCGATCTCATGGAAAATGATCCAGATGTTTCGCTGTATGAGAAAAAGGAATTTGAACTGCTTACATCCAACCCGGGTTCATTGGTGAAACTCTTTAAAAGCAAGGAACCTCTTCCATCGCTTTCAGGAATTGAAATTTACATTGTGTACCGACCTTCAGATGTTGCGAAGGATGCAGAATTCAGGGTAGTTTCTGAATTCTACAGAAAGATGCTTGAGCGGAATGGGGCAAGAGTCAACATTTCAGCAAACCTGGCAAATTGAAATACCGGGAATGGTAAAGAGGATTGTTCTTTTCCTGCTAAGACTTGCAATACGAATAATTCTGATTATCCTGTGGATGGTATTACGATTTGCCGAGTTGCTCTTTGGAAATTTAGGAAGATGGCTAAAGGATATTATCAGTAAACCTTTAAAATTATGATTGACCAACTTTTTAAACTGATTTTCCAAATCCTTGAATCCTTATTCGGTTTTATTTTTGAATTTTTTGAAGTCCTAATTTCAGGAATTCCAAGAAAGAATAAAGGCTACACAGCAGAATTTGCTCCCGTCAGTTCACTTTTTTCAAAACATCACAATGGCTTTTGTCTTACCGGCAAAAAAAATTTATCAGTCAAGCTCTCCTATCAAAATGCTCTTGTCATAG
>DATEMK010000617.1:0-4674 GCA_035275625.1 Bacteroidia bacterium
GTAATGGTGTTTCTTCAAAAGTACCAGGGATTTCAAATTTCAAATTTGAAAATTCTTTTTCTGAATTTTTTAAAGTACGGGGCAGTTTTCCCGCAAAAATTCCAGTGAATATCCCGGCAACAAAATGCAGCAGAACAAAAATCACTACGATGTAAAAACTATAAGAAACATTTTCGAAACCAAATTGTTTGGTAACACTGTTCAGGAATTCATCCATCGCTTTCCAGAAATCCACTCCGAAAATAATGGTAAGAATAATCAGCTTTTGAAAAGCGGATTGCAGCAAAGCAAATATTCCGAGAGATAAACAAGCAATAAAATAAGGAATGCCAATCATAAAAATCAGTTCTCCAAACAATCCCTGCAGGAAAACTGCCAGGTAAGCTGCAACGGGCGTATGCGGACTCAGCAACGCTTTTACAATAATTACCAGGAGCGTTGCTTTTAAAATTTTCCCGCGATGTTGATCAGAAGAGGCAAGTGCTGCCATGCACACGACTGCAAATGCAGAAAGAATCAAACCGGTAAACGGAATTTGCAACCCATGTAAAATTCCTCCCAGCAATGCTTCGCTGAATGCCCACAGGGCGGTTATTCGTAGTGTATTTGCAGGTTGTGATGGATTCATTACGCACCAAAGCTAATATTCATTTCAGACACTTCGTTTTTATTTTTTTAATTTTACCAGGATTAAATTTTACAATGATTGAGTTTATTTTAAACAATAAATATATCAAAACCGGTTTGCCCGCAGGCATGACCGTGCTTGATTTTGTCCGCTATGAGCAAAACCTGAAAGGGACAAAAATCGGTTGCCGCGAAGGCGATTGCGGAGCGTGTACCGTCTTAGCCGGTGAATTAAAAGAAAATAAATTACAATACATTTCCATGACTTCCTGCCTGATGCCGCTTGGAAATGCTTCAGGCAAACATATCGTTACTGTCGAAGGAATCAATTTACCCGAATTAAACCCGGTGCAAAAAGCAATTGTTGATGAAGGCGGAACACAATGCGGATTTTGCACGGTCGGATTTGTAATGTCGTTAGCCGGTTTTTGCCTGAGCGAAAAAGAAACAAATTATGAAAATGCCATAGCTTCCATTGATGGCAATATTTGCCGGTGCACCGGTTATAAATCATTGGAGAGAGCTTCGGCTTCAATTGTTCAACAATTAAAATCAAGAAACAGCCATGAAATAATTTCCTGGCTCATTAAAGAAAAATTCATTCCTTCTTATTTTTCAGAGATACCGAAACGACTGCTGGCCTTATCAAAATCACAGAACGGAGTAAGCAAAAAAATAAAAATAGGAGGAGGAACTGATCTTTATGTGCAGCAGCATGACAGCATGGTTCACGCTGATGCTGATTTTGTTTTTGATAATGCAGCATTGAAAGGAATACATCAAAACGAAAATCTTGTTTATCTCGGAGCATCCACTACAGTTGAAGATATTCGCGGCAATAATTTAATGAATAAGTTTTTTCCCCGCCTGAAAAAACAGTTGAAATTAATTTCATCCACCCCGATAAGAAACATGGCAACCCTTGCGGGAAATTTTGTGAATGCTTCTCCCATTGGCGACATGACTATTTTTTTTCTTGCTCTTAACGCAGGATTGGTTTTAAATTACAATGGAAAAAAAAGAGAAATTCTTCTCAAAGACTTTTATAAGGGGTATAAAACAATTGACAAATCCGAAGATGAAATAATTGAAACAATATTTTTTGAAATACCAAAACAACACACGTATTTTAATTTTGAAAAAGTCAGCAAGCGCACACATCTTGATATTGCAAGCGTGAATTCAGCAATAAATTTGGAATTGTCGGGTAATAAAATGTTGAATGTCCATGCTGCCACAGGAGGTGTCTTTGCTTTTCCAAGATATTTGGAAAAAACCAGCGCTTATTTAAATGGAAAAGAAATTTCTGCTTCAGCCGTTTTATCAGCCGGAGAAATTTTGCAAACAGAAGTTTCTCCAATAAGCGATGCACGCGGATCACAGGAATATAAAAGGCTTTTAGCAAGACAATTATTTTTTGCTCACTTCATAGAAATATTCCCCGGGAAAATTAAAGCAGAAGAATTATTTGAAAATACAGTGATGTAATTAAAATTTTTCAATGAGAAACATTGATTCGGCAACTCACACCCGCGGTGAATCCATTTACGTGGATGACATCCCTTTGATTGAAGGAACACTGTTCGCTGTTGCTTTTGATTCTGTAATCGCACATGGAAAAATAAAAAATCTTGATGTTTCGGAAGCAGCTTTAGTAAAAGGAGTTGAACGAATTTTTACTTTCAGTGATATAACGGGCGAAAATCAGCTCGGAGGAATTGTTCCTGACGAACCTTTATTTGCAGAGGAAGAAGTTCATTTTTCAGGAATGCCGGTTGCCCTTGTTGTTGCAGAGTCAGAGGAAATTGCAAGGCAGGCAATAAAAAAAATAAAAGTTGATATTGAAAAACTTCCTGCTATAACTGATCCGCGTGAAGCAGCGAAACAAAATAAATTAATTATTCCTCCCCGCACTTTCCAGGTTGGTGATACACAATCGCAATGGGATAAATGTGAATATATTTTTGAAGGCATCGCGGAATCAGGAGGTCAGGAGCATCTGTATATTGAAACCCAGGGAGCATACGCGTTACCTTTGGAGAATGGAACCATTAAAATTTATTCTTCCACGCAGGGACCTACTGCTGTGCAGAGATGCACAGCGCGGGTACTCGGAGTTCCGATGCATAAGATAGAAGTGGAAGTCACAAGATTGGGAGGAGGCTTTGGCGGTAAAGAAGACCAGGCAAACACATGGGCGTCAATGGCAGCATTGGCTGTGCATCATTTGAATCGTCCTGTGAAATGTGTTTTGTCACGCATGGAAGATATGCGAATGACAGGCAAGCGGCATCCTTATTCTTCAGATTTTAAAATCGGCTTGTCAAAAGATTTGAAAATCCTTGCTTATGAAGTAATTTTTTTTCAGAACGCAGGAGCTGCTGCCGACCTTTCTCCGGCTGTAATGGAACGAACATTGTTTCATGCAAATAACACTTATTTTATTCCCAATTTAAAAGCAACTGCATTCAGTTGTAAGACTAATTTACCTCCCAACACAGCCTTTCGCGGGTTTGGCGGACCGCAGGGAATGTTTGTGATTGAAGCAGCCATCGCAAAGGCTGCAGAAAAATTAAATATTTCCGCATCAAAAATTCAACAAAAAAATTTATTGCAAAACGGAGATGCGTTTCATTACGGACAAATTGCGCAAGGGTGTGAAGCTCAAAGTTGCTGGCAAGCCGCTGATAAATTATATGATATAGAAAAAATAAAAAAAATTGTGGATGATTTTAATGCTGAAAATCGTTTTATCAAAAAAGGTTTTGCCGCCATGCCGATTTGTTTTGGAATTTCATTTACAAAAACACACATGAATTCCGCGCGGGCGCTGGTGCACGTGTATTCTGACGGAAGCATTGGTGTAAGTACGGGCGCTGTTGAAATGGGTCAGGGAGTAAATACAAAAATGCTGCAGGTGGCTGCTGCTGTATTTTCAGTTTCTCCGCAGAAGATAAAAATTGAAAGAACCAATACCACACGTGTTGCAAATACTTCTCCTTCTGCTGCAAGCTCCACAGCTGATCTGAACGGAAAAGCGACAGAATTAGCATGTCATTCAATTTTATTACGAATGAAAAAAAGGGCAGCTGTAGAATTAAACGCTGATGAAAATAATATTCAAATAAAAGATGAATGTGTTTTTGTTAAAGAAAAAAAATCTGAACTGACATGGAATAAATTAGTGATGAGCTGTTATCTCAACCGTGACAGCTTATCTGAACATTCGCATTATGCGACTCCGGAGATTTATTTTGATCTCACAAAAGAAAAAGGACATCCGTTTGCATACCATGTTTATGGAACTGCATTCATAACTGTAACCGTTGATTGCATTCGCGGCATTTATGAATTTGATTCAGTGAAAGTAGTTCATGACTTCGGGAGAAGCATGAGCACATCCATTGACGGGGGACAAACAGAAGGCGGAATTGTCCAGGGCATCGGCTGGATGACAATGGAAGAATTAATTTACAACAGCGATGGTAAATTATTGTCAAATGCACTTTCCACTTATAAAGTTCCTGACATTTATTCTGTCCCGAAGGAATTATTGATTCATGCATTAGATACACCGGGAAGTGAGCGCGCTATTTTTCATTCAAAAGCTGTTGGTGAACCGCCATTGATGTATGGCATCGGTGCATATTTTGCAATTCGTAATGCTGTTAAATTTTTCAATCCAAAATCTGAGATAGAATTTTCTGCGCCTTTCACTCCTGAAAAAGTGCTGATGAGTTTGTATAAAAAAGAAAAAGTTTTTTTGATGCTGAAATAACAGAACGCGGATGACACCGATTAAGCAGATAAAAGGCTTCCGCCTCAGGCGGACGCAAAAATCCGCTTAATCTGTGTCATCTGTGTTCCATTCAAAAGTTTATTCATCAAATGTTTTTAGTTCAACAGTTTTCCCGTCAAACTCTGCATAAGTAAAATATTTTATCCAATCGCCCAGGTTAATATAACGGCTTTTCTCTCCGACTTTTATATCAAGCGGCAAATGCCGGTGACCAAAAATGAAGTAATCAAAATATTCTTTTTTTAAAA
>DATEMK010000618.1:0-5444 GCA_035275625.1 Bacteroidia bacterium
TGCAATTGTTCATCACTGACGTGCAGGGAAAAACAGTAAAAAATCTTATAGATCAAAAATTTGTACCCGGGCGCTACCAGGCATTTTGGGATGGCACTACAAACAATGGCAGCCGGGTAAGCAGCGGAATATTCCTGGCAAATCTCATGATTGATAACGAACGCATGAAGGAAATAAAAATGATCCTGCAAAAATAAATATTGTAAATCTTTTTTTTAAAATAACCCCAGAGGAGGTCCGAACTTCTTTGGGGTTATAAGTGTAATAAGATTATCATTCAGCAAGATTAATCACCGGCTTTCTCATCAGATAATTCTGAAAGTTTCTTCACCTGGAACAAACACCTTTAGAACGATCCCTCTCCAAAGGAGAGGGAATAAAAGGGTGAGGTTCTTTTGTAATCAAATTCTTTTCTCACATTTGTATTATGAAAACATTTACTTTTTTTCTTACTTCTTACCTCTTACTTCTGACTTCTTCTGTATCTGCCCAAATCACTTTCCAAAAAACCTTTAGCGGAATATATAATGAGTTCGGATGGGCTGTTCAACAAACTACCGATGGTGGATATATCATTGGTGGAAGTACTTCAAGCTTTGGTGCAGGTGGATTCGATGTTTATTTAATCAAGACTGATGCCTTTGGAGATTCTCTATGGACAAAAACCTTTGGCGGAACAAATTATGATGAGGGAAATTCCGTTCAACAAACTACGGATGGAGGATATATTATTGCAGGACATACGTCAGGTTTAGGTGCAGGAAGTAATGATGTTTATTTAATTAAAACTGATTCCAATGGAATTGTTGATTGGACAAAAACCTTTGGCGGAACAACTTATGATCCGGGATTTTCTGTTCAGCAAACTTCGGATGGAGGATATATTATTGCCGGATTAACAACTAGTTTCGGTGGGGATTTTGATATCTATTTAATTAAAACAAATGCTAATGGAGATTCCCTTTGGACAAAAACCTTTGGCGGAATATATGATGACCAGGGTAATTCAATTCAGCAAACTTCGGATGGAGGATATATTATTACAGGTACTACCAATAGCTTCGGTGCTGGCGGCAGTGATGTTTATTTAGTCAGGACCGATTCTAATGGAAATTCGCTTTGGGCAAAAACTTTTGGTGGAATTTATGATGATCAGGGTAAATCAATTCAGCAAACTAATGATGGCGGATATATCTTAACCGGAACTACCGCCAGTTTCGGTGGGGGTCTTGAAGATGTTTATTTAATCAAAACAGATTCCAGTGGAAATCTGTCCTGGACAAAAACCTTTGGCGGAATATATTTTGATGATGGCCATGCGGTACAGCAAACTACAGACGCTGGATATATTATTGCAGGATCCACAGGAGGTTTCGGCAGCGGAACATTTGTTTACTTGATTAAAACTGATAGCAATGGTGATTCGCTTTGGACAAAAACCTTTAGCGGAACAAATGATGCTCTGGCTTATTTCGTTCAGCAAGTTTCGGATGGCGGATATATCATTACAGGATATACCTTGAGTTTCGGTTCAAATTATTCGGATATTTATTTAATCAAGACTGATAGTTTGGGCAACAGTGGTTGCAACAAGGGTAACATAGCATCCATTGTTACCACTTCTGCAACACAGGTAACAAGCCCTGCGACAATTGTTAGTTCTACAGCTACCATTGTTACAACTCCCGCTACTATAACGGGCAGCGGTGGAATAGTTACTACCCTTTGCACAACAGTGGGCATCAAACCAGTCTTCAATCTTCAATCTTCAATCTTCAATATTTCCCCCAATCCTTCTCGCGGTAATTTTACAATCATATTTACTAACGCCATTAACAAGGGAGAAGTACAAATCTTCAATGCTTACGGTACAAAAGTATTTTCTCAAAATATCCGTAACACATCAAACACAGAAATCAATCTTAAAAATAGGGCCGCGGGAATTTATTTTGTGAAAGTGAATACACAACAAAAACAATACACTCAAAAGTTAATTCTGGAATAAATGTATTATTTTTCAGTTCTGAAAGTATTAACTAAACCAATTTGAAAAGCAAAATTCAGCTCCTGAAAGCTGCCGGGCTTGTTTTAGGCTCATTAATTTTATTTAGTAGCTTCACCACATTTGGCCAGGCGCCTGCATGGCAATGGGCTGCGGGTGCCGGAGGAACCGGTTATGATTGGAGCAACCACATTGCAGTGGACACAAACGGGAATTCTTTTTCTATTGGCTGGTTTTACAGCCCGTATATTACTGTTGGCAGTGATACCTTGCTGAATGCTGACAGTTCCGGAAATTCAACTGATATTTTCATTGTAAAATATGATGCTTCAGGTAATGTGCTTTGGGCTAAATCTGCGGGAGGAATGAGTATTGAAGGAGGTTCCGGGATCACTACGGATCTAAGCGGTAATGCCTATATAACCGGATCTTTCTTAAGCTCTGCGGTTACTTTTGGGAGCTGGACAATAACGAATTCCGGAGGTTATGATATGTTTCTTGCAAAATTGGATACTTATGGAAATGTGCTTTGGGCTAAAAGTGCGGCAGGATCCAGTAATGACGATGGCCAGAGTGTCACAACAGATGCGGCTGGAAACTTATACCTCGCGGGCAACTTTAGAAGCCCTGCATTTACGCTCGATACCATCACTCTTATTAATCCCGGTGGCGCCAACAGTCCATATGATATTTATATTGCCAGATATGACACATCGGGTACGATTGTTTGGGCGAAAAGTGCGGGTGGAACAATTGGTGAAAGGATTGCGGGCATAGCAGCTGATGCGAATGGTAATGTATATATAGTTGGAGATTTTGAGAGCCCGAACATTGGTTTCGATACTATTGTTTTAACAAATACAGGTCAGCAGGATATTTTTATTGCAAAATATGATACTTCAGGCAATGTGCTTTGGGCAAAAAGCGCTGCAGCTAACGGCTATGCATCTTGCAGTGCCATAGCAGCAGATGTTAATGGCAACACATGCATAACAGGTAGTTTGTATAGCACTTCAATAACATTTGACAGTATTACTTTGACAAATTCGGGTGGCGCAGCTACTTATGTGGCAAAATACAATCCCTCTGGTAATATTATATGGGCTGAAAGCACAAGTAGTACAGACATTGATTACGGTACTGGTATTTGTGCTGATGGAAACGGAAACTTCTACATTACAGGAGCCTTTCGTAATACCATTACTTTTGGCAGCACAACTTTAATCAGCCCGGGAGGATTTGACATTTTTGTGGCAAAATATGATTCTTCGGGCAATGTGCTTTGGGGGAAAAGAGCCGGAAATGGTAAACAGGATTATGGGTGGAGCATTGTAGCAGATGAATTCGGTATGCTATACATCACAGGTACTTTTTCCAGCCAGACTATAAATTTTGGAGGAACAATTTTAACAAATAGTGCTCCAAATAGTATGGAAACCTTTGTAGCTAAATTGGATAATGTAACTGGCTTTGATGAAGAAATTAATTTCCACCAAACATTAAATATTTATCCAAATCCTGTCACCAATAATTTCACCATCGCTTTTCCAAATACTGTTAATAAAGGCGCCATTGAAATTTATACCATTCTTGGAAAAAAGATTTTTAAAGAGAATATCACTAATATTTCTCAAAAAGAAATCCATCTTAAACATATTCCAGGAGGAATTTATTTTGTGAAAGTCTGGAATGGAGAAAAGTATTTCAGCAATAAGATTATCATTCAGCAAAATTGAACAGGATAAACAAACTTTTCTGATATTTGTTTTATGAAAACACTTCACTTTCTTCTTAAACCTTTCGTTTTTTTTGTTGCTTCCTGCTTCTTTTTTGTTTTATCTGCCTCAGCTCAAATCACTTTCCAAAAAACATTTGGCGGAACAGGTTACGATGAATGCTATTCCGTTCAGCAAACTTCGGATGGAGGATATATTGTTGCCGGAAACACTGACGGCTTCGGTGCAGGTTTTTGGGATATTTATTTAATCAAGACCGATGCAAATGGAGATACCCTTTGGACAAAAACATTGGGCGAAATAGGATATGATAATGCACGTTCTGTTCAGCAAACTAATGATGGAGGATTTATTATTGGCGGATATCATAACAGTTTCGGTTTGGATGATTTTGATATTTATTTAATTAAAACGGATGCCAATGGAAATCCACTTTGGACAAAAACATTTGGCGGACCATTTGACGACTATGGCGGTTCCGTTCAGCAAACTGCCGATGGAGGATATATTATTACCGGATATATCGGAAATTTAGGCGCTGGCGATGCTGATGTATATTTAATAAAGACTGATGCAAACGGAGATTCTCTTTGGACAAAAACATTTGGCGGGATAAATGAAAATGATGGCTATTCTGTTCATCAAACTATAGACGGAGGATATATTATTACAGGAGAAACTAATAGTTTTGGTGCGGGTGGTTTTGATGTTTATTTAATTAAGACCGATTCCATTGGGAATTTGCTTTGGTCAAAAACCTTTGGTGGAACAGGTGATGATATCGGTTTTGCCGTTCAGCAAACAACGGATGGGGGATACATTATTACTGGTTATAAAGAAAAGTTGGGTGGATTTATTCATTTTGATGTTTATTTAATTAAGACCGATACTATGGGAAATTTGCTTTGGTCAAAAACCTTTGGTGGAACAGGTGATGAAGTAGGTTTTGGGGTTCAGCAAACAACGGATGGAGGATATATCATTTCCGGATTTACGGCAAGTTTCGGTACAGTCGGCTATGCTGATGTTTATTTAATTAAGGCAGATGTCAATGGAAATTTGCTTTGGTCAAAAATATTTGGCGGATCAAATGATGATTTGGGCAATTCTGTTCAGCAAACAACGGATGGAGGATATATTGTTACCGGATATTCGCGAAATTTTGGTGCAGGCGGGTATGCTGATGTTTATTTAATTAAAACAGATAGCTCAGGAAACAGCGGATGCAATGAAGGAAACCCTGCCACTATTGTTATCACACCTTCAACACAGGTAACAACCCCTGCAACAATTGCCGGCTCTCCTCCAGATATAGTAACTTCTCCTGCAACAATAGTTGGCAGCGCGGGCATCGTCACTACACTTTGTACAACCGTTGGCATAAGTGAAATAACTGCAGATAATTCTTTTATTATTTCCCCCATTCCATCCCCCGGTAATTTTACAATCACATTTACTAACGCCATTAATAGGGGAGAAGTACAAATCTTCAATGCTTACGGATCAATAGTATTTTCTCAAAATATCCATAACACATCAAACACAGAAATCCATCTTAAACATATTCCCTCTGGAATTTATTTTGTAAAAATATGGAATGGAGAAAAATATTTCAGCAATAAGATTATCATTCAGAAAGGATAATCACCGGCATTCTCATCAGATAATTCCGAAAGTTTCTTCACCTGCAACAAACACCTTTAGAA
>DATEMK010000619.1:0-6920 GCA_035275625.1 Bacteroidia bacterium
GAAAATATAATTGTTGTAATCAAAACAAATAACGGGATAACAGGTTTCGGTGAATGCAGCCCGTTCATGACCATAAACGGAGAAAGCATGGAAACCTGTTTCATAATCGGTCAATACATTGCAAAAGTTTTGAAAGGTAAAAACCCTTTAGATATTGCTGCTTGTTCTGCATTAATGGATAGTTTGATTTATGGAAACTCAAGCATCAAAAGCGCTTTTGATATTGCCATATATGATATTGCTTCACAAAATGACGGGATGCCATTGTATAAATTCCTTGGCGGTAACAACGATAAAATACTTGTGACCGATTACACCGTGAGCATTGGTGATCCTGAAAAAATGGCGAACGATGCATTGAAAATTAAGCAGGCAGGTTTCCCGGTTATTAAAGTTAAGCTTGGGGAAACAAAAGAGAAAGATGTAGAAAGAATTCAAAAAATCAGGAATGCAGTTGGAAAAGAAATACCACTTCGCATTGATGCTAATCAGGGATGGGATGTTGAAACCGCCATTGCAACATTAAATGTTTTATCAGCCTATAATATTCAGTTTTGTGAAGAACCCATTCCCCGATGGAATTTTATGGAACTTCCCAAAATAAAAAAACGAAGTCCTGTTCTTATAATGGCTGATGAATCCTGTTGTGACCATCATGACGCGAAAAGATTGATTGATCTGAAAGCATGCGATATGTTCAATATTAAATTAGGAAAGTCAGCAGGTTTTTTCAAGGCGATAAAAATAATTAAGCTTGCAGAAACCGCAGGCATCAAAATGCAGGTGGGCGGTTTTCTTGAATCAAGATTAGGATTTACCGCTGCAGCACATCTTGCATTGTCAGGTAAAAATATTTTGTATTGTGATTTTGATACGCCTTTAATGCTTACTGAAGATTGCGTTACAGATGGAATCAGTTATGAACCAAATGGAGTTGTCAAACTTGCAGGCAAACCCGGATTAGGCGCGGCCATTGACATCAAATATTTAAGAAGCCTTCAAAAGAAAGCAGTTTTTTGAAATAATAAATTTCAGAATTATTTTAAGAAAACCCAATTAATGAGGAACATAAACCTCTGAAACACTTGGACTATTTTCCGGTAACGGTACTTCAATAGTTTTTATAACGTTAACCCCGCTCTGACTCCCGGAATAAATTTTTATTTTTTCCGTTGCACGATAGGAAGTGGTTGATTGCTGAATACCAGTGGCATTGGGTTCAGCAATTGTTACCGATTGTTGCATCGTTGAATCAGGTTGCTGGGCTGTTACACTGCTGTTAAAAGCAGACGGATCATTTGGCTGAGAAGTATTATTACTTTGCGCATTACTGAGCTTGATTGCACCTGTTAAAATACTTAAGCAAATCAAAATTCCTTTTAATTGTTTCATGGCTTCTATGTTTTTATTTTGTTATGAACAGCAAAATAGAATAGAGTCAAAAGAAAAGTAAAAGAAAACAATAGAATCTTACATTGTGAATCAGATTTCCATTAATAAAAGTTTCCACGCATCTTCCACTTTGTTTTCTGCAAGCAACCTTTTTGCCGCAAGCTGCACAGCAAGATCTGCATTTGGTTTATCATTCTTCAAAGCGTTTTTCAATTTTTTTACTTCTTCCTGTTTCACAAACTCATTTATTTCTTCTGCAGAAGGAAGTTTTTCCACATTACCCAACTTTCCTAAATCATTTCCGGAAAGCACGTGACTAAGCCTGATCTTTTCAGGAATAGAATCAATTCCAATTCCCAATTTTAAATTTGGTTTTGCAACCTTAAATAATGCACTGCCTGATGCCCTGCAATAAATATCAGCGCCCATGCGAGCAACAAGGTCAATTTTATTCTGATCAATCATTTTTCCCTCTTCATTTAAAATATCATCATTGATGTGCATCAATAAAATTTCACAAACAATAAGATTAGCTGCTCCGCCCTGGTCACCGGTTTCAATCACCTGCAAAACTTTACATTCCATTTGAACCGGAGATTCTTTTACACGAAAAGGTTTTACAATTTCTGATGCAATCGCTGTCAATCCTGCTTTTTCAAATTCATTCACCCCTTTCGGGTATTCGCAGCTTGAAAGAGAAGCCTGCTGCACCATTGCATAATTCACTGAATTGATCACAACTTCTTTTGTTTCATAAACGTTTTCAAGAGTATGCTTAATCGTATTATCACGAACTCTGCGCGCAGGGCTAAAAACAACAATTGGCGGTTTTGAACCAAAAGCATTAAAAAAACTGAACGGACTTAAATTTGGTTTTCCGTTTTTATCAATTGTGCTTGCAAATGCGATGGGACGCGGAGCAATGGCATGAAGCATAAAAGCATGCAATTCACCGGTCTTTATTTCTTTAGGATTTATTCTCATATAACTTTTTCAGATCCCGCAAAAGTACTTAACAAAAGAGTGAAAGGACAACAGCAAAATCATTACCTTTGCACCTTAAAATTTTCGCTCAACTTTAAACTTTAAACTCTAAACATCAAACTTTCCAGCGGGTGTGTCGTAATTGGCAGCCGAGCCAGACTTAGGATCTGGTGCCGCAAGGCGTGTGGGTTCGAGTCCCTCCACCCGCACAAAAAATAAATAAGAGGCGTGTGGGTTCTCCCGATAACTATCGGGACTCCACCCGCACAAAATGAAAGGTATCAATTATCGGGTTATTAAATAAACTATCAGGAATAACTCAATAACTTAATAACCTAATAACTCAGACAAATGGAAATCACAAAAGAATCAATCGGTGAATTAAACGAGATTGTAAGTATTCAGCTTAAGCCTGAAGATTATAAAGAAAAGGTGGATGCTTCGATTAAGAAAACAAAAAAGAGCATGAGTGTGCCCGGTTTTCGCCAGGGACATGTGCCCGAAGGAATGGTAAGGAAAATGTACGGTAAAGCTATCCTGGCTGATGAGCTGAATAAAATTGTTTCTGAATCGCTGGATAATTTTTTAAAAGAAAATAAAATAAATATTCTTGGCCATCCGCTTCCAGTAAAAGAAAACGGAAACGGAAGTAAAAACAATTGGGAAAATCCTGCTGAATTTGAATTTAAGTTTGAGCTTGGTTTAGCTCCGCAATTTAAACTCACACTTCCTCCTGATCATGTTTTTCCCTATTATGAAATCCAGGTGGATGATTCAAAAGTGGACGCTTATGTGGATGATATCAGGAAAAGATATGGCAAACATTCTCAGCCTGAAAGTGCGGATGAATCAAGTGTTCTGTATGCTGCATTTACAGAAGTTGGTCCTGACAATGTTGCGGTTGAAAACGGAATTACCACCAAAACTACAATTGCAATTGACCTGGTAAAAGATAAAGACATCAAAAAAAGTTTGATCGGATTGAAAAAGGATGATGCAGTTGTTGTTGATGCAGTAAAAGCAATGGATAACGAAACCGAAGTTTCGCACATGCTGAATATTCCAAAAGATAAAGTTGCAGAGATTAAAAATAATTTTGAATTAAAGATCATTTCAGTAAATAAGGTAGAAAATGCAGAGCTGAACCAGGAATTGTTTGACAAAGTTTATGGAAAAGATACAGTGAAAAGCGAAGAAGAATTTCGTGAAAAATTAAGAGCGGAAATTTCATCCATGTTTGCTGTAGATTCGGATAGGAAACTTCAGCATGATATACAGGATCATCTGCTTCACCAGTTTAAAATTTCGCTTCCTGATAATTTTTTAAAACGCTGGTTAGTTGATGCAAATGAAAAACCTGTTACTCCTGAACAAATTGAAGAGGAGTATGCCACTTATTCAAAAGGCATGAAATGGAAACTGATTGAAAACAGCATCATTCGTGAAAATAATATCAAAATAACAGATGAGGAAATTCAAAACTTTTCAAAGCAAATGATCGTAAACCAGTTTGCACAATACGGGTCTTCCTACCTCACCGATGAAATGATTGGCGATATGACCAAAAGATATTTGAGCAAAGAAGAAAATGTGAATCATGTTATCAGCAGCCTTTCGGATAGAAAAGTTTTCAATTTCCTGAATTCAATTGTAAAAAAAGACATTAAGAAAACCGGGTATGACGAATTTCTTAAAATCTTAAAAGAACATAAGCACTGAAGAAATCAGAGATTGGAAATTAAGAATTAAGAATTAAGTGTTGAAAACTAATTTACATAGTCACATAATAACTTCATAACAAATAACCAATTTTGAACTTCAAACTTTAAACTTCAAACTTCAAACTTTCTTATATGAACTTAAAAAATGATTTTCTCAAATATGCTGTAAAAGAAAGAGGCATCAGCAGCATTACTTTACACAATGTGATGAGCGCTGTGAATGCAGATTATATTTCACCAACCATTATTGAAGAGCGTCAATTAAACGTTGCATCCATGGATGTATTTTCACGGTTAATGATGGACCGTATTATTTTTATGGGTATTGGCATCAATGATTATGTTGCGAATGTGATACAGGCGCAACTGCTCTACCTTGAATCAGCTGATGCAAAACGTGACATACAGATTTATGTGAACAGTCCGGGTGGCTCGGTGTATGCGGGTTTGGGAATATATGACACCATGCAGTATATTTCTCCTGATGTGGCAACCATCTGCACCGGAATGGCTGCATCGATGGCTGCTGTTTTATTAACTGCAGGCACAAAAGGGAAACGCACGGGATTAAAACACGCACGGGTAATGATTCATCAGCCAATGGGCGGAGCAGAAGGACAAGCATCGGATATTGAAATCACAGCGCGTGAAATCGTAAAACTCAAAAAAGAGCTGTACGAAATTATTTCACTTCATTCCGGTAAAGATTATGATACAGTTTATAAAGATTCTGACCGTGATTACTGGATGACTGCTGATGAAGCAAAAGAATACGGGATGATTGATGAAGTGCTGGTGAGAAGTAAAGCAGGAAAATAAAACCTACGATTAGATAACAGAATAGTAAGAAAAGATTCGTAAATTCGTATTTGATTCGCCTGCCTGCCGGTAGGCAGGTAATTCGTTGATGTTTTGAAAAACACAAAAGAAATAAAGTGCTCCTTTTGCGGACGTGATAAAAGCGCGACCAATGTGCTTGTTGCCGGTATGTCTGCTCATATTTGTGATCAATGCATTGCCCAGGCGCAGTCCATAGTTAATGAGGAAGCGGCTGAAAAATTCCGGAGCACCTTATCCACAAACCTTCATTTGTTAAAGCCTGCAGAGATCATGGATTTTCTTGATCAATATGTGATAGGGCAGGTGGAAGCGAAAAAAGTTATTGCTGTTGCAGTTTATAATCACTATAAAAGATTAATTCACCGGAACAAAAAAGAAGATGATGTGGAGATTGAAAAATCCAATATCATCATGGTGGGTGAAACCGGAACAGGAAAAACTTTGCTGGCAAGAACAATTGCAAGAATGTTAAATGTTCCTTTCTGCATTGCGGATGCAACAGTGCTCACCGAAGCAGGTTATGTAGGCGAAGATGTTGAAAGTGTTTTGACAAGATTGCTGCAGTCAGCGGATTATGATGTGGCTGCTGCCGAAAGAGGAATTGTTTATATTGATGAGATTGACAAAATAGCGCGCAAGTCGGACAACCCCTCCATAACCCGTGATGTTTCGGGCGAAGGTGTGCAGCAGGGTTTGCTGAAAATGCTTGAAAATACGATCATTAATGTTCCTCCCCAAGGCGGAAGAAAACATCCCGAGCAAAAAATGATTCCTGTTAACACGCAGAACATTTTATTTATATGCGGTGGTGCATTTGACGGAATTGAAAAAATAATTGCACGGAGGGTTCAGACACAGGCAATCGGTTATTCAAATAAGAAGGAAGGCGCAGTGCTTGATAAGGATAACATGATGCAATACATTGCGCCCGCTGATTTGAGATCGTATGGCCTCATTCCTGAATTGATCGGGCGATTACCGGTGATTACACATTTGCATCCTTTAGACCAGAAAACATTAAGAGCTATTTTAACCGAACCGAAAAATGCTTTAATAAAGCAATATGAAAAACTTTTTGAAATGGAAGGAATTAAACTTTCGTTTGAAAAAGAAGTATTGGATTTTATAGTTGAAAAGGCAATGGAATTCAAATTAGGCGCACGCGGCCTGAGATCTATCTGCGAAGCCATCATGCTTGATGCCATGTTTGAAACCCCCGGAAAAAAAACATCAAAGCAACTGGAAATTTCACTCGGTTATGCCCAGCAACAGTTTAACAAAACAAATGTTAATAAGTTGAAAGTGGCTTAGGGCGAAAAAAAATCTAATTTATTTTCTCGTAATTTATAAACGAATAATCATACGGGTTTTTTTCATCCGCTTTGTGATCTTCCCCGAAAGTAATTTTCCATTTTTCTTTTTCTAATTCAGGAAAAAAAACATCTCCGTCAAAAGATTGGTGGATCCGGGTAAGATAAATTTTATCTGTCAATGGAATTGCTTTCTCAAAAATCTGTGCTCCTCCAATTATAAAAGCTTCATTATCGTCCCTGCAAAGTGCAATCGCTTCTTCAAGCGAATCTGCAATCAAACAATTTTCTTTCTTAAAGCCTTTTTGACGGGTTACGATTATTGTTGTTCTGCCGGGTAAAGCTTTTCCGATAGATTCAAAAGTTTTTCTTCCCATAATCATAGCATGCCCCATGGTAAGGCGCTTGAATCTTTTTAAATCTGCCGGCAGGTGCCACACGAGCTGGTTGTTTTTTCCGATAACACGATTTTCTCCGGTAGCTACGATAATTGAGATCATAAATTTATTTTAATAAAATTCAAACCTGGCTTAATCACCTCATCACGAAAGATATTTTCCTACAATCGGCATTCTTCTTCCCAGCCCAAAAGCCTTTGGTGACACACGCAAAATAGGCGGAGCCTGGAAACGTTTGTATTCATTTGTATTTACCATTTTTAAAATCTTTCTTA
>DATEMK010000620.1:0-8535 GCA_035275625.1 Bacteroidia bacterium
TATTAAAGCAAACGAAATTGAAATAAATATCCTGCTGACAGCATTCCCGTACTCAAATGAAAAAATTGAATCTTTCCAAAAAAGCAGGGAGAATGAAATAATAAATAAAATTAAATGTGTCATGGTCGAGCTTTTTTCAAAAAAGCTCCTCACCTTATTCTTTTCTTTTATTAAATAAGCCATCAGCCCTCCCATACCAAGATCAAGCAAAACTGAAAAAGTATGAAAATATAATACCTCATAGTCATTGTAATTTATAACCCGGAAAAACAGGGACCCGCCTATAACAAGCAATATGGAATAAACCCAAAACCGTTTAGGAAGAAATACAAACAGTAATGGCCAGAATAAATAAAATTGTTCCTCGATAGACACCGACCAGGTTATGTTTTGTGACAGGGCAGCATTTCCTTCACAATTTTTCTCAATGTTTATCACATCGAAATTGCTTAAAAAAGTAAGGTGATAAAGAAAATTTGAGCCCAATGGGTTGTTCATGCCTATTAGTGATTTCAGGAATGGATAAATCAAAAAAGTAAACGAAACAATTAAAAAATACAGCGGCCATATTCTCAGCAACCGCCTTATATAAAAATTCCGGAGTGAAATTTTTGATTTCAATTCATATTCACTCACCAGTAGATACGTGATTAGAAATCCGCTCAGCACAAAAAATATGGAAACTCCTGTTTCTCCGTTACTGATAGTAGCAAGGAACTGCTCCCATACGGTATTTTTAATGGGCAGGTATTTATACGAGCCGCTCACACCATGCTGGAGATAAACCATCATGGCTGCAATAAACCGTAAAGAGTCTAAATTTTTAAAATAAATTTTGTTCTCTTTCATGAGGGGTTAATTTCCGCTGGTAGTTATATCAGCAAACAAAAGTGCTAAATAAATTCCTTGGCAGCATTATCGCAGCCCCGGGCGGCTTGGGCAATCAGCAATGCTTGCTGCAAATAATTTCGCGGGAATAAAAGAATAAAAAAATGCTGCCTGAATTTCTTCCACGCAGCCTTAGACACACGCTAGTTTCTTAGTTCTCTTTTAAAAATCTGCAGCCATTGATATGCTGCAGCTCTAAAACCGGTATCCCATAGAAAAATTGAATTGCACAATGGGATTAAACGGGGAGTCATTATTTGGATAATAGCCATAATAATAATTCTCATTATCATTATCCTCCATACTGTCATAATAATTTATGCCTATGCCCATATCCATGCCTAAATAAATACTCTGAATAATGGTAAAGTTTACACTGTTATTGATCATAAATCCAAACTGTGTCCTGGTTTCAGAGATAACCATATTTTGATAATAACCATTCCCATTATATGAGTGGTAATTATATTTAATAGTACCTGTACCGAAAAAAAACTGGGGTCCCACAGCATACCTCACCACTCCCTGCTTTGTCGGATACAGCTTCAGCGTTGGCATGATATAAAAAAATGGATTCTTGAGCGAAAAGCTCACCGGCAGCTTAACCCCGAAATGTCCATTCCCAAAAATGCGTTCGTAGCCAATGTTCAGGCACACATCACTGCCGTGGTTGTTAAGCAAATCAGACTCCACAAGCTGGATCGGGCTAACGGTAACAATGTTTTTACCATACTCCGGTGTGGTAGTATTTTGCGCCATGATATCCAATGCATAACACGCTCCTAACATCATTAAAATTATTTTTTTCATATTGCTTGTTTTTAGCATTCGCATCATACCATTTATCGGGGCGAAGGTATGTAAAGGTATAAATATTAAATTGCCACGGCAGGAGCGGGGTTGTACCATGCGTCTTTTCCGTTAATGTGTGTGTCTTCACAGTACATCCCTTTTTCATCTTCTATTCATTTTTATTTTAAAAAATTTGCCCCCGTTTTTAAGGAAAGTAATTAAGTGATGGGGTAATTAGTTGATTAGGTAAAAAACGCAAACTTGATTCAATAACTTAATACCCTGATAACTGAGTTACTCAATTTGTATATTCGCACCTGGTTCGTAATTCATTAATGACAACCTTAAACCCCAAACCTTAAACCTCAAACCCTTTCATGGATATTGTTCTCGATGGCATCACCAAGAAATACGGCTCCCAAAGGGCTGTTGACAATATTTCTTTCCATGTAAAGACGGGTGAAGTGCTGGGCTTCCTCGGTCCCAACGGGGCAGGGAAAACGACTACAATGAAAATCCTTACGGGATTAATTGCTCCCACAAAAGGAGAAGCGAAAATCGGTGAGTATTCCGTAAGAGACCATTCGGAAGAAGTAAAAAAGATTATCGGCTACCTGCCGGAGAATAATCCTTTGTACCTCGAAATGCCGATAATAGATTACCTCCAATTTTCGGCAGCCATACAGGGCGTTGCAAAAAACAAGATCAACGACCGCATTCATGAAATGATCCGCACATGCGGGCTGAATGCAGAGAAGCATAAAAAGATAGGAGAGCTTTCCAAAGGATACCGCCAGCGCGTAGGACTTGCCCAGGCAATGATCCACGATCCGCAGGTATTGATCCTTGATGAACCTACATCAGGACTTGACCCCAACCAGATTGTTGAAATAAGAAGACTGATCAAAGAGCTTGGAAAAGAAAAAACCGTCATCCTTTCCACGCACATCTTGCCTGAAGTGGAAGCCACCTGCGATCGAATCTTAATTATCAGCAAAGGAAAAATAGTCGCTGACGGAACTTCAGAAAACCTGCGCAAGCAATCACAGGGACGTGAATTATTAAGAGTACGCATTGAAGACGGTGACCGCAATGAAATCATCCGGCAGTTGCAAACACTTGACCAGGTTGGTTTGGTTGATCCCATCCGCGGAATTGATGATTGTTATGAAGTACAAAGCCGCAATGAATTCTCCAACCGCAAAGCTATCTTCCAACTCTGCGTAAAAAACAACTGGACGCTTACGGAAATGACACCAATAGAAACGAAACTGGAGGATTTGTTTAGAGATTTGACTTTAAATTAATGATAGGTAATTATGGTAAATAAGGTAATTAGGGTAATTAGGAAAAACAATAATATTATATCACATCAACATAGTTACCTTAATTACCATAATTACCCAATTGCCTTAATTACCCAATAACAAATGAATAAAATCTGGATCATAGCAAGACGGGAACTTCACTCCTTCTTCGATTCGCTGATGGCATACATCATGCTTGTTGCATTTCTCGGCTTCAGCGGATTTTTTACCTGGCTTTACGGTTCAGATATTTTTCTGCGTAACCAGGCAGATTTGCAGGTATTTTTCAGCATTGCATATTGGACACTTTTCTTTTTTATTCCCGCCATTACGATGCGGATGCTTGCAGAAGAAAACAAATCAGGAACAATAGAATTGCTGCTGACAAAAGCAGTAACAGACTGGCAGATTATTTTCGGAAAGTTTTTAGCATGTCTTATACTTATAGGTGTAGCATTACTATTAACACTGCCTTATTATATAACTGTATGGAAATTGGGACCTGTGGATCACGGCTCTGTATGGGCGGGTTATCTTGGTTTGCTGCTGATGTCAGCCACCTATATCAGCATCGGGTTATTTACGAGCAGCATCACCAACAATCAGATCGTTGCATTCCTCCTTGCCATCTTTATCGGAATATTTTTCCATATCATTTTCGATGTGCTTGCGAACAGTACCACAGGAATAATCGGTTCGGTTTTCAGCTACCTGAGCGTTTCCACACATTACGAATCCATTTCAAGAGGGGTGATTGACAGTAAAGACCTTGTTTATTTCTTCTCTGTTATTTTCCTCGGACTTGTTTTGTCTGAAGTTAAATTATCAAAAAGAAATTTGAGTGATTAAAATTAACCTCACCCCAGCCCTCTCCAAAGGAGAGGGGGAAGAAAAAAATGAAAACAAAAAAGTCAGTATTTAATTTTATCCTGCTCACTATCGGAATCCTGGTAGTGGTAAATTTTCTTTCCGACAGTTTTTTCTTCCGTCTTGATTTTACGGCTGACAAGCGTTTCACGCTGAGCAAAGCAACGACCGATATGTTAAGCTCGATCAAACAACCGATCACAGTCAAAGCCTATTTTTCAGAAAACCTTCCTCCTGATATTGCAAAAACAAGAAGAGATTTTAAAGAGCTGCTTGTTGAATATGCCAACCGTTCTCATGGAAAAGTGGTGTATGAATTTATTAACCCGAATGAAAAAGAAGAAACCGAACAGCAGGCAGCACAGGCGGGTGTGCAACCTGTAATGATCAATGTGCGGGAGAAAGACCAGATGAAACAGCAGAAGGCGTATCTCGGAGCTGTTGTAAAAATGGGAGATAAAAGTGAAGCTATTCCTTTCATGCAGCCTGGTTCAGCAATGGAGTATGCGCTATCATCCAGCATAAAAAAATTATCCGTTTCAGACAAACCCACTATCGGACTTTTGCAGGGACACGGAGAACCAACACAGCAAGCCATTCAGCAGGTCAATAATGCATTGTCCATTTTATATAATGTTGAAACGGTTACCCTAAGTGACAGCGCACCGATTCCTGATAAGATAAAAACGCTCGTTATCATTGATCCGAAAGATACATTTCCACAAAGTCATATACAGCGCATTGAAGAATTTGCTGCAAAAGGAAAAAATATTTTCATTGCATATAACCGGGAAACCACTGATCTTAGTAAAGCAACAGGTGAAGGACGCCATACAGGCCTGGAAGACTGGCTTGCCGGTAAGAAAATAAATTTAGAAGACCAGTTTGTGGTAGATGCCAATTGTGGTGCTGTTAGTGTGCGCCAGCAGCAGGGAGCATTTGCTTTTAATACCCAGATACAGTTTCCTTACTTTCCTTTAATTAATAAGTTTGAAGATCATCCGGCAGTGAAAGGGTTGGAACAGGTTGTGCTGCGTTTCCCAAGCCCGATAAAATATACGGGAGATTCGAGCATGAAGTTTGTTCCGATTTTAAAAACAAGCGCGAAATCCGGTACACAGCAATCGCCCACTTTTTTCAATGTGCAGAAACAATGGACAGAAGCTGATTTCCCGATGCAGGGAATTACACTTGGAGCAGCCATCACAGGAAAAATTGCAGGAGGCGCCACTTCAAAAATGATAGTAATTGCAAACGGTGATTTTGCCGTAAATGGTGAAGGACAAATGGCACAGCAGGTTTCACCCGATAATGTAAATCTAATGGTCAACGCGATTGACTGGCTTTCTGATGATACCGGCCTTATAGATCTCCGTACAAAAGGAGTAACCGCCCGCCCGCTCGACCAGATTGAAGACGGCAAAAAAACATTTTACAAATACCTGAATTTCCTTTTACCGATTTTAGCCATAGTGATTTATGGTTTTGTTCGTGTGCAGATGACACGAAACAAGCGCGTGAGGAGGATGGAAGAGGATTATGTGTGATTGAAAATTGAATATTGCCCTCAACGAATACGAATCAATACGAATTTACGAATAGTGTATAATTGAATATTCTCAGGGAACTTGATACTTGATACTAAATAATGTTTAAAAAATTTAATACAAAAACACTTTTAATTATTCTCGTAATTCTTGGCGGCATTGCTGCCTATAGCAAATACAATTCAAATAAAAATGAAAACACTTTTCGTGATGAGTTTGTAAAAATTGATACTTCTGCCGTTACACAAATTCTTATTTATCCCAAAGCGGATAAAGGCAAGGAGATTAAGATTACAAAAATTGCAGCCGGATGGGAATTGCAGAATGATAAAATTAAAACTGTTGCAGACAGCAATGCTGTAAGAAGCCTGCTTACAAATTTTGTGGATGTTAAATCCGTCAGCCTTGCTGCAGCAGACCAATCAGGATGGAGCGATTTGCAGGTTACAGATACTTCCGGTACAAGAATAAAAATTATTACGAAAGATCAAACGTATGATATGATCATCGGGAAATTCGGATATGACCCGTCATCCAGAAATGGCAGTACTTATATCCGTCATACCAATGAAGAGCCCGTTTATGTGATAGAAGGATTTCTTTCCATGAGCATTAACCAGGGATTTAATTCATGGCGCAACAGGGGATTTATTCATGGCAACAAAGACAACTGGAATACACTGACATTTACTTATCCGGGAGACAGCAGCTTTATAATAACAAAACAAAACAATGGATGGCTGGTTAATGGTGAAGCTGCTGATTCAACAAAAATTGTTAACTACCTCAACGGACTTGCCAACATGCAGAGCAGTGGTTTTGTTGAAAGCTACACACCTGCTTCAACTCCTGTTTTTACACTTTCAATCCAAGGCAACAATCAATCAGCAATTTCTGTCCAGGCTTACGCTGCTGATTCCACACAGAAATTTATTCTCCACTCCAGCCAGAATGCAGATGCTTATTTTAGTGAAGCGCAAAGTAACATTGCAGGTCGTGTTTTTGTAGGAAAGCAAAGTTTGATGCACGGGGAAGAAGCTGCGGGGAAATAAGAAATTATTTCACAACAACAATTCCAAGGTATTTCGTCAATTGCTGTTTCACTTCTTCCAGCATTTTATGTTTTTCCAAAAGCTCCATCCATTCTTCGTTTGCTTCAACACGTATTTTAATTTGTTCCTGGTTTTCTTTTATCAGTGACATAACTTTTCTTGTTTTAAGCATATACACAGCGCTTAAAACCTGGTGACGCAAAACAACTTCTTCTGTCGGAACTATGATGCCAACCTTTTCCCAATCACTCAATTCATATTGCGTTAAAAGCATATCATTTACAGCTTCTGTTATTTCAGGATCATGGTGATGTATAAAATAATTTCTATCATATTTCTGTTCTGCCTGTTTAGAGAATTCTGCAAATATTTTTGAATAAATTTTTTCCTCAAATTCAATCTCATCATTAAAGAGTTCTCCAACAATAAAATTTTTGACTTTCACTTTCACTGACTGTTCTTCCTTTGTTCCTTCGTTTTCTAAAAAAAATAAATCATGGTCCGCATAGTTTAAAAGCAAACGGATTATTTCAGCTTCCTGCCATGATGCGCTCAGTTCATCAATCAGAGCCTGTTCGGGCTTGATTATTTCAGGCATCCGTTCATCAATTTCATCAGCCGCAGATTGTTGCTGCTGTTTTGAAAAATTCTTTCTCCGGATTTTATTTAATTCAAGAATTAATGTTTGCTCGCTTATTTCCATTAATTGCGAACATTGCTGTACGTACATTTCACGGATTATTGCATCCGGAATTTTTGAAATCGTTTCTACAATATCTTTGATCAATCCCGCTTTGCGGACAGGATCATTTACCACCTCGCTGAGCAATAAAGAAGTTTTAAACTTTATAAAATCCTGTGCATTCTTTTTCAGAAAATCGGTAAGCTCGGAATGCGAATGCTTTTTTGCGAAAGAATCAGGGTCTTCCCCATCAGGAAACAAAACCACTTTTACATTCAATCCTTCTTCAAGAATCAAATCAATTCCGCGCAGTGATGCTTTAATCCCTGCTGCATCACCGTCATAGAGGACCGTTACATTTTTTGTATAACGCCCGATTAGTTTTATCTGTTCAACAGTGAGCGAGGTGCCGGATGATGCCACCACATTTTCAATTCCTTCCTGGTGAAGTGAAATCACATCGGTATATCCTTCAGTCAGATAACATTCATCTTTTTCGAGGATCGCTTTTTTGGCAAAAGAAATTCCGTAAAGGATTTTACTCTTGTGATAAATATCCGTTTCCGGAGAATTAATGTACTTGGGAGCTTTCGGGTCTTTATGAAGAATGCGCGCACCGAAAGCAATCACTCTTCCCGTAAGATTGTGAATCGGAAAAATTACTCTTCCGCGAAAGCGGTCGTATTGCCTGTCTTCATTAACAATGGTCAATCCTGATTTTTCGAGATATTCCAGTTTGTATTCGTTCTTCAAAGCAAGTTCTGTAAAAGCTTTTCCCTCAGAAGGCGCGTATCCCAGTTGAAATTTCCGAATTGTTTTTTCATTGAAGCCCCGCTCTTCAAGGTAACTCAGTCCCGTGGATTTTCCTTCTTCGCTGCTTAGTAAATATGAGGAATAAAATTCCTGCGCATAAGCGGAAACAATAAACAAGCTTTCTTTTTCATTCTTCTCCTGCAGGTTTTCTTCTTTGGAATATTCTTCTTCAATAGTGATATTATATTTCTCCGCGAGATAACGCAACGCTTCAGGAAAGCTGTAATGCTCATGCTCCATGATGAAGCTCACAGAATTTCCCGCTTTGCCGCAACCAAAACATTTGTAAATTCCTTTGGCAGGAGAAACAGTAAACGAAGGTGTCTTTTCATTGTGAAAAGGACACAACCCGAGCAGGTTCACTCCGCGTTTTTTAAGCGTCACGAAATCTCCCACCACTTCCTCAACGCGTGAAGTTTCTATAATCTGGTCAACGGTACTTTTAGTAATCATTTCATGCTTTAAGTTGGGGTTAGTTATACACTAATCTCTTAAACTTCGATTGCTTTTTCTTTTTCGGAATATTGCTGTTGACAAATGAAGCAATCTTGTCGTAATATTTTTTCTTTTTTTCTAAATCGTTTTCA
>DATEMK010000621.1:0-3990 GCA_035275625.1 Bacteroidia bacterium
GTGCAGGCGCTCCTCTTTATCACACCCGTCATTTATCCTGTAAGCATTCTTAACAATGCGCTGGCAAAATTTATCATGTCATTGAACCCCATGACGGGAGCCATTTCCCTCTTCAGATCCGCCATCACTAACCAGCCGCCCGATTGGAATATTATCACCACAGGAATTTGCTCTGCATTCATCCTCTTAATCACCGGCATATTTTACTTTCGCAAAACAGAAGCCTACTTTGCCGACCTTGCATAAAAAAAATTATGAGTTATAGCTATTCGTAATTCGTAAATTCGTATAGATTCGTTATTCGTACCAATGAAGCCCATCCTCGAAATAAAAAACATTTCCAAAAAATTCCGGATTAAGCACAATGCTGAAGCGTATCTCAGTCTGCGCGATTCGCTTTCATCACTTTTCAAAAGCAATCATGCCAAATCAGAAGACTTCTGGGCATTAAAAGAAGTCAGCTTTGAAGTGAATCCCGGTGAATCGCTTGGTATCATTGGTAAAAACGGTGCAGGAAAATCAACGCTCCTCAAAATACTTTCACGCATAACCCCTCCCACATCCGGTAAAATAATTTCACGCGGACGTATTGCCAGCCTGCTCGAAGTAGGAACGGGATTTCACCCCGAGCTTTCAGGGCGTGAAAATATTTTTCTCAACGGTTCCATTCTTGGAATGAAACAAAAAGAAATTGAAAAAAAATTTGATGAGATCGTGGATTTCTCAGGTGTCGAAAAATTTCTCGATACTCCGCTTAAACATTATTCAAGCGGAATGCAATTGCGGCTGGCATTTGCCGTGGCTGCATTTCTCGAACCCGAAGTGCTGGTCATTGATGAAGTGCTCGCTGTTGGCGATGCCGACTTCCAGAAAAAATGTCTCGGCAAAATGGAAAGTGTTTCACGCAGCGGGCGCACCATTTTATTTGTAAGCCACAACATGCCTGCCGTCCGGCAGTTGTGTTCGCGTTGCGTGCTCATAAAAAGCGGCATGGTGGCAATGGATGGTGAAACAGAACCGGTGGTGGAAGGATACCTGGGCGCTTCGCATGTCACTCCCGTGTATATTAAAAAAGAATATACGGAGCGAAAGGGCACCCAGGAAGTTATCATCGAAGAAGCCGAATTGCACAATGCTTCGGGTATGCCTGCCCGTGAATTTTCCATAGGCGATGACATCCAGATCAGCTTTATCGTGAACCCCGTCAGCTTCAAAGGAAAAGTAAAGCTTGCTGTTCAATTGCGAACCTCTGATGGAATTAACCTTGCGAACATGACAGATGCCGATTCAAAATTTATAACGGGAGAACTGGCAGGCCGACAAAAATTTTCGCTCACGCTTAGAGACATCCGTTTCTATCCTGATATTTATTATTTCAGCGTGTGGGTAGGCAGCGTCAACAGCATAGATGTATATGATCACATTGAAGATTGTGTCAGCTTTCATGTGCTGGATGGCGGAAGGCTCACAGCGCGCACACTGCCCCGCAGCGCAGGTTTGCTTTTTTTAACCCCGGGATGGAAACAGGAAAATTAAATTTTTTTTGCAAACACCTGCCATCCGTTATTTAAAAGTTCAGAAGAGCCTTTTTCATTTGCAGAAATTTTTTCCAGCAACTGAATGCTTTCCGAAATGATTCTCTGGTCATTCTTATTTACAGAGTGCTTCGAATATTTGGAAGCAATAGCCGGCAGGCGCTGCATTTCCTGGGCTATGTATTCAAAATAATTTCCGTTAGGCGTCATTTCTATAATTTCAAATCCGGAATCTTTAAAACATTTTTCATAGAAATAAGTATTAAATCCCGAATAAAAATGATAAGGAGCAAAATGTGTAAGGCTGCAGAAAGGGGCAGTGATAATGGCATGTCCTCCCGGTTTTAATAGTCTTGCAAATTCTTTTATCGCCTCAATCGGGTTTACAATGTGCTCAAAAACTTCTGTGCACAGTATGGCATCAAAAGATTTATCCGGCTCCGGGATCGAAGCAATGTCAGATATAATATCCAGCTTGCCGTAATCCCATGTTTCCATCTGCAGCCCTTCTTTTTTTTCTTCCGGCTTATATTGTGCAAAATCCTGTGAAACATAGTTCAGGTGTGTACAGTATTTTTTAAACTTCTGCTCTCCAGCCCCTGCATCCAGCAGCCGTAAGCCCCCGGGAATTTTTTTCAAAGTTTTTTCCACCCAGGCATCCCTGTTCGGCTCATTGCTTAAGCCGAATGAACTGTATGGAATTTTTCCCAATAATTTCCTTATGATTGATCGCATAAATTAAAATAAGATGCACAAAGAGATAAAAAAAAATTCAAATCCGTTTACCGGGTTGCAAATTCGCAATAGAAAAAGCCGGAGTTTAATTTTTCATAATCCTTGCCGTACTACTTTGATTATTTTTCTCATCATAAAAAAGTACAGAATAAATTCCAGTTGATAAATTTCCAAGATAAATTTTATTTTCCGGTGTAATCTGATCCAAAACTTTTTTACCGATCCTGTCAAAAACCCGGACAATTATATTTTGCTGATTGGTTTTAGAGAAATACAAATAATCAGCTACCGGGTTTGGATAAATATTTATACCATTTATCATTAAATTTTCTTCAATATTATTAGGCGAAATCCCCAGCTTAAGCACAAAACCATCCATGCCACCGCCAGAAGTAAGATTAAAGATACCGGTGCCGGGATCAAAATCACACGTCATAGAAAAGTGTCCTGTTAAATAAATATTTCCAAGTGAATCCAACACAATTGATTGTCCGCTATTACTCCCTGAACTCCTCAATTGTTTTGCCCAGGTAAAATTACCGGAAGGACTCATTTTAAGAATGTAAGGATCCCAGCTGCCTGCATTAGCAGTGAGATTAAATGTGCCCGGGCCGGGATCAAAATCAACTGTCATTGCAAAAGTGCCTGTTATATATAAATCCCCTGCTAAATCCATAGTTATTGAAAAACCGTAATCGGCATCTCCACCTCCTATCGCTTTTGCCCAAACGAAATTTCCTGAGGAATCTAATTTGGAAATAAAAATATCAGGGGATGCTGTTAAGCCCGGTGTAAAAATATTATATACCCCGGGTCCCGGATCGAAATCAACAGAATCAGGCCCGGATTGGTTACCTGAAAAACGACCGGTAGTATAAATATTTCCCGCGGCATCTGTAATAACAGACCAGCCTTCATCCAAAGATTCCTCACCCCATTGTTTTGCCCAAACAAAATTGCCTGAAGAATTTAATTTCACAACAAAAACATCCATTCCGCCAGTCCCTGGTATAGAAGTCATATTAAAAATTCCTGGTCCCGGGTCAAAGTCAATTGTATTCAAAAATGAACCGGTGACATAAACATTCCCTGAAACATCCTGGCTAATACCATATCCCATGGATAGAGAACCACTTCCTGACATTCCTTTTGCCCAAATAAAATTACCGGAGCTGTCTAATTTGCAGGCAAAAATGCCATGAGTGCCTGCTGATATAAGATTAAAAACACCGGGCCCCGGATCAAAATCAGCAGTATCAGTATAGTTGCCGGTGATGAGGATATTGGCGCCTGCATCAATGGTAAGAGAATAGCCCATATCATGTTTGTAAACGTCACCGGCAGATCCCATTCGTTTTGCCCATACGAAATTACCAGCGGCATCTGATTTGGAAACAAAAACATCAGCTCCGCCTGCGGAAATCAGGTTATAAGTCGAAGGCCCGGGATCGAAATCTACAGTATCGCCAAACCATCCGGCAATATAAATAAATCCCGCTTTATCCAAAGCTATTGACAAGCCATATTCATAACTTGTACCACCGAATTTATAAGCCCAAATAAAATTGCCTGAGGCACCAAGTTTAGAAACATACGCATCATAATCATTAGCCCCGGTTGAGGTGAGATTAAATACACCGGGCCCGGGATCCATATCAACAGTACCTGTAAATATACCAGTTGAGTAAACATTTCCTGCATTATCTGCAGCTACTCCATA
>DATEMK010000622.1:0-7912 GCA_035275625.1 Bacteroidia bacterium
AAAACCAATAATTGAAATAGAAACTGCTAATGATATTGATACATTGAAAAAAAATTTAATCAATAAATTTCCCTTGTTAAATAATTACAGTTTTCAATTTGCAGTGAATAAAGAAAAGACTGAAAAAAATACTTTATTGAATGAGAACGATGAAGTAGCCTTATTGCCACCTTTTGCAGGAGGATGATATCATGTTAAGCAAAGAAGAAATTAAAAGATACAGCAAGCAACTGCTGCTTCCAGAAATTGGAATTAAAGGACAGGAAAGGTTGAAAAATTCCCGTGTGCTTGTCATTGGTGCCGGTGGTTTGGGATGTCCTGTTCTTAAATACTTGGCTGCTGCCGGAGTTGGAACGCTGGGAATTTTAGATTTTGATTCAGTGGATGAAACGAATTTACAACGCCAGGTTTTGTACAATACAGATGATGTTGGAAAATCCAAAGCACTTGTAGCTGCAGAAAAAATCTCAAGGATTAATCCGCATATCAAAGTTGAAAGCCGAAATATGAAACTCGAATCTTCAAACGCATTTGAAATCATTTCTGATTATGATTTAATCGTTGATTGCTCTGATAATTTTCCGACACGTTATTTAATTAATGATACCTGTGTATTCTTAAACAAACTTTTTGTGTATGGTGGCATTCATAAATTTGAAGGACAGCTTTCTGTTTTCAACTTCAAAACAACAGATGAAAATTATGGTCCCACTTATCGATGTGCTTTCCCTGAAACTCATCCTGAAGAAACATTGTTGAATTGTTCTGCAACAGGAGTTATTGGAATAGTACCCGGCATCATTGGAACATTACAGGCAAATGAAGTGATTAAAATAATTACGGGTATAGGTGAGGTTTGTTCAGAAAAAATGTTAGTATTCAATGCGCTTAACAATACTTTTATAGAAATAAAAATAAAAAGAGATGAATCTGCTTGGGACGATATTCCTAAAACAGTAACAGAGCTTCAACAAAAAATTTATTTTTCTTCGTGTGAAGAAATTGCAATTTAAAAAGCGAATCATGTTAACAGAAATAAAAAAGAAACATAGTTTTTTAAGTCAGGGACCTATTAATCCGCAATTAATTACTGACAGCATAGTAAAGCATAGCAGTAAAAAAAATATTGGAGCGCATGAAATTTTTCTTGGGCAGGTAAGGGCTGATGTCGTCAATGGAAAAAATATTTGCGCCATTGATTATTCTGCTTACGCGGAAATGGCAGAGATTGAAATTGAAAAAATACGTGAAAATATTATTGTCAAACATCAGCTTACCTGCGCACATGTGAAGCACAGCCTGGGGAAAATAGCTGCCGGAGAAATATGTTTTTTTGTTTTTGTTTCATCTCCTCACCGTCAGGCTGCTTTTGATGCCTGTTATGAAATGGTGGATTTAATAAAAAAAGATGTTCCGATTTTCGGGAAAGAGATTTTTGAAGATGCAAGCTATCAGTGGAAAGAAAATAAAATTTAGAAGATGAATGACATCACCCATAAAATCTCCACACTCCGAATAGCCACAGCACAAGCTCTTGTTCGCGTAAGCAAAAAGGCAACGATGGAAGCTGTTAAAAATAAAACGGTTCCAAAAGGAGATGTTTTTGAAATGGCAAAAGCAGCAGGTCTCCTTGCAATAAAGAAAACCTGCGACCTCATTCCCGATTGTCACCCAATGCCAGTGGAGTCTGCCTCTATTAAATCAGAAATTAATGAATTGGAGATAAAAATTCTCGTGGAAGTAAAAACCGTTTATAAAACCGGTGTTGAAGTGGAAGCCATGCATGGCGCTTCCGTTGCAGCACTCACAATGTATGACATGTTAAAACCAATTGACAAGGGCATTGAGATATATTCCATCCGCCTGGTTGAAAAGAAGGGCGGAAAATCTGATTATACAGATTTATATAAAACAGAATTGTCTGCTGCTGTTATTGTTTGTTCTGATTCTGTTTCCGAAGGAACAAAAGAAGACAAGGCAGGTAAAATGATTATTAAAAAGTTAGAAGCCTGTCAAATCACTAATTCGGATTATTGCGTTATACCAGATGAAATAAAATTAATCAGGGAAAAAGCGGAACTGCATGTTAAGAATGGAGTTGACCTAATAATTTTCACGGGCGGTACTGGACTTTCTTCACGCGATAATACTCCGGATGCGATACGCTCTTTTCTTGATAAAGAAATTCCCGGCATTATGGAAGCGGCAAGAAGTTACGGAATGCAACGAACACCTTATGCAATGCTTTCACGCGGTATTGCCGGGTTAAAAGGCAATTCACTTATTCTTACTTTACCGGGTTCAACACGGGCAGCAGAAGAATCCATGAACGCCTTGTTCCCTTTTGTTTTACACCTGTTCAGGATTATTGCTGAAGCTGGACATGTTTAGGAAAAAATTATCCTCCAATTGCTATCATGCTCCTGTTATTTGTCGGCAGTGAAAAATCCTGACCGCCAGTTTCTTTCTTTTTATTTTTTAAAGAAGAAAAAATAAGTTCGTGAATATCTTCTCCTTTGCGAAAAGCAGTAAGCAAATCAAGCTCTTCATTTGAGAAAAGGCAATTTTTAATTTTTCCGTCAGCAAAGAGTCGGAGACGGTTGCAATCACCGCAAAAAGGAAGCGTAATCGTATTGATAAAAGCAAATGTTCCTGCATAACCGGGAACTTTATATTTTTTAGCCGTTGAATTTTTTTCGTCTGCTAATTTTTCCATTTCAAATTTCAGCCCTATAAAATCAAGCATTTCTCTGTATGAAAAAATTTTTTCACGGTTCCATCCATTGCCGGGAAAAGGCATGAATTCAATAAATCGGATATGCACCGGGTTATGTTTTGTAAACTCCACAAAATTCCATAGCTCATGGTGATTTATGCCATTCATCACTACTGCATTTATTTTCACCAGGAAATTATGCTTCAATAACAAGTGGATGTTCGACATTACTTTATCAAAATCATCCCTGTGAGTTATGTGAAAAAAATTTTCTTTGTTAAAAGTGTCCAAACTTACATTAACAGCGCAAATGCCTGCATTTTTAAAATCATCAATAAAATCTTTCACTCGTGTCGCATTTGTTGAGATGGCAAGCTCAACAGGCAATTCAGCAAGCAAACGGATTATTTGTTTTGCATCTGCTCTTATTAAGGGTTCACCACCTGTGAGCCGGATTTTTTTGACACCAAGTTTCACAAATACAGATGCAATGGCATGGATTTCTTTTGCCGTCATCAATTTTGATGATGGTGAAAAAATCATTTTATCGGAAGGCATGCAATACGTGCACCGCAAGTTGCACCGGTCTGTGATGGAAATACGTAAGTAATCATGCACTCTTCCGAATGAATCCTTCAGGGTTCCAATAGATTGTTTTTTTATGTTTTCAATCACATTCATTGCCGTTCAAATGTATAAAAATCAAACGGAGTTTAACCACTTTTCAAGGCTGTGAAGTCAGGTATTGAAATATTAGTTGTTTTTCTTCATCAGTGATTTTTGCTTTGACCTGCATTTCGTCAAGCTGTTTTTTCCACCCTGCTGCATCATATTCCTTGGGTAAGTGAAGATTGTGACAATTGCTACAATGGTCAACATAAAGTTTTCTTCCTGCTAAAAGTTCCTGTTGCTTTGTGGAATCAGTTGAGGCAGGCATATAAAGTGATTGGCTGCAACTCCAGATAAAGCAGCCAATCAGAGCCAAGCCTGAATTTATTTTTCTTCCCATTAAAAACTGTATCCAATCAATAAGCGGAATTCAAAATCTTCGTGTTCATCACGAACTCTGCTTCCTTGTGCAGCATCAGTCTTATGTAAGTTACCAATTTGTGGTAATGCATTCAATACTCCCCAGAATTTTCCCTGATTGAAATAAAAAGATGGCCCGCCAAATAATACACTGTGTTCCCAGCCTTCGCCTTTTGCAATCTCATTGTGATTTCTTATTTCCAAACCAAGACCGCAAGTCGGTTTGAAGAAGTGCATGTAAGCAAAGTCAAGTTCAACAGGAGCTTCCCATTCCATTTCTCTTTCAATCCCGTTGCCCTCTTTTTCAACCTCTGTTTCCAATTCAAATTCTCCAACTAAATTGAAGGCGAATAATTCATTATTGATTCGTTTGTCCAGAATTATCTTTCCCTCTATTTCATATTCATCACTGCCAGCCGTTAGTTCTAAATAAAGTGCTGAGCCGATTTTGTTTGCAACCGGGTCGGAGAGTTTGAATTTCCATTCGTTGCTGAAAGAAGTTTCAATATCAGTTTGTGTTGGAAATTCTGTTGCACTGGTATCAAGCAAAGCGTATTTGAAATTGCTTGTGTTAAAATAGACAGCGGTCTGAATATTTTTTCCTAAACCAAATTCAAATTCAATACGATTGTCTAAATATCTGCCGAAGGCAAACGGACTGTATGCACCAACTTTTCCTGTTCGTAAGGTGGTCCAATATTCAATGTCAAAACTGCCTTTTGCCAAAACATTGGTCTGATAAGTTCTTGCAAATACCCTGTCCTGTGCGTAGGATGCAGTAGCGATTGCTAATAATATTGCTGTGGTAAATATGTATTTCATTTCATTTGCTTTTTTTATTTGTGCAAAGAACAGCATAAGAAAAAATTATTCGGATATTCAAAAAGGAAATTCTGTAACCGAAAAAGGAAAAAAGAAAACTTAATTTTGTTGCATTCTCAATACGGGGAATCGCTTTTGCAATAGTGCGAATGAACCGAACAAAACTCCTGAATAAAATAAATCACCAAGTAAAGTTCCATTCATATATTGAATTCCTGCTGCGTAACAGGTAAGAAGTCCATTAAAGTTTTGGGGATAAGTCGGATTACCGGGAAAACAGGTCAAATTTGTTATAAGAAAAAATATGGTTGTTGATGAAAGGGCTCCAGCGATAACTCTTCGCAGTGTTACTTTTCTGAAAATAAAAATTGCTGCAATTGTTATTAAAAGATAACTTCCATACATCCAATAGAACCCATTTTCAAACCAGGTGAAAGTTGGATAATATTGAGCATAGATTACGTTGTTGATAAATAAATCACTTAACCATGTTGCTGCAATTGGAATTAAAAATGCCTGCCACTTTTCGCTGAAGTATGCTGCTCCAAAAAGCCCGATTGCACCGAGTGGGGAAAAGTTTGGCATGTGAGGAATTATTCGCGAAAATGCAGCGAGAAAAATTAACGATGTTAAAACACTTACCCGTAAATTTATTTTATTTGATTCCATAATTTTTATTTTTGATAAGGATATGAATCAATTTTGCAGCAACTCACTTGGAAATACTCCGGAGTATTTTTTGAAAGCAGAACTGAAATTACTTGCACTTGAAAAACCAATTTGGTCAGCTACCTGAGAAACCGTGCAGCCTGTAGTTGATAGTAGCATTTTTGCTTTCAACATTCTTTGCTCCTGAACGAAATCGTAAACAGTTGTTCCGAATAATTCTTTGAATCCTTTTTTGAGATAGCATTGATTGATTCCGATTTGCAGAGAGAGTTCCGGAATCGTTGGCGGATTATTCAAAGTGCTTAAAATAATTTCTTTTGCTTTGAGAATTTTTTCCTTCTCAATCTTATTGGTTAGAAATTTACATGAAGCACAAGCGGTTTGATTTGCAGCATTGCATTTTTGAAAACAGAGAAGAAGTGAAAGCGCTTTACTTTCTAAAAACATATTTCTGAATGCTCCCTGCAATTTGCAATTGATAATATCGTGTAAAATCATTTGGGTGTTGCAGCAAATATCATGTTGTTGATGTTCTGGAAATTGATTGATGTTAAAGTCGGATGAAAAGCTTTTCAGATAGTTATGATGAAAAGTAAATTCAATGTCATAAGAAAATGGAGTGTTCTCAAGAGTTAAACTGCAATCAAGTCCTGAAAATTCACAAGTAAGCACAATATTATCTGTGTACCTTTTCAAAAAAGAATTATTGTCTCTTTTAATAAAAAGGGGGTTGACGAAATAATAAAGTCCTTCTTTTATTTTCTGTTCGGATGTCATGATGTAACCATTATTACCATGATTAAGATGGCTAAAATGCAGCGACTATTTGTTTTATTTTATTCACGGGACAAACATAAGGAAATTATATTTCCTTTAAACTGAATTTTATAAGTACAGTTTCATAAACCTCAATCCTTCCGTGCTTTGAAACTGCAAAACAAAAAATTCTGTCTGGTGTTGGATGGAGTAATGTGGTCTTCCGTAACACACTTGAGCTTTTCAAAACCGTTTGCAAGTTGCTGCTGTAATTCTTCTTCGCTGTATTGGTGCACATGCAGCCCGCTGCATTTTTCAGGTCCTTTATCTGAAAAAGTTCCAATAGTCATAAAACCTTTTACGGCTTGCTGCGCAATCGTGAGATAAATTTTTATTTCTTCAGTGGTTGTAAGAAAATGAAAAGTTGCCCTGTCATGCCAGCAGTCATAATTTGTCGAAGGATGAAAAGCGGTAATATCACTTGCAATCCAATTTACTTTTGCTGCTCTGCCTCCCAGCCTTTGTTTTGCTTTTGCAATTGCAATTTTTGAAATGTCGAGCACGGAAATATTTTCATAACCTTCATCAAGAAGACAGTCAACCAAATTGCTATCGCCTCCGCCAATATCAATAATGCTTGCTGTCTTGGGTAAGTTAAAGCTATGGATAAAATCTAATGATGTTTTTGGAAATTCCTGGAACCAGCTAACCTCATGGCGCTGTCTGGTTGCATAAACTTTTTCCC
Source organism: Bacteroidia bacterium (assembly GCA_035275625.1). Taxonomy (GTDB): domain Bacteria; phylum Bacteroidota; class Bacteroidia; order AKYH767-A; family OLB10; genus DATEMK01. The sequence goes on from DATEMK010000622.1 coordinate 6,738, forward strand.
AGTGTTCTTTTCTTGATGCCAAGTTGTGTGTCTTTATTTGTCCGGCAGTTTATAATCAATTCCAAAATATTTTGCGTATTCTTCTATTGGTTGCAATCCGACTTTTTCCCTTCTGAGGTTTACATTCTTTTCATCCTCTATCGGATAAAATACCTGTTCTCCTGTTTTGCTGAATACAACTTGTGACCCGTAAATTTGATTTTTTCCTTCTCTCATCATAATTCTGTCTTGCAACATTGCCATATCACTTGCTCGTGATTCTCCTTCGGCAACTGATTGTTCCAGTAAAGGAAAATATTTTTTCTGCGTTGCAAGGTCTGCATGTTGAATAACAAGAAACACTGCCTGGTTGCCTCTGCCGCCAACAAAACTTTTTCCTAACCAACCGTATTTATTTATCAATGCTTCTACCTGCACCAGGTTACAACTGTCAATGTAATTGATAAACGATGTTGAATCTGCTCCCGTTCTTGTTTTCTGGTCACGGTCAAAAATTGCAAAAAGTTCTTTCTTAATTGCAGTTGTATCAATGTTGGTTTGAGCAAAAGCATTGCTTTCGAAAATCAGCATAAGAAAAATAAAAAGGAAATTTTTTTTTATAATAAATAAATTGCCCTGAAATTTTTGTTCTTCAGCCTGCATTTTGAATGGCTGTTTTGGAAATTATTAAATACGAAATTACTCAAAAAATCTTTGAAAAATTTTTGTTCGATTTCTTGTAGGGAATACTGATAACAAAATGAAATCGTTTGTGAAACACAAACAATGACGATAAAATGGAATTCACTTTTCGCTGGAATTTATTTTCTAATTTTGAATATTAAAAAAATTAAATGATATGAAAATTGTTTTTCTAATCGTTGGAATTATTCTCTTAATTGGTATTTATAAGTACAATAAGAAAACATGGAAAAAGCCTTTGAGGGCGAATTTTATTTTTAATATTTTAAAACGAAGGATAATAAAACATTAAAACTTTTTAAGAAAATAAATATTTTAATTTTTAACTGTTTTCCATACCAGCGTTGCGCTGACGGCACCAAATACAGGAGCAATAATATAAAGCCAAAGTGCTGAAATATTTCCTGAAAGGATTGCAGGGGATAAACTTCTTGCTGGATTCATAGAAGCTCCGCAAATGGGTCCGGCAAACATGGCTTCCAAACCGACAGTTG
>DATEMK010000623.1:0-2593 GCA_035275625.1 Bacteroidia bacterium
TTTAATTACGATTCTGACCGCAGTTATTTTTAAATGCCGTTTTCATTTTTTAATTCCGATTTTATTTCTGTTTTAGTTCTAAAAACGATTCATGTTATTTTGTAAAATGTCAAGTTTCATCTTTATAAAGTTTTCTCATAATTAAAAAATTTTTGTAATGTTAAAAATACTTATTATTTTAATGAAGTCAAATTCATTCTATGATAATAATGTTTTGAGATTGCTTTTTTTAAAATGGATATTTATAATGTGTTGAAGATTTCCAAAAAAATAAAGGATGACTGCTCAGATTTTTAAATATCAAATTTATACAGATATAGAATTTTGTACAATAGTTGCAATGATTCTTCAATTGTGACATTTTCTTTGCAGTAAGAGAAGATGTGGTATTTTTTAAAAACGGTTTTCAAATATTTCGATTTGCTGTCAAATTTTCATTCTTTTGTAAAGTAATCATGCTATTCTCCTTATCTCTTTTTAAAACTTTAAATTTTTTAACTATAATCGCAAATTTTCTCTGTCAAAAAATTGAATGGTCAATTATTAATGTTCGAAAAGAACAATGCGATGTAGTATGTCCTCTTCTCAAAGATAATGTACGCTTTTATTGCTGGAAATATGGTCGCAAAGAGTCTGGAATTCTTTGTCAACCAGCTGGATACAATCCTAATAAGCCAGAATATTATCCAGGACCTTCATTATTCAGTATTTAGTTTCAGTGTTATTTTAAAAAAACTAGTTCTCTTTATATATTGGGAATTTTAAGATCGGACATGTGTATCTGAAAAAGAATGGGAAAATGCGAATAAACAATTGATCGAATGTCAAGAACAAAATGGTAGACTTCAAAATTCTTTTGCTGTGCAACAGCGGCAGCAACAGTGGCAGCAACAAGAACAAGGACAGTGGCAGCAGTCGTTGCAGAAGATTGAAATTCCTCCTTGTGTGAGTATTGAAGAATGGAATAAATTAACTGGACATTACGAAACATGCATTGAAGAAAACCAGAATTACAGAAATTTGACAACGCGCTTTCTAAATGGAGAGCTGCAGAATGTGGAAAATGATTTTGGAGGAAAATTGAGTCAAGGTAAAGATTTTTTAAAATATTTTTTAAAAATTATCAGATTCAGAATGCAGCTATCCGAATATATGCATCAGTTTAAAAGAAAAGAACGATTACAATATCTCTTTGAATGCATGCAAAACCGCGTATCGTGAATTAATGGTTAAACATTCTTTCATTGAACGACAGCTGGCAAATCGTTCTTCGCTAATCAACAATGACGAAAGTGCCCAAAGTGCAGGAAATAGTAAGAAATTCCCAGTTCATCATAATGATACTGCTCGAATCAATTTTACACTTTCTGAACATTCATTTGGCAATTTTTTACTTTACGGCATTCGGCAAATACAAAGAGCTTTGGAAGAAAACATTGATTTGAAGAATGTGAAAATTTTTATTGAGAACGTTGAAGAGGGGAAACAAGCTAATGTTACAGAAAGCGTTGTTAGAAATGAAATCTGGAATAACAGCTATGAGAATATATATGCATACAATGATTCTCTTCACGAAAAATCTTTTGCATTATGCGCATGTAAGAAAATTTTCCATATTTTTAAATAGCTTTCTATCTATTATTATATTTGGTGAAAATTTTAGGGACATTTAAAGATCTCATTGTGATTATCGCTCTAAATGTTCTAGTTCTCATTTTTGTTTATTGCGCTAGAAAACTCGTGAAACGTTTTTGCCGCAATAGCGACTGTCAAATTCTCTTTCCTTTGAGTGCTAGAACAGCTCGGCAGATTCCAAGTATTTTTTAAAACAATATACTAATTATAATAAGCGTTGCTTTCTGTATTTTTCAATTTCTAAATCGTTATAAATGCGCATCTCCTAATTATTGATCGATTTATAAATGCGCATCATTTATATATTAAACATTTTATATAGGCGTCCATATTGATTGATTTATAAATGCGCATCCCCTAATTATTTATTTATAATTAAATATATAACAGGGTTTAAATTTTTAATAGTAAGATTGTTTTCAGGTTTCAATGTTAATCCTGATATTTTTTCTGGAAGAATTTTCACTCAGATGACGGACAAATTTAGTTCAAAGAAGAAATCAAAAAATGGAGGGTTCATGAAGAAATCTTTTGATAAATCTAAAAAACTGCAGAGTTTTTCAACTTTGAAGGGTTCACAATTGCAAAGACGAGTTAAAGACAGGTTTTTTGAATAAAGAGGTTGTATTTTGTAAATTATTTTTTCAGTGAGGAAAATTTTGAAGTTATTCCTCTTCATTCTGCAGGCAGAAATTTTTTAGATAAAATTTCTAAATAAATCAGATTATTTTAGAAAAGGAAGTTCAAGTACCAGAAAATTATTTATGTGAAATTGGTGGAGAGTTTTTTGCTCCTGCGCCTTTATTTTCAAAGTTTTTTAATGTTGAAGCGCTTTATCTACGTTATTATTTTCAGGCCTTTTGTCCTAGATTGTAATCTTCCATCAACATCGAAAACGCACTGTTATACTCCAGTTCATTAAACAGCTCCTTCTTATTATGCGACAGGCCCCTTTGCT
>DATEMK010000624.1:0-3906 GCA_035275625.1 Bacteroidia bacterium
ATTCCCGATTTTATAAAAAAAGAAAATTTAATTTATCCAAACCCTTCGCCGGGAACTTTTAATTTGTTTCTTGAAGAAGAAGCAGGAAAAAATTTTGTTTGTGAAATAACAGATTATTCAGGTCGAATGATTTTATCCGAAAATTTTTCAGTCAATAAGAATTCTTTTAAAAAAGAATTTGATTTGCCGCTTTGTGACAATGGAATTTATTTTCTCAGGCTTCGATCTGAAAACAAGGTGATGGTTTATAAAATATCGAAATTTTAGTTCTTGTATTGATAAAATGCTGTTTTTTACTGTGAACTTCAAGTGTTACATTTGCTTAGCGTTTTAGAGTACCTTTAAATTTAAATTACTCCAAACCTTAAAACCAAATTGTTCGACACACTCTACCAACCCGACCTTTCCATTTGCTTTATGTGGGTGGCAGCGCTTACTTTTTTCTTTTTTTTAAAATCATTTTTACCCGGCACTCTTTCATGGTACAATAAAATTATTTTGGTAATACTGATTGGAGGATGGCTATTTCTGCAATGGATTCTTTCTGCAAAAGGATATTATCTCAACTTTACCGGGGTACCGCCCCGCCTGGCATTGGCAGTGCTTCCGCCTGTATCTATTGTATTGCTCATCATGATTTTTAAGAAAAAAGCATGGCTGAAAATTTTTTCTTTAAAAACATTAACATGGATTCATATAGTCCGAATTCCTGTTGAACTTATTTTATTGGGATTGTTTTTTGATAAACAAATTCCGAAGCTCATGACCTTTGAAGGAAGGAACTTCGATATTATTTCCGGGCTAACGGCTCCGCTGATAGCATATTTTTGTTTCACTAAAAATATTTGGAATAAAAATGTGGCTTTGGTATGGAATTTTATTTGTCTTGCCCTGCTTTTGAATATTGTGATGAATGCTATTCTGTCTGCCCCCTTTGTGTTTCAAAAATTTGCATTCGACCAGCCAAATGTGGCAATAGCCTTTTTCCCGTTTATATGGCTGCCTTCGTTTATAGTGCCAATAGTTTTATTCAGTCATTTAGCAAGCATTTACCTGCTTGCCTTAAAGGATGAAAAAAAATGAGTCGTAAAATTATTTTGCTGTGTATTTCCTATTTTATATTTAATGTAAAATCAAATGCTCAGCCAACGCCATTTCAAAAATCATTTGGTGATTCTCTTTACAATGAATTTGGAATTTCGGTAATTCAGTTAAACAGCGGTTCCATTTTCTTTTGCGGATATAAATACAATGTGCAATTGCTCTCCGAAATAACTTTATCAAAGCTGGATATGAACGGCAATATTCTCTGGCAGCAATACTACAATGATTCCGCACAGAGTCTTTCATCCGGTAATATGATTTACCACAACAACTCATTTTACATTGCCGGACAAACCATGTATCAAAATGGTAATGTAGATGCATTGGTTTTAAAAATTGACACTGCCGGAAATTTGATCTGGCAAAAAAAATACGGGGGACTCTCCGCGAATGAATCTTTCGCCTGCATCGAGGCGGATTCCGTTTATGGATTTATGTGCAGCGGTTTTGCGACAGCAAGTACCGGCTCCGGGAATGACATTTACATTGCACGTCTTGATACAAATGGAAATTTAAACTGGGCTGCAAATTATGGTAGTTTATTGAATGATGTTTCGATGGCGATTAAACGGACCCCTGATGGAAATTTTATCTTGTCAGGTGATAAATTAGTTCCTGCTTCTTCCGACTACAATGCTTATGTATTGAAAATTGACAGTGCGGGGAATACGATTTGGGATGCAGATATTGTAAACTCTTTCAACAGCGGCTGCCGGAATATTATGGTAAACCATGATGGCGATTATATTCTGGTTGGCGAATCTGCAACTCCTACGAGCAGTTATTTTGATGTGCTTGTTTCTAAAATCAGCCAGGCAGGAAGTGTGCAATGGGCCAAAACAATTCCGGCAACAGATCTTGGTGACGCAGGGTTTTCCATTATTGAACCGGTTCCGGATCATTACCTGGTTACAGGTTATGGGTATAATATGAATGATTCAAGCACGGATGTCGTTCTGCTTCACATTGATTCAGGAGGAAATGAAATTTCAAAACGGTATTATGGTTTTGATCAGCTTGATTTTGGATTTGAGATTTCACATTCCGTATATGGCGGTTTTCTTATTGCAGGAACGAATTACGGATTAGACAACCAGTACTATCTTATTTATGATACAATTTCAATTCCTGTTGCAGTGAATGAAATGGCAAACAGCCAAAATAACTTCCATGCCTATCCGAATGTTTTAACCGGGGGAAGTATCCTTTACTTTAATAAAGCGCTCCGTAATTTTTCTGTTACAGTATTTGATCCTGTCGGAAAAAATATTTATTACGATTTCATAAAAGAAGCAACAACACAATATTCATTCAAAACTTTTTTAGCCAGCGGGTTTTACATGCTGAAAATTTCCTCTGAAAATTCTGATTACACCCGGAAAATAATCTTCAGAAAATAAAAGCTTTGTAAATTATTTAACAGCGATAGAATATGTGATCACATAGCTACATAATGATGTTATTAACGGTTCATTAGCATTTTTAAAAGCGCCTGCTCTCTTAAATTTACCTCGTTAAATTAATCCTATGAGGAAAATATTATTGTTGATAATCATTTCTTTTTTATTTGCCAGCGCAAAAAGCCAGCAGCTTCCGCCACCTGATACCACTAAAAAGTATTTAGCAACCCGGGTAAGCGCTGCACCGAAAATTGATGGAATACTGGACGATGATATATGGAAAAATAGTACTGCGCTTTCTGATTTTGTTATGTCGCGTCCAATTGAAAATTCTGCACCCACGCAAAAAACCGAATTCAAAATTATATACGATAACACAGCTATTTATGTAAGCGCCATGATGTATGATACTGCGCCTGACAGCATCCTGCACGAATTAGGATTACGTGATGCACAAGATCCTAACGGGAACCAGAATTCTGCCATTGACCTGAATGCGGATTATTTTCGTTTTGTGATTGATCCTTATAATGCACGCCAGGATGCGTATGATTTCGGTATTTATGCGTCCGGAGTACAGGCGGATTCGAAATTCTCTGATCTGACTTTTGATGCCGTATGGGAGAGCGCTGCAAAAATAAATGACAAAGGATGGGCGGTTGAAATGAAAATTCCTTATTCCGCCATTCGTTTCCCAAAAAAAGAAGTTCAAACCTGGGGACTGCAAATTACCAGGAATATCAGGCGTAACCGGGAGTTTGACCAGTGGTGCCTTACTCCTTCGGGCGCTTATAATTCACAATTGTATTGGGGAACACTCAATGGAATTGAAAAAGTAAAGCCTCCTTTGCGTTTATCACTCACCCCTTTTATTTCAGGTTACATGGATCGTTCTCCGTTGTATGATTCCGATACTTCCTTTTCTTACACAAATTCTTTTTCTTACAATGTAGGCGCTGATATCAAATATGGAATTGATGAACGCTTTACGCTTGATATGACGCTGCTACCTGATTTCGGACAAGTGCAGTCCGATAATAAAATAAAAACATTAGGATATGAGGAAATCACTTATAATGAAAACCGCTCCTTTTTTAAAGAAGCTACAGAGCTGTTTGATAAAAGCGGATTGTTTTATACCAGGAGAATCGGAAAAGTGCCATCCGGGTTTTACGATGTTGAATCGCAATTACTGGATGGCGAAAAAATTAAAGACAATCCCTCACAGGTAAAATTGCTGAATGCGACTAAAATTTCAGGAAGAACGGATGGGGGAATGGGTATTGGTTTTTTTAATGCTGTCACAGACAACATGTATGCTATTGCGGAAGACGCCAATGGCAATACACGGAAAATTCTGACAGAACCGCTGACAAATTTCAATGTCATCGTTTTTGATCAG
>DATEMK010000625.1:0-4871 GCA_035275625.1 Bacteroidia bacterium
GATTTATTTTTTTTAAAATCGGGATTACTTTTCCGCTCAATGCATCACCGCAAATTTTATCTCTCGGAAAAACCGCTTTGTCAATAATGATATGAGGAATTTTTTCTTTTGCTAAAAAAAGAGATGCAGTAGCTCCGGCAGGACCTGCCCCTATGATTGTGATGTTCGATATGTAATCGTGGTTTTTGATTTGTTAATTGTGTTAATTGTGTTAATTATGTTAATTAAGAAAAATCCTAAAACGAATTAACATAATTAACACAATTAACTATTTAACTATTTACTAATCCGTTATTCACAGTTTCGCTCGTAAAATGAAACTCTATCTCCGGGTTATTCTTAATCATCTGCTCCAGCATCCAGCTTGAGTCGGCAAGATAGACAAGATTCTGGTCTTTATCTTCCACTACCTGGTGCATTTTAAAACGGATGAAATCTTCCATTTTCTTTTTGTCTTTGGAAGTGATCCAGCAGGCTTTATAAATTTTCAACGGAACAAACGTGCAGGAAGCGCCATACTCCTGTAAGAGGCGGTATTGAATTACATCAAACTGCAGTTCACCGACAGTGCCGATTATTTTTTTATTTCCACCGGACTGTGTGAATAATTGCGCCACTCCTTCATCCGTTAATTGCTCTGTTCCTTTATCCAATTGCTTTGTCTTCATGGGATCGGTATTCACCACTTCTTTAAAAATTTCAGGAGAGAACCTCGGAATTCCTTTGAACGTCATATTTTCTCCTTCGGTTAAAGTATCTCCGATTTTAAAAGTTCCGGTATCGTATAAGCCAATCACATCTCCGGGAAATGCTTCATCAATAATGCTTTTTGCCTGTGCAAGAAATGTTGCCGGTGAATTAAACCGCAAATCTTTGTCAAGCCGCGTATGATGATAAAATTTTCCCCGTTCAAATTTTCCTGAACATGTTCTTAAAAAAGCAATCCTGTTGCGATGATTCGGATCAATGTTGGCATGAATCTTAAAAACAAATCCGCTGAACGCTTTTTCATCGGGATAAACTTCCCGCATATCAGTAAACCGGGGTTGCGGAGGAGGAGCAATTTCAATAAACGTATCAAGCAATTCTTTCACACCAAAATTATTTATGGCGCTGCCGAAAAATACAGGGGCTATATGCCCTGCTGAATATTGTTCATTATTAAATTTGTCATAAACGCCTTCTATTAAATTAACATCCTCCCGTAATTGCTCCACCGCTTTTCCGAGATGATCATCGAGCAGCGGATCATTTACATTTTCTATCGGTACTTCATCATCTTCTGATGCTTTTTTATTCGGATGAAATAAATACAAGCTGTGATTGTACAAATTATAAACTCCTTTAAAAGTAAATCCCATTCCGATGGGCCAGCTCAACGGACGAACTTTTATATTCAGCTTTTGTTCAATTTCATCCAGCAGGTCAAAAGGATTTCTTCCTTCCCGGTCCATTTTGTTGATGAAAACAATTACAGGAGTGTTTCGCATCCGGCAAACTTCCATCAGCTTTTCTGTCTGGGGTTCAACACCTTTCACGCAATCAATCACAAGAATAACACTATCCACAGCCGTTAGTGTCCGGTAAGTATCTTCAGCAAAATCTTTGTGACCGGGAGTATCAAGCAAATTGATAATAAGATTTTTGTATTCAAAGCTCATCACCGAAGTTGCCACAGAAATTCCGCGCTGTTTTTCTATTTCCATAAAATCGGATGTAGCCGTTTTTTTTATTTTATTAGACTTTACCGCACCGGCAACCTGTATGGCTCCTCCGAACAAAAGAAATTTTTCGGTAAGCGTGGTTTTCCCGGCATCAGGGTGGCTGATGATGGCAAATGTTCTGCGTTTTTTTATTTCCTCTTCGAAAGACATTTTTTGATGTAATGGCTGCCCGTTTGTTTTCGGGGTGCAAAAGTATTCAAAAAAGAGACGTGCTGCTTATGTTCAGTTTGGGATAGCAGAGGGGCTGCACGGTTTTTCTTTATTCAACCAATATCATTTTTTTTGTAAGTATTCTACCCTTGAACTTAATTGAATAAAAGTAAATTCCCGGAGAAAGATGTGAAGATTCAATTTCTATTTTATGAATTCCTTTTTTCTGAATTTCTTTTACGGGTGATGCAATTTTTTTTCCGGTTAAATCAGAAACAAAAATTTCCACCAACCCTGTTTCAGGTATTGAATAAGAAATAGTTGTTTTATGGTTAAACGGATTCGGAATATTTGGATCAAGAGATAAATTTTCCTGTGATAAATCATTCTCGGAAACAGCAGTTGTTGAAAAAAGGCAAAAATCATCAACAGCAAAACCGTTCAATTCAATGATAGCATCAGCAGTAAATACAAACCTGAAACGTACAACAGGTTCATTATTTAAAGCTGCCAGCGTATGAGTTGCATTTGTCCAACCGAAATTTCCACTCCATCCTGGTAAATTGCTGGATATAACTGATGCCTGGTTATACCAGTTTATTCCTGTTCCGACATTTCCTAAAACATTCCATGTGACTCCTGAATTAGTGGAATACTCCAATCTTGTTCCATCCCAGGCACTTTCACAATCACTGAAAAACCATAAGTCTGCTTTTGCATTAATCACATTTAAAAAAGAAATGTCGGGTGAGGTCAAATAACAAATCGTATTGCCCAGGTACTGTGCGCCCAAAGCTACTTCCCATAAATTGGGAGGAGAATGAGGTGATGCCGGTGAACCGGTTGGAGTTCCATATTGCCAGCTTGAACCGGAAACAGTAGTGGAAGTCCAGAAATTATTCAAATCAAAATCATCACAAAACGAAATTACCAAACCAGTACGCGCTATAAATGAAATGCATCCTGCGGCAGGATATTGCACCGGGTTGTGACAGGGTGAATTATCCCGCGCATAGAAGTAATAGCAGACTGTATCACTGTCTGCAACGGCAGGAATGATACCTGAAAAAATATTTCCTGTTGTGTTTGTCATTGATACTGTATCCGGAACACCGCTGTTTATTGTATAAATAAGAGCGACAGAAGGTGTATCAATTCCTGAAGCATCCGTTAAATTAATATTCAACGTATAGGGGCCTAAGCTTAAAGCAGAATTCTGAATAACAGGAGCTAATTGCACCAAAGACGGAGGAAATAATTCACAGGGAGCTGCATTGACGGAAATGTCATCAATGAACCAACCTGCCCGGCTATCTCCACCTGGAAGATTCTGATCTGCAAGCTTCCAGCGGATTTTTGCGTTCGGGACATTTGCAGCGATAGCTGAAATATCGAACGCCTCTGTTTTCCACCAGCTGTTGTCAGGCGAAACAATTTGCCCGGCTAACCAATCAATATAAATTGCTTCGCTGAAATTGTTTTGCTGTCCGTCAAAACTTGCGCTGTCAGCCTGTGCGGGCATCATATTTTGGGCGGTAAGCTGTATCCAGGCTGTTCCGTCAAACACCTCCACAATTGCCTGGTCAAAAAAACTTGTTTTACAGATGTGATGAAAATTAAAAACTATAAAAGTATAGCCTGTAAAATCAATTGGCAATGTTTCAAGAATGGAAATGCCGCCCGGAACAACAGAAGATGAATCTGATTGTGAACCGCTTGTCTGTAAATGTGTATTAACAAACCATCCGGGTGAACCGGAAGAAATTAAACTGTCAATATTTTCCATATTTTCATGGAATACTAAAGTTTGAGAAAAAACAGAAGAATAAAAAAATAATGAGGAAACGAATAAAAATATTTTTTTCATTGTGACAGCAGGGTTTTATCCGATAAAGGTAAAATAAATTTGATAAAGGCCATTATCTTTGTTTCGTGTCAAACACCATTTCCAAAAAGAAACCCATCTTTCCCGTGAATCAGCAATTGCGGAAATTTCTTCGCCATTACGGACGGGAATCCAAAATCACCATTCATTACAAGGATTTATTGCGTTATGAAAACTCCATTCCGCTGTATGACCGGAAAGGAAATGATACGCTATGGGAAAGTGTTTTTTATTCACAAACGGACATGCAGCATTTGAATAAAGCCCTCACGGGAATTTATGCCCTGCTAAAAACAGGCGGTGATATTTCAGTGATGGAACATTTGTCTGTGGAACGTGTGGATTATTGCACATTCGGGAATTCAAATCCATTTCGTGTACGAATTGTAAATAATTTCAATGATAATTTCGATTATTTCTATATTAAGCACGCTGATGCTTCACGAATTTACGGGCTGGAACTGGAGCATATTCTTTCACCCAACCGCATCAGTTATTATGTTTATGACGACACGCTTATTGAAGAGCACATTGCCGGGATACCTGGCGACCAGTTTATAAAAAATAATTTTCATGATAAAGATTTTAATGAAATACGCCTTGCAAAAGAGTTTGTAAAATTTAATGAAAGGTGTTTTATCCGCCTGCTGGGTGATATGCGCGCTTATAATTATGTGGTGGACATTACCCCGGATTTTGAAGAAGTGCATTACCGCATCCGCGCCATTGATTTTGACCAGCAATGTTATGAAGGAAAAAAGTCGTTGTACCTTCCGCAATTTTTCAAAGAAAATAAGGCAATCGTTGATCTCTGCATAAAGCTCATGACACCTGAAACATTTTTTCAATACCAGTTTGAAGAACAAACGCTGATTGCGAAACGAATTAAAGCAACACGCTACATGACCAAAGATTTGTTAGACAGTATGTCAAATGATAAAATTTCTGATGAGGAAAAAACGGTGCAACTCAAACACAGTCTTGCTGAACATTATAAAAACAATGCTTTTTTAAAATGCCGGTCTGCAGGTGAGCTTGTAAAAACGAGTTTGAAAGAAATGATCAAAAAAAATAAAAGCCACGTTCAAAAAGCGAAAAATATTTTTTTATAA
>DATEMK010000626.1:0-6510 GCA_035275625.1 Bacteroidia bacterium
CAGCTCAAAACCCGAAAACATTAAATTAATTGTTCCGGTTAACAATGGAGTAAATCAATTCACGCTGTTGCTTTATAAAGTAAACATTTCACCCAACGGATTAAATTTAATCACCAGTGACGGTCTTGCCCGCGCAACCGATAACTCCATTGTCCATTACAGGGGCGTTATTGAAAATGATGATCAGTCAATAGTCGCAGTTAGTTTCTCATCCAATGAAGTAATGGGTATGATAAGCAACGCAAACGGAAATTATGTTCTCGGAAAAATTGAGAACAACAGCGAAAACTTATACATGATTTATAATGACAAAGATTTAATTCCGCGTAATAACTTTGACTGTGCCACCAATGATGTTCCACAGGGCTATGTACAAAAAAATTCTCCTCCCGGTACGCTTTCTGTCAATTGCGTGAACTGGTATTGGGAAACCGACTATGATATTTATCTCGGTAAAGGAAGCAGCGTTTCAAATGTAAATTCCTATATCCAGGGAATATTTAACCAGGTTTCCACCCTGTATGATAATGATGGAATGAATATTACCCTGCTCACTGTATTTATATGGTCAACCGTTGACCCTTATACAGGACCTTCTACAAGCAATTACCTGAGTCAATTCGGAAGCTACCGGACATCCTTCAATGGCGACCTTGCAAACCTGCTTGGCTATGCAGGAGGAGGCGGTGTGGCATGGGTTGACGGGTTTTGCGCCAGCACTTCACACAAAATGGGATATTGCGGCATCAGCTCCAGCTTCAATAACGTACCAACGTATTCATGGACAGTTGAAGTGGTAGCGCATGAGGAAGGACATCTATTCGGTTCCAGTCACACGCACAGCTGCGTATGGAACGGAAATAATACTAAAATTGATGCGTGTGGTGATGATGCCGGTTATCCCAGCGGCAGTTGTGCATGGACAGTTCCTGCATTGCCTCCCGGGGGCGGTACAATTATGAGCTACTGCCACCTTACCAGCGTGGGCATTAATTTTAATTTAGGATTTGGACCGCAGCCGCAAGCGCTGATGCTCAATAACCAGGAAACATCTTCCTGTCTGTCGGCATGTTCAGGATGCAACCCTCCATCGCAACCCGGAACCATTTCAGGCGGAACGGCCCTTTGCCAGAGCGCGGTTCAAACTTATTCTATTACTGCTGTTTCAGGGGCTACCAGTTATACATGGACTTTACCGTCAGGCTGGACAGGCTCATCAACTTCAACTTCTATAGTTGCCACAGCAAGCAGCGCTGGCGGCAGTGTTACTGTTAAAGCAAATAATGCCTGCGGAAGCAGCGCTGTGCGCACACTTTCGGTTACTGTCACTCCTGTACCTGCACAACCCGGAACCATTTCAGGTGGTACAACCATTTGTCAAAGTGCCGTTCAAACTTATTCTATATCCTCAGTTTCAGGAGCTACAAGCTATACATGGACATTGCCATCAGGATGGACGGGATCTTCTACCTCAACTTCTATTGTTGCAACGGCCGGAAGCACAGGCGGCAACATTACTGTTAAAGCAAATAATTCCTGCGGAAGCAGCACTGTTCGCACACTTGCAGTCACTGTTACTGCAATACCTGGACAACCGGGAACTATTTCAGGAAACGCATCGGTTTGCCAGAGCGCTTCAAATACGTATTCAGTGAGTGCAGTCGCTGGAGCAACGAGTTACACATGGACATTGCCCTCTGGCTGGACAGGGTCGTCTTCTAATAATTCAATAACTGCCACAGCAGGAAGCGCTGGAGGAAACATTACAGTTAAGGCAAACAACAGTTGCGGAAGCAGTGCAGTGAGAACATTAGCAGTTACTGTCAATACTGTTCCGGCATCACCCGGAACTATTGACAGATCAGGAGGCAGGGACAAAGTATGTCCGGGTGATTCGAGAATTTATTCTGTGGTTTCCGTTCCGGGTCTTACCTACAATTGGACAGTTCCGACAGGAGCCTCTATTACCAGCGGACAAGGCACTAACGTTATTCATGTTACCTATAACAGTAACTTCACTATTATGGGCACTCTCTCGGTTACAGCTTCCAACAGTTGCGGTGCAGGCCCTGTAAGCAGCACTGTAATTAAAAGAAAAATACCGTCCGTACCGGCCAGTATAAGTGGTCCGGTTTCGGTTTGCAACGGATCAGTGACTACATATTCTATTGCGGCAGTTCCGTCTGCGCTTTATTATATCTGGACAATTCCTTCGGGAGCTTCCATACAGGGATCACAGACAGGCACCAGCATTACTGTTCAGTGGGGAGCAAACAGCGGAAATATAACTGTAAAAGCCCACAACAATTGTGCTGATTCAGGCCCGCAAACTCTTGCTGTAAATGTTACCTGCCGTCAAGCCGGTGAAAACAATCCGGGAGAATTGAACGCTGAAGCATTTCCTAATCCTTCAACAGGGAATATAACAGTGAAGTTTTCTTCAGATAATGAAATGCCTTATACGC
This sequence comes from Bacteroidia bacterium, assembly GCA_035275625.1. Lineage (GTDB taxonomy): Bacteria > Bacteroidota > Bacteroidia > AKYH767-A > OLB10 > DATEMK01. The sequence continues at coordinate 2,466 of DATEMK010000626.1, forward strand.
TAAGTATCCAGGATGCAACAGGAAGAATCCTGAAAAGTGAAAAACAGAAATCAATTATTGGAGAAAATTTGAAAACTTTTGATCTGAGCAGCTTTAACAAAGGAATTTATTTTATCCGTATTGAAAATATGTATTTGAATCAATTGCTTAAAATAAGCCTTCAATAGCAATTTGAAAATTATTTCTTAAAAAAGAAGCGGCTGTAAATATTTTGCAGCCGTTTTTTTTTTGTGAAAAAAAAGTTGCAGGTTTAACGTTTAAAATTAATGCTCAAACTTTTTTTTGTTCCTCAATCACCTTCCTTACACTTCCATATTTTTTCAGCAATTCATCTGCTTTTTCAGAAGAAATATTTAAAGCGCTCATCACCATGCGTGTTCCCCGGCTGATTAACTTGTTATTGGTAAGCTGCATATCCACCATCTTATTTCCTTTTACTCTTCCCAGTTGAATCATTACTGCCGTAGAAATCATATTGAGAATCAGTTTTTGTGCTGTGCCTGCTTTCATGCGTGTGCTGCCGGTTACGAATTCAGGTCCAACGATGGCTTCAATGACATGGTCTGCATGTTTTGAAAGCGGGGTATCACTGTTGCAGGCAATGCATGCCGTTTTAATTTTATTAGCCCTGCAATTTTCCAACGCACCAATAACATAAGGTGTTGTTCCCGATGCTGCAATACCAATCACAAAATCATTTTCTGAAATATTATGGGCCTGCAAATCATTCCATCCACCCTGCGGATCATCTTCTGCAAACTCGACAGCTTTACGTATAGCTTTATCGCCTCCGGCAATCAAGCCAACCACTCTTCCCTGTTCAATTCCATAAGTGGGCGGACACTCACTTGCATCCACAATTCCCAACCTGCCGCTTGTACCCGCACCGATGTAAAATAATCTTCCGCCTGTTTTCATTTTCCCGGCAATCTCAGCAACTAATTTTTCTATTTGCGGAATAACTTTTTCAATAGTGTATGGAACAGTTTTATCTTCTTTGTTAATATTCAAAAGCAAATCACGGACACTCATTTTTTCGAGGTCGTTGTAAGATGAGTCCTGTTCAGTGGTTTTATTTTCCATTCATTTAATAAAATGAAGGATATTTTTCCGGATCATATTGATGCATCAAATCATACACGGCATCAAAAACATCTTCAATACCCGGTTTTGAAAAATAATCTCCGTCAGTTCCGTAAGCCGGGCGGTGATCTTTGGCAGCTAAAGTTTTCGGTTCAATGTCAAGATACCGGAAACCGTTTTGTTCTTCTAAAACTTTTTGCATCATGTAAGCGCTTGCACCACCAGGGACATCTTCATCAAGAAAAAGGATCTTATTTGTTTTCTTCAATGATTCAATAATAGAATGATGAATATCGAACGGAATTAAACTTTGCACATCAATTAATTCACAACTGATCTCCATTTGCTGCAATTGCTGAATAGCATCCTGTGCAATGCGAACGCACGAACCGTAAGTGACAATTGTAACATCATTTCCCTCACATAAAATTTCGGGTATGCCTATCGGTAGTCTGAACTTTCCTATATTCTCCGGTAATTTTTCTTTCGTGCGGTAACCATTCAGCGGTTCAATTATTATAGCTGCATCATCACTCTCCAACATCATATTATAAAACCCTGCGGCTTGGGTCATGTTGCGTGGAGTTAAAATTAAAATTCCTCTCAGTGATCCAAGCATCATTGACATGGGTGAACCCGAATGCCATACGCCTTCTAACCTGTGCCCGCGTGTGCTGATAATCAGAGGGGCTTTTTGTCCGCCCTTAGTTCTGTATTGCAAACACGCAAGATCATCAGTAAGTGTAGTCAGAGCATATACCAAATAATCGAGATACTGAATTTCTGCAACCGGACGAAGTCCTCTCATGGCAAGACCTATTCCCTGACCGATAATTGTTGCCTCACGAATTCCTGTGTCAACAATTCTGTTTTCCCCGTATTTTTCCTGCAATCCTGCATAAGTCTGATTCACGCCTCCTATAAAGCCTACATCTTCTCCGAAAATATGAATGGCAGGATTTTCTTTTAACTGCACATCCCAGTTTGCCAGCAATACTTCTCGTCCGTCAACTATTTGTGATTGCTCATTGAAAACCGGCTTCACTCCTTTTATTTTAAAGGCAGATTTTTCAGATTGGCTGTACAAATAAGAATCGTACCGTTCCGCATTTTTGTCATTCCAGTTTTTCAACCAGGCGTTTAAATTCTGTTTTGAAGTAAAATTTTCATTGCGAATAATGCGCAACGTCTTTTTCGCAGCTTCCGAAATATCTTTTCTGATTGGTTCACTAATTTCATTTAAACCTGAAATTATTTTATCTATGAAAACTTTATTGCTGCTTTCTGCAGCAACAGCATTTAAAATATTTTTTACTTCAGCCAGTTCAGTTTTGATAGAATTTTGAAATGCTTCCCACGCCTTTTTCTTTGATTCATTCACTGATTTTTTAGACGCTGTTTCAATTGCATCTAATTCTTCAGCAGTTGCAATAGCTGATTGCAAAATCCATTCGCGCATTTTGCGGATGCAATCATAATCGTCTTCCCATTTTAATCTTTCACCTGTTTTATAACGCTCGTGCGAACCCGAAGTGGAGTGCCCCTGTGGCTGTGTCATTTCGCGGATATGAAACAAAACCGGAATATGATGCTTGCGGCAAATGGCAATTCCTTTTTCATACATGTCGCACAAGCCGGGATAATCCCAACCTTTGGCAGTAAGAATTATGTAACCATCCTTCTCATCCGTTCTTTCAAAACCTTTCAGCGCTTCAGAAATACTTTGCTTTGTGGTATGATATTTTTGCGGTACAGAAATTCCGAAACCGTCATCCCAGACAGAAACAGCCATGGGGATTTGTAACACCCCGGCCGCATTTATGGCTTCAAAAAAGAACCCTTCACTTGTGCTTGCATCACCAATGGTTCCGAAAGCAACTTCATTTCCTTTGATTGAAAAATTTTCAAAATATTCAGTATGCAACTCAGGATTGCTGCGATACAATTTGGAAGCATAAGCCAGCCCGACCAATCTTGGAAATTGTCCGGCAAGAGGAGAAATATCTGAACCGGAGTTCTTTTGCTGCATTAAATTTTTCCATTCACCTTTTTCATCAAGCAATCGTGTGGCATAATGCCCGTTCATTAATCTTCCCGCTGAAGACGGATCAGCTTTTTCATCCGGATGCGCATATAACTGTGCAAAAAATTCCTGGACACTCAATAATCCAGACACCATCATGAAAGTCTGATCGCGGTAATATCCTGAACGAAAATCACCGTTGCGGAAAACTTTCGCCATTGCAAGCTGTGCTGTTTCTTTTCCGTCACCAAAAATGCCGAACTTGGCTTTGCCGGTCAGCACCTCTTTGCGTCCGAGCAGGCTTGCCTGGCGGCTTTCGTTGGCAATACGATAATCATTCAGAATAATAGTTCTGAAATCATCATAAGATAAATCCTGTTTTTCCGATTGTTCTTTCTGTGGCTCAGTGTTTGACATAAGGCGGAAATAATTGGTGTCTTTACAAAAATAGAAAAAATGCAGGACGGGGGCAAAATAATTTTATCAATTCAATAAAATAAACATTTCTTTTGAGATGGAATCTGTAATTATCTTTTTTTGTCTATGTAATATAGCATGGCTGACAACAGCGTTTTTTTGTGCGACAACAAAGTCTATTTTAAACTCATTGATAAAATCAAATTGGCTTTGTTCAATGCTTTTAAACTTTTCGTTCTCTTTTTGCTTCATCACATAACGGTAAAAAAATGAACTCTTAAGATGATGCCTTTCATTGGGATTAATAAATTCTTTATCCAGCACACTAATATTAATAAGATTTTCAAACCCGGGAATAAATTTTAAATACAGTCCTGCCTGGATGCGATAAGGTGCAAGCATAGGAGTTTCATTTGCATAGAGACAAGCCCCGATAGGGTTTTTAATTTCATTTTTTGCTTTTTCTATTTCTAAAATATAATCCGAAGAGTAAATATTTTCTGAATCTTGTTTTCTCTCCCA
>DATEMK010000627.1:0-2168 GCA_035275625.1 Bacteroidia bacterium
AATTCTTTGGTTTTTTCTTAATAAAAATCCTTTTGATAACTCTACATACAGAGAATATTTTTCAAGTAGAAATATACTATACAATAATATTGATACTGATGCTATTATTGTTTGGGATTCTGAATATGGCAAAAAACAGCAAGGGATTTTGTTGGAAACATTAATGCAAAATAATGAGTTAAAACTATTGAACATAAATACTCCTTTTGCAAGTTTGGGTGAAAAAGGAGTAAACACCTACGTACAATACATTTTTAGTAAATCAAAGAATGCAGCTAATTCAGACAATTTTCGAACAGAGAAAAATATTTTAGGTTATCAGTACACCAAAATGGTTAAATATTCGCTAAAAGGCTTTAATCAGAAATATGTAAGTTGCGATTTAGGTTTAAACGATAGTCTTTTATGTAATAGGGATTTTAACAGTAACTGGGAAGAATTTGGGTTTATTTTTGAAGACACTAAAAAGTTAAAGATTCTTTGCGCCAATAGAAAATTTATTACTTCAACATACGATAGCAGCGGCTTTTATTTAATTTCAAAATCTGAAACAATTGAAGATGGTTTACTTTTTGAAATGCTAAAAATTGATTCAAATCATATTACTTTAAAAACGAATAATAATAACTTTTTGTCTGTTGACTCACTGAGTCAAAAACTTTTTATAAGCGCTAATTATAAAAATTCCTGTCAAATATTTGAGCTGGTTCCTGTTAAGTAAAAGGAGGAGGTTTACTTTTCGCTTTATTCAAAAAGCCTGCATTTTAATATCCCTTTTTTTTGTAAAAAATATTTTAAGCTGGTTCCTAAAACACCTACGCCATACCAAACGCTTCTTTTAAAATTAATTGAAGACGCTTCTTTAAAATATTTTGTCGGGCAGGTTACTTCTGCAATTTCATAACCTGCATAAAAAATCTGCGCCAGCATTTGATTATCAAAAACAAAATCATCAGAATTTATTTTATACTTTATTTTATTCAACACTTCTTTTGAAAATGCACGGTAACCAGTGTGATATTCAGAAAGTTTTTGATTCATCAGGATATTCTGCGATAATGTTAGAAAGCGGTTAAAAAGATACTTGTACATAGGCATGCCTCCTTTTAACGCACCCTTCCCTAAAATGCGTGACCCCAACACAACCTGATATAAATCATTCGCAATGATGCTGCTCATTGCAGTAATTAACTTGGGAGTGTATTGATAATCGGGATGCAGCATGATAACTATATCGGCCCCTAATGAAAGTGCTTTGTCGTAACATGATTTTTGATTGCCTCCATATCCTTTATTTTTTTCATGCCTGATAATGTGTTTAATTCCAAGTTTTTTTCCCACTTCTACCGTATTATCTTTGCTTGCATCATCTACCAATACTACTTCGTCAACAATATCGAAGGGAATTTCCCTGTAAGTTTGTTCAAGGGTTAAGGCTGCGTTGTAGGCAGGGAGGACGATGACTACTTTTTTGGTGTTAATCATAGAGAAAACAAGCGATGAGTGTCAAAATAAATTTTACGACAAAATTGCATTTATTTTACTTTATAAATTCGTATTTCAAATGGATGGTTTCCGAGTACTGTAAATTTATGTTCAGGCTCAAACTTTTGAAGTAACTGCAAATCATGATTATTTTCTAATTTTTCAATTGGAATTTGCCCTTCATTTGCTCCATAATGTGAATCCCAAACTAAGACACTTCCCTTAGGAAAATCATAAGATGGAAGTGGCTGGTCAATTTTAATATTATAAACCACTTTTTTATCATTAAAAGGGTCTAATTCATAAAAAAGCGAAAATCCGGCAGGGAAAAAGCAGATTTTAGTATAAGTCAAATTATTTCTTTTCATCCATTCAACAGCCTTTTTTGTTAGTTGTGATTCACCATCAAGCCCGAACGGATAATAAGATTGTTTGAATGGACTTATCAGGATAAATGCAGTGAATGAAATCGCAACCGTTATTTGCAAAAAATAAAATTTTTTCAACGGAAGCACAATTAGATTTAACCCCCTTAATGCAATTAAAGAAGCAACGGGAATAAGTGTTGCCATGTAACGACCCATTCCTAAATTATTAAGAACACCCGGCAGGCAATAGGAAAGCGTATGGATGAGCAAGCAGGAAAAAAAACAACCGTAAATTAAAAGTATTTCTTCGGCAAA
>DATEMK010000628.1:0-12106 GCA_035275625.1 Bacteroidia bacterium
TGACTGGTGTTCTTTCAACAACCAGTTTGTTCATGGTCAGTGAAAAGAACTCCAAGCACAGGCATTATTATATGTACTTTATTTTATAATTTATGATTTCTAATTTCCCATTCCCCTCATTTCCTCACAACAAACCATTTTATCCAAAATAAAAAGCGCGGTAAGTTAATATACCTTTTTGAAAAAAAACATTGCGGGTTTTACGTAGTTTTATGTAACCCTATTCAAAAGACAATTGGAGGTTTTACCAGGTAACAAGGAAAATCAGGCATATCAAGCGAAAGATACTGATACCAGTTAAAAAGTTTTACTTAACGAAGAAAAAACTTGCAATCAACATTTAAAAGATCACTATCAATCAAAGAATTTTAACTCATTCCTTTGAATTGCCTCAAAAAGCGCACATCATTTTCCGAAAAAATCCGTAAATCTTTTATCCCGAATTTAAGCATGGCAATGCGCTCGATACCCATTCCAAAAGCAAAGCCGGAATAACGCTGCGAGTCAATTTTGCAATTTTCCAAAACCTGGGGATCAACCATTCCGCATCCCATAATTTCAACCCAGCCCGAGTATTTGCAAACATTGCAGCCTTTCCCTCCGCAGATAAAGCACGAAACATCCATTTCAGCCGATGGTTCGGTAAAAGGAAAGTAGGAGGGACGCAAACGGATGTCCATCTTTTCACCGAACATTTCCTGTGCAAAATACAACAAGGTCTGTTTCATATCGGCAAATGAAACACCTTCATCAATATACAATCCTTCCACCTGGTGAAAAAAACAATGCGCACGTGCAGAGATCGCTTCATTGCGATACACCCTTCCGGGAGAAATGGTTCTTATCGGGGGTTTTGAGTTTTCCATCACCCGAACCTGTACCGAAGAAGTATGTGTGCGCAATGCAATATCAGGATCGGTTTCAATAAAAAAAGTATCCTGCATATCGCGCGCAGGATGATTTTCAGGAAAGTTAAGCGCTGTGAAATTATGCCAGTCATCTTCAATTTCAGGGCCTTCACTCACAGTGTATCCTATATGATTAAATATAGAAACAATTTTATTCCTTATTATAGTAAGCGGATGCAGACTTCCCAATGGCATGGATTCACCCGGAAGCGTCAAATCAGTTTCCTCTTTTGCCTTCTGCTCTCCCGAAAAGGAATCTTTAAAAGTGTTAAGCTTTTCTTCAGCTTTTACTTTTAATTCATTCACCCATCGTCCGTAATCTTTGCGCAAAGACGGCTCAATGTCTTTCATCTTCGAAAAAAGATCACCGAGAATGCCTTTTTTACTAAGAAATTTTAAACGGAAATTTTCAAGCTCTTCTTTCGATTCAGCTTTAAAAGATTCAACTTCTGAAATAAGGGTTTTTATTTCCTGGTCTTCCATCCTGAATAGGTTAACTATGTTAATTGTGTTAATTATGTTTATTAGATTCCACCGATCAACTTAGTCAACATAATTAACACAATTAACCTAATTAACTACTGCACCACCTTAACAGTCATCTTCACATCCTTCACAGGACGGTCGCCCGGCTTGGTTTGAACAGCAGCAATTTTATCAATGACTTCCATTCCTGAAATAACTTCACCATAAACAGTATAGAGCATATCAAGCGGAGGAAAACCGCCATTTGTTGTGTATTCTTTACGTTGTTCAGCAGTATATTTTACTGCTCTTCCGGCATCAAATTGATTTAATTCGGCATCCGAAAATTTCTTTCCCTGCACAATGTAAAACTGGCAGCCGCTGGAAGCCTTTTCTGGATTTTCAGTTCGCGCTGCGCACAAGGCACCTTTCTTATGAATCAATGCAGGATTGAATTCAGCAGGAATCGTATAACCAATATCACCGCCTCCCAGCATTTCATCAGGTCCGGCAGTTTTTGATTTAGGATCACCACCCTGGATCATAAAATCTTTTATCACCCGGTGAAACAATGTTCCGTTATAAAAGCCTTCTTTGGCAATCTTCAGGAAATTGTCACGGTGCTTAGGAGTTTCATTGTACAATTTAACTTTCATGGTTCCATAATCTGTAGTAATGGAAACGATTTGGTCTTTAGATGCAGGCGCTTTTGCTCCGGCAGGTTCTTTTTTATCCTGTGCTGCAAGGTTAAGTGTTAACATTGCAATAAGCACAACAGATATTGAAATCTTTTTTTTCATATTTACGTATTATATATTTTTGTGAGGTGCAAGTTTAATTAAAATTTAAGTGAAAACACAATGAAAAAGCAAACATTAAGAACCCTGGTTATAATTTTTTTCTTTTTTGGGATAACAGCTTCCATGCATTCCTGCCGTAAGAAAGGACCTGCTGATGCGCTCATAACGGTAACTGACAGCCTTGCCAGGAATATTGGCGGAGCCAAAGTAGTTCTCAGGCAGGACAGCGTCATCAGCCAGAATACGGGAGCGCAGGCAAATGTTCACCAGGAAGGAACCACCGATTTAAACGGGCAGGTGGCTTTTTCTTTTCCGCTCGAAGCCGTGCTTAATGTGGAGGTTTCAAAAGGCGCATTATATGTAAAAGATTATATCCGCCTGGAGCAATCAAAGCAGGTGGAAAAAACGGTGGTTTTGAAATAAACTGGGAAAAAAGCCGGAGTAATATTCCCCGTTACCTGTCAGATACATTCATTTGCCGGCTGCTGTCATCCTTCCATTGTTTTATTATTTGCATGTCATCTTGAAGCAATAAAATTAAATTCGCATTTATGAAATTCAATGTAGGAGACAAAGTAAGCTTTCTTAATGAAAATCTTTCGGGAAGAATTACCCGCATTATTAATGAAGGAATTTGTAAAGTGGAAACTGGTGACGGTTTTGAAATTGATGCAAATGAAAAAGAACTGGTGCTTGTCAGCAAAGCAGAAACTTCAGAAGTGCCATCTTCTATTGAAATCATCAAGCCGCTGATTGAACCCATCCTGAAATTAAACACTGATTTATTTTCAATTCTTGAAAACGATGCCATTCATTTTGTTTCCATGCCTGCAGAGGATATGCAGGTGCTCACAGGCGGTGTAAATTTTTATCTCATCAACAAAACAGGTTGCCTGCTGCATTTTTCTTTTTCTGTAAAAATTAAAAATAAATTTTTCGGGCTTGTTTCAGGAAGCGTTGAGCCGCAATCAGAATTTTTGCTCCTCAATAAAAAACGTCCTGATATGATTGACTGGCAAAATTTTATTTTACAATTTATTTTATTTAAGGAAGACGAATACAAAATTATTGCCCCGGTTAATAATGAATTGCCCCTGCTGCTGCCTGATCTTAAAGCAGAATTTGACCAATTGAAAGGAATGGAATCTTATTCCAAAACGATAAAGCTGGTTGCTGTTGGAAAAGAAACGGAGGTTGATATGGAAGAATTGAAAAAGAAATTCTCAAAAGATGAAGAGACTTCACGCAAAAGCGAACCGGGCGAAACCAGGGAAGCAGCGAAAGAAAAAATTCCTCCGCGAAAAACTCCTTTTCAACAGGATACTTCAGCTATTATCCGGAATGATGCAGAAGTTGATTTGCATATTCAGCATTTGGTGGATGATTACAAGCATCTTTCAAATGCAGAATTAATGCAGATACAATTAAAAAAATTCCGCAGGGAAATGGATAATGCCATCAAAAATCATTATCACAAAATTATTTTTATACACGGAGTGGGCAATGGAGTTCTGAGAACCGAAATTTTACGTGAGCTTCGCGCTTATTCCGGTGTGCGTTACATTGATGCTCCTTTTGAAAAATATGGTTTCGGAGCTACTGAAGTGATTTTAATTTGATTTGTAAAGCCACAGATTCACAGATTATTTATATTATTCTTACTGCGCATTCTTAATCTGTGAATCTGTGGCAATTTGTTTTTTAAAAAAATCCCAAATAACAATTCCTGCACAAACAGCAATGTTCAGCGAATGTTTTGTTCCGGATTGAGGAACTTCAATTGCCAAATCCGAAACGCTGACAACGGCTTCATCCACTCCGCTGGCTTCATTGCCAAAAACAATTGCATATTTTGAACCAGGTGATGAAGCAAATTCATTAAGCAAAATGCTCCGGGTGGTTTGTTCAATGGAAATAATTTTATAGTTGTTGTTTTTTAATTCGGTAATAGCGTCCAGTGTGTTTTGAAAATATTTCCATCGGACAGTTTCAGTTGCGCCTAAAGCTGTTTTTTGAATTTCACGGTGAGGTGGTTGTGCTGTAATGCCGCATATATAAATGGCTTCTGCTGAAAATGCATCTGCTGTCCGGAAAACTGACCCTGCATTGTGTGCGCTGCGGACATTATCCAATACAATTATCAAAGGAATTTTTTTTGAATCTTTAAATTCTGAAACAGATTTTCTGCCCAATTCCGGCATTGTGAGTTTTCGCATAGTGCAAAGTAAAAGTTTATTGATTGTTAAATGGCTGAATTGTTAAATTGTTTACTCTTTATTCCCTGAGGGCTGACCACTGATTACTGACTCCCGGCCACTGCCTTTATTTGGTATTTCAAAAATAATCCCTACTTTTAAAAACTGAATCAGGAGTTAGGAATTAAGGGAGGTTTATTTAACTTTGACTCCGTATGGGGGCGGAAACATTTCCAAAGGGATGCCACGGCAAAATCGCAAATCAAAAACTTAAAAATAAATACTTATGAAAACATACGATGAAAAGCATATCAAAAACATTGTGCTCGTTGGAGCTGCGAAAACCGGCAAGACCACACTTGCCGAAACCATGATATTTGAAGCAGGATTAATTAACCGGAGAGGTACTGTGGAAGAAAAAAATACCCTTTCCGATTATCATGAAATAGAACACGAACGCGGGAATTCTGTTTATGCAACCACCATGCATACCGAATGGCGCGACTATAAGATTAACATCATTGATACTCCGGGACTGGATGATTTTATCGGTGAAGTGATTTCTTCGATTCGTGTCTGCGACACTGCAGTTATGCTGTTGAATGCGCATCATGGCGTGGAAGTGGGTTCCGAGCTTATCTGGGATTATGTGGATCAATACCGCAAGCCAACCATTTTTGCGGTGAACCAGATGGATCATGAATATGCTAACTTTAATCAATGCGTGGAACAGGCACGTAAAGTTTTCGGAAATGCAATAACGGTGATGCAGTACCCTGTGAATTCAGGACCGGGATTTAATTCCATCATTGATTTGCTCAAAATGGTGATGTACCGGTTTCCTGAAAAAGGAGGCAAGCCTGAAAAGCTTCCGATTCCTGATGATGAAAAAGAACGCGCCACAAAACTTCACAATGAATTAGTAGAAAAAGCAGCGGAGAATGATGAGAAACTAATGGAATTATATTTTGAAAAAGGAAATTTAGACGAGGATGAATTAAGAATGGGAATAAAAACAGGAATGATGAAGCACGATGTGTTCCCGTTATTCTGTCTATCTGCAAAGAAAAATATGGGCAGCGGACGCTTGATGGGATTTATTGATAATGTAGCTCCTTCGGCTGTAGAAATGCCTCCCGAAAAAACAGATGCAGGAGATGATGTTCCCTGCGACCCGGCAAAACCAGCCGTGCTTTTTGTTTTTAAAACTTTAATTGAACCTCATCTCGGCAAGCTTACATTCTTCAAGGTCCTGGCAGGTGAAGTTGCTGCAGGTATGGATTTGGTCAATGAAAAAACAAATACCACCGAGCGCATCAACCAGCTTTTCATTATGGATGGCAAGAACCGGAACCAGGTGGACCGTCTTAAAGCTGGCGATATCGGGTGTACTTTAAAACTAAAAAATACAACCACAAATCATACATTGAATGGAAAGGGATCGCTGGTGAATATTGAACCTATTAAATTTCCATCTCCGCGCTACCGGGTTGCCATTGTTACAAAAAATAAAGCGGATGATGAAAAGCTGGGCGAGGTGCTGCATGAAATTCATACGGAAGATCCAACACTGGAAATTGAATTTTCAAGAGAATTAAAACAAGTTTTACTGCATGGACAGGGTGAATTACACCTGCAGGTAACAAAGTGGAGGTTAGAACATATTTATAAAATGCAGATTGAATTCATTAAGCCAAGAATTCCATACCGCGAAACAATTCTCAAACCCGCATTAGCTTCTTACCGTCACAAAAAACAATCAGGAGGAGCAGGACAATTTGGTGAGGTCTATATGAAAATCGAACCGGCAACTAATGGCAAAGGAACCGCTGAATACCCGATTCGCGGGACCGAAACTGTTGACCTGCCCTGGGGTGGTAAATTAGAATTTAATAATTGTATTACTGGCGGAGCCATTGATACCCGCTTTCTGCCTTCTATTTTAAAAGGAGTGATGGAGAAAATGAATGAAGGTCCTCTTACCGGCTCGTATGTGCGTGACGTAAGGGTATATGTATATGATGGCAAAATGCACCCGGTTGATTCCAACGATATATCTTTTAAAATAGCCGGCATGATGGCTTTTAAAGAAGCATTTCACCAGGCACAACCGCAATTGCTTGAACCTATATACGATCTGGAAGTACAGGTTCCTGAAGATTTAATGGGAGATGTGATGAGCGATCTTCAATCACGAAGAAGCCTTATTACAGGCATGGGCGCACAGGGTTCTTACCAGATTATTCGTGCACGAACTCCTTTATCTGAGCTGGATGGCTATTCAACTACTTTACGCTCCATTACACAGGGACGGGCTAAAGTGAAAACAACCTTTGCTGAATATTCACCGGTTCCTCCCGATGTTCAGAAAAAACTTTCAGAAGATTATAAGAAAACGGAAGCCCAGTAAATCATGTGACCTTAGAATTTCCTTTGCAGGAAGTTGGTTCAGATAATTGATTCTTTATCATCACGGGGAACCTTTTCTTCTGAAATCCATTTATCATACAAATAATCGCGCTGATCGCAGCGAATACACCTTCGTGTTTTTGTATGCGCATACCTCTCACCATTTAGTTTTATCCACTTGGTGGTGTCTTTAAATCGCCAGTTATGACCTAAAATCTTGCAAATAAGGGTTGGAAACATTTGATAACAAAGTGGGTTAGAAAATCGATTCAAAGATAATACCGAAAATAACTACTTAAGTGAATTGAAGCCGATTTTTACTACTTAATGAAATAAAATATCCAAAAAATGCAATTGATGATAAAAGCGATTACATGAAATATTGGGCATGGAGTATTTTGAAAAACCTTTTCTCAGAATCTGAAACCAACAGTAAGCAAAAATTTGTGATCTTTTATTTTGCTGAATGCTCCCTGCACGCCTTCATTTTCTAAAGTATATGGACGATAAAACTCATTGCTTTGGGCATATGCATATCCTAAATCAACAAAATAATTTTCTTCGCGAATCCCTAATCCTCCTGAGTACATAATTTTATGCTGGTCGGTGCTGGTTGAACTTACACTGCTCTTTAATACACCTGTTGAAAAACCTGTTCCTCCCCTGAAAGAAAATATTCCATATTTATATTCGATACCAGCTCTTATATTATGCTGTTGCGCATAGGAGTTGCGTATAACAAAATTTTCATCAGCAAAAGAATAATCGCTTGCATGGAGTTTTGCACTTGTGTAATCAACAAATTCATAATCCACACTCAGAATCCCAAATTGCTTATAAATGAAAGCAGCGCTGCCTATTGCTTTGAAGGGAGTGGTAAGGCTGTAATCATAAGTTCCTATTGGAGAATCAAAAGGATAATTGCTGCCATTTTCAAACCGGGTAGTCATCGAACTCTTGAATTCATCATGCATGCTGTAAAATGCCGGAGTATGAACAGCAAGTCCTAACCTTATCCAGTCAATCGGGCGAATGATTAAACCGAATTTTGCATTGAATCCGTTGGCAGTTGTTGCAAGTGTCTGAGTATGTGTGAATGATTCAAAGTTATACGCATTGGCATACGCACTGCCTACAAGATTTGTATCAAATTGGATAGAATTATCTGGATCACTTTCTTCGTAAATCACATCTTCGTTGTAACGAATGTAGGGAAAACCAAGAGTCACCCCCCAATATACTTTATCATTATAGTTTCCTCCGAATGAAAGCACCACTTCCCCAGTTGAACCTGAAGTTTCTTTAGTTCTTCTTTGAAGTTCTCCTCCATTAGGAATAACGGAGAAATAATTGACAGTATCATTGGCATCAACATCAATTGCATATGCCTCATAGGCAAGACCAGAAGAAAACGGGTAATTATCATATAGTGAGCCCGGATCATTTCCCTGGGCTTCTTCAACATATAAATCAAGCAATGAATTATCCTTATTTATTCCTTCATAAACACTTCGTGAATGATAGCTGTTTAAACGATTATAACCAAGACCGAATGCAAATCCTTTCCATGCAGAATTCTTCTTTTCTTTTGGAAAAGCCCAGACAAATCCTAAGTTCCCTAAATTGAAATTATATTTGTTATCCTCAGAATTTTTTCCAAGATAATTTGTTAAAGTAACTTTATTTTCCAATGCAGGAGTGAAAGTAAATTCTGACCTCCTGTAGAGAGCAATTCCTGCCGGGTTGGTGCTCAACGCTGAAAAATCTGCGCCTAATGCTCCGAATGCCCCACCCATTGAAAGCGAACGTGCAGTGGCTGCAACATTTGTCTGGCTGTAACGGATAGCATCTACATCATTTTGTGCAAAAACATTTCCTGTTAAGCAATAGCATGTTAGCAAGAGCGGAATGCTCTTCATTACTTTTTTCATAATAATTGAGATTTAAGAGATAAAAAACTATCTGCGCTTATTTCCGGAACCTGAATTATCGTTACGCGGTTGCGATTGTTGTTTAGGCGGAGAATATGAAGGTGCAGGAGAAGAATTGTGGTTTTGAGACGGAGCCGAATAAGTGCTCTTTTCTCTTGGCTGATCCATTCTCGGACGCGATGCAGGAATATTGTTCTCGCTCTCTTTTGGAGTCCTTAATTGTTTTTTATTCGGACGCGGCTCCGTGATAATATTATTTTTAGGAGTTGAATTATTGTATCCATCCTTTGGATTAACCGGTTCTGCATTATCATCTTTTGGCTGATCTGAATTAAAATCATTCTTCGGCCGGGGCGCAGATTGATAATTAGTCTTAGGACGAGGACCTGAATTTAAATCGCCTGTGTTGCTGTTGGGCTTCACATCAATCGAATTACTTTTTGATTTCGGTACCGTGTTCAGATTATTTTTCGGATTGTTTTTTATTTCATTTTTGGGACTTGCCACTTCGCTTGCAGAAGAATTATCTTTTCCCATCACATTTTTCGGACGCGGAGCCGAAGTATAGTTTATTGCCGGACTATTTGTATGCACAGGATTGCTGGCTGCTTCCACCTTTAAAACTTTTGCTTCATACAACTGCGCAACGGAATGCGGTGTAGTACTTCCATGATTTGATCCTGTTGGTCTGTGGGGGCCGTAATAATAATTATTATTATTGCCACTGTTGTAGCTTAAATTATCATAACTGTTAAAATAATAAGGATTATTATACTGGCTGTACAACCCGTTATAATACCCATTCATATAGCCATTATAATATCCGTTACCGTAACCGCCATATCCATAATATGGAGAGTAAAAAGGATTATAACCTCCATAACCATAATTCGGATACCCATAATTAAAGCCTACACCCCATGAAAACGGGCTGTAATAACAGTAAGAAGGAGCCCACCAGTTGTAACCGAGATAAATGCTCATGTTCCATGAATTCGGATTGTAATCATACATGTAAGAATTGGTGTAATACGGATCATAATAGCCCCAGCCATAAGGATGATAAAATCTTCTTAAGCGTGCTGAATAGGCGTAATCATAATAATCGTCATTGTCGTAATAATTATTTGTAACATAAGTATTCCCGTTATCATCCGTTGTGCTGGAAGAAGATGTTGGATTCATACCATTGCTTCCGTAATCAAATCTTGAATCAGATCCCTCTGTGTTTGCATTGGAGCTGGAAGAAGATGAATAATCGGATGGAGCAGCAGCCTGTGATGGAGACTGTGCCTGCTGCTGGTTTTGGGGTGCAGCTGAATTATTACTTGCGGATGAGCTTCCGTAAACATCATCATAGCTTTTCCCCGAACTTGCAGGACTTGTGCTGGAGCACGAACTAAATGCAATTGCAATTGCCACAAGGGCCATCTGAAATAAATTTTTTCCCGACAAGAAAAAAGATTTCATGCTTTCCATTTTATTAGTTTTTGCGTTCAACATTTTATTTTTGATTTATAGTTTTGACTTTCTTTTTAACTTTAGGTTTAAACTAAAATTGTGTATCTGAATTTTGTTTTACAATTTTGTCGCGATTTTGTTACTCAAACTTAGTACCATTGCCTGAAATACGAGTGAATTTTAAGTGAATGGAAAAACTACTACAATTATACAGTGTAAAATTACTTCATGAGCAAAGAAATTACAAGCAGGAAAGAAAATTATTCTGAATGGTACAATGATATTGTTATCAAAGCAGATCTGGCAGAAACTTCAGCTGTGCGCGGCTGTATGGTGATTAAACCTTATGGATTTGCCATTTGGGAAAAGATGCAGCAGCAACTGGACAAAATGTTTAAGGACACCGGGCATTCAAATGCCTATTTCCCGCTCTTTATTCCGAAATCTTTCTTTTCAAAAGAAGCAGCGCATATTGAAGGTTTTGCAAAAGAGTGTGCCGTTGTAACGCATTATCGTTTAAAAGCATCTCCTGACGGAAAAGGACTTATTGTAGATGAAAATGCAAAACTCGAAGAAGAATATATTGTCCGGCCGACTTCTGAAACAATAATCTGGAATACTTACAGAAACTGGATTCAATCTTACCGCGATCTTCCTATTCTGATTAACCAGTGGGCGAACGTAGTCAGATGGGAAATGCGTACGCGATTGTTTTTGAGAACTACAGAATTTCTCTGGCAGGAAGGACATACAGCACATGCTGCAAAAGAAGAAGCCATTGGAGAAACAATAAAAATGCTGGATGTGTATGCAGAGTTTGCAGAAAAATGGCTGGCGCTTCCGGTGATTAAAGGAATTAAAACAGAGAACGAACGTTTTGCCGGTGCCGTTGACACTTATTGCATTGAAGCATTGATGCAGGATGGAAAAGCATTGCAGGCAGGAACGTCTCATTTCCTCGGGCAAAATTTTGCAAAAGCATTTGATGTAAAATTTACAACAAAAGAAGGAGTACAGGATCTTGTGTGGGCGACATCGTGGGGTGTTTCCACGCGCCTGATGGGAGCGTTAGTTATGGCACATTCAGATGATGAGGGTTTGATTCTTCCTCCAAAGCTTGCACCGATTCAGGTAGTGATTGTCCCGATTTATAAAAACGAGGAACAGCTTAATGCGATTTCAGAATATGCATTGAAGATTAAAAAATCTCTGGAAGCAAAAAACATTTCTGTAAAATTTGATAACCGCGATACGCACAAGCCGGGCTGGAAATTTGCAGAATATGAATTGAAAGGTGTGCCGATAAGAATTGCAGTTGGTCCCAGGGATATGGAAAATAACACGGTGGAAGTTGCGCGCAGGGATACTAAAGAAAAAGCAACTTACCAGGTGGTTGATTTGGAATTAAAAATTGAACATCTGCTGGATCAGATGCAGCATAATATTTATAAGAAAGCGCAAAGCTTTAAAGACAGTTCTACTTACCATGCCGACACGATGGACGAACTTGTTAAAATTCTTGATGAGAAAGGCGGCTTTGTTCACGCGCATTGGGACGGCACTACTGAAACAGAATTAAAAATTAAAGAGCAAACAAAAGCAACCATCCGCTGCATTCCGTTGAACAATCATAAAGAGGAAGGCAAATGTATTCTCACAGGAAAACCATCTTCACAAAGAGTGATTTTTGCAAGGGCATACTAATTAATTGTACGTAAACGAGAAAGTGTGAAAGTGAGAAAACGGGAATATTACTGTCTCACTTTCTCGTTTTCCCATTTTCTCACTTTCGATTTAAAATAAAAAAAATGACAGACGAAGAAAAAATATTTCAGCTTATAAAAGATAAAGGCATTACTTCAATTGAAGTGTTCAATAAAAGCAAAGCTGTTTTTGAAAATATAAAAACTGTTCTCCAGCAAATGGAAACAGATTTG
>DATEMK010000629.1:0-2054 GCA_035275625.1 Bacteroidia bacterium
AAATGGGAAAACAAAAAAAGTATAGTTTTAAAATTATTCCTGAATATTTAGATTTGTTTTCTTCCATCACCTCATCATCAAATTGTCAAATCAGCTAATCATCAATCACCTCATCACTTTTTCATTGAACACAATTACACTAAAAGGAGTCAGCAAAAAATTTTCCAGGCAAAGTATTTTCAGCAATATTTCTTTTGAGGCAAAACAGGGAGATGCCATTGCAATAACGGGTTACAACGGATCAGGCAAATCCACCTTGTTACAAATAATTGCCGGGTATATTTCCCCGTCAGCCGGAAGTATTGAACATTTTTTCAATGACAAAAAAATTCTCCCTGACAGTCTTTACCAATACATCAGCCTTGCAACTCCATATCTTGAACTTATTGAAGAATTTACTTTAAGAGAAATGATTTCTTTTTACAATAAATTCAAGCCGCTCACTCATCTGCCATCAATAGAAAGAATCATCGAGTCGAGCCATTCCGGGTTCGACAGGGATAAGCAAATAAAATATTATTCAAGCGGAATGAAGCAACGGGTTAAGCTTATACTCGCGATGATGACTGATGTGCCTTTTGTATTGCTCGATGAACCGCATTCCAACCTTGACCAGGATGGAATGGAATGGTTTGGGAAACTGATGACTCAAAACAAGGACAATAAGATAATTTTTATAAGTTCCAACCGTGTGCCGGAAGAAACAGGGATATGTAATAAGTTTATTCATCTTGAAGACTTCAGGAAATCCTGAAATCGTTAGTCCCCCAAACTATCCCTTAATGCGCAAGTATTTTTCCAAATAAAAATTTTTTGCTTGCTTATATGGAGCACGAGAAAATTTTTTTAACCTGCAGATTTTATTTGAAAAGCGCTGAGTCATGTTTTCAACTCGGATTTGTCTTAACTTGGAAATTTTTTTGATGTATATTAAAAATCAGGCTGTTAAAGGATTTTATAAAAGTTCTGGAAAAAGTGTTAAAGCGGTTTTTACCCGAAATGGAATTGACCTTTATGTAATTATATTGTAAGAAAAATGTTTAAACAATATTAAATCCCGGGCGTTTGGCTTTGAAGTTGTATAATGGGAATAGAGAATTAAAAAAGAATAAAAACAAAGTTAAATATCCCACACAGTGAATAAGATGCAAAAAAGCGACCCTGTCATAACATACAATCACATGCAGGAAGACACAACAGAAAAGAATACTACAAAGTCTTTTTCCAATTTCAAAATAAAAAACAAGGTTGCCCTGATTTTTATTGCTGAAGAAATATTAATTGCCCTTCTTCTTGGATTAATTTTTTACATGATCTGAAAAACTAATCTCTTTACCGGCAAGAATATTTCATCTTGTTTTTAAGAACTTTTCCCGTCCTTCTGCATTCACTCCCCCAAAAAATTAGAAAATTTACAACTGCTGCTGGAGTTCTTTCTGTGTAAATTCATGAAACTCATTCCTCAGCTCATGAAATAATTTTTCAAACTGTGCTAAGCGTTCCCGGTGGTTTTCGTGATTTTCGGCTAAACGCGGATCATTCGTAGTGAGCGAATGGTGTTTTGCTTCAATTGCATTTTCATGCTGTTTAAAATCATGACGCATAATATCCATCACTTCATTCTGAACGGTAAATTGATTTTGAAAATGTTCAATAGAAGCCATTGCATCCATGGAAGGTTTTCTGCTGACGATTCCTGCAAGCTGATCATTTAGCTGCTTTAATTCTCCCCTGTAAAATTTAATTTTGTTTTGCCATTCATTGTGCTCTGCGTGCATTTCCAGGAGCTGTTCTTTTGTGTGCATCGGATTTAATTTTTTTTAAGAGTTGAACTTTGAGTGAATTATTAAGAATGGGTAATTGAAATTTTCCTTAAATATAAAAATGTTTTTGACAGTATCCAAATTTTTCTGAAATTTTTCTGAATCCTCCCTGTTGTGCAAAGTTAAATGAATCTTTGATTTAACGGATTTTATGATTTTGAAATTACCGGGAAGCTGTTTTCAGATAAACATAAAAAATAAGGAATTCCCGGAAAATGTTTGATTTTAATT
>DATEMK010000630.1:0-22819 GCA_035275625.1 Bacteroidia bacterium
ATCACATCCGCTTCAGGTTTGTATGCTGCCTGAATATTGGCAAGAGAATACAATGACGTAAAAGTATTTACTTCTGTATCCATTAACGGCTGATAAGAAGCATCTACGCTTATTTTTAAATTCCCCGAAGTAGGTGTATCGCTTAAATCAGCAGTGTAATTGCTCCGGTTGCATGAAAAACTAAAAGGAAAAACTAATGCAACAAATAGGCAGGCGGCTAAGCTGTTTTTTTTCATTTCCAGAATCTTTATTGATTCCCACCGAAAATCTTTTTTATTTTATAAACCCGGAAAGCTGCATATAAAAGGAACAATACTCCTAAAGCACGCTGGTAATAACCTGAAAGAAATACATTATCCCTGATGACGATTAAAAAAATTCCGATAAGAATATAAATTACTATCATTACCACATTATACCAATACAAAAATTTTGGAGGAGAAGGAGTTTCCTGCAATGGAAAAGAATTATTTTAATGTGAATCTTACCGGGAGATTATATTGTACCGCAACTGTTCTCCCGTTTTGTTTTCCGGGTTTCCAGTCAGGCATTTTGCTTATTACACGCAAAGCTTCCTCGTCTAACCCGGTTACTCCCCTGAGGAGTTTGGGTTCTTTTACTTTTCCGTCTTTGTCAACCACAAAAGTTACATATACGGTTCCTTCAATTCCATTTTCGCGCGCCATCGGTGGATATTTGATATTACTTCTGAGGTATTGCAGCAATGCTGCCTCTCCTCCACCGGGAAACTGCGGCATTTCTTCCACCACAGTAAATATTTTTCCTGCGTCCGGATCAGCAACTACTTCGGGCGGAGGGGCGATTTCCTCACCGGTCCCTTCCTGTGTTTCCACACCTACAGCTACTTCTTCTAATTTTTCCTGGGGTGGCGGAGCTTCTTCTTCCACGGGCTTATCTACCACTACAGGAGGAACGAATTTTATGGTTTGCTGAACGGGAGGTGGTGGTGGCGGTGGTGGTGGCGGGGGCTCAGCAGGATCAACGGGCGGAGGAGCGGTCAGATCAACAACCACTTCCTGTGTAGCTTTTTTCATTTCGTCCATCTTCCCGCTAATTGCTTCAATAATTAATGGAAGGCTGATTAAAAATACCACGCCAACAACTGAAATGATAAATGCATTTATTACTCTTTTATCATACAGCTTCCGAATTACAAAGGCGCCATACTCTTTGTTACGGTTTGCAAATACGATTTCATTTCTGCCTTCGTATTCGGGATTGTCCCAGCTTGAAAAAATTGTACCTGCCATTTTGGTTTAAGGTTTAATCCCGATAGCTATCGGGAAAAATTTAAGGTTGTTTTACTGATCCTTTATTTTAAAAATTATTCCTTTTTTATATTGTTTATACTGTCGTTTAATCTTTAGATGCTAATTTAATAAATATTCCACAAACTTTTAAACTTTTTACTCTCCCTTGGTTTTTTTGAGCAGGTCAAACTCAGGTTGTGAAATATCAACTATCGCGTATTTGCCAACGCTGGCGATATTCAATTCATCAAGCATGTCAACAATATTTCTGTATTTTGCCTTATCATCATTTTTTATCAATACAGTTAACGCTTTTTTATCACCCATTATTTCAATCCTCAACCGTTTATAGGTGGTATCTGCAATTTCTCTTTTTTCAAGTCTTGTTTGTTGTTCCCTGACTTTTTCATAGACATCCTTATTATAATCAAGCAGCATTTTATGAATTCCATTTGGCGAAAAATCTGTTAATTGCAAAGTGGTTGTATCAGGTTTAAAAGCATTATAATACCAGTAAATTTTATCTTTATCAGTAAGCAAAACAGTCAGCGCATTGGTTATTTCAGGCGCCTTAAAATCAGGTGGAGGTTTTACAGGCATATTAATCTCCATTGTTTTCGGCTTGCTGAAGGTGGTGGTCAGCATAAAAAATGTGAGCAGCAAAAACGCCAGGTCCACCATAGGCGTCATGTCTATGTGTGTAGAGGATTTTTTAGCGCGCAGCTTGGAGTGCTTGCCTTTTTTTCCTCCTTCGTCCGGAGCGGATTGAACTTCTGACATTATCTACGAATAACGAATCTTTAACGAATTTACGAATTTTTGAATCCTGCTTTTTAACAATTATTACCCATTCACATTTCCCTCAAGATTTGTTATGAGATTAAAGCGGTTTATTTTATTTTCCTGGAAGATGTCTATAATGCGTTTAATATAGGTGTAATCCACGCCTCCATCACCTTTTATTGCAAACCTGATTTCTTTGCCGGCCATCTTCTTCTTTGCATAATCTTTGTCTTCAACGGCTGAACGCCACCCGGTAACAATCCAGTCTGCCAGCTGGTTATTCATTGAGTCAATAGGTATGCCGCTGGTGGTTTTATTAATTGCTTTACGCCCGGCCTCGTCCTGGCCTAGATAATCTTTGATTCGGTTCATAGGTACTCCTATTGTTGATAAAAGTGTAAACCGCCTTACTTCATCTTCGGTTAAAGTGATATTGTACTTTTTAGCCAGCCGGGTAATCAGCTCACGCCTCACGGATTGCCCTTCAATGTTATAAAAAACTCTTCCGGCAGAATCTACGGTGAGCATCATTACATTTTCGGGAAGTATTTTTTCGGAAATGGAATGCGGGGTGTCCACCATGACAGGTTCTTCAGGACGAAATTTAGTAGTAAGCATAAAAAAGGTAACCAGCAGAAACGCCAAATCCACCATGGGAGTCATGTCAAGACTCGGGCTTTTTTTGGGGATTTTTACTTTAGGCATGGTTCGAATAACGAATCTATACGAATTTACGAATCTTCTACTGCTTAGACTTTATGAGTTGCTGAAAATGTTTGTACAATACTGTATCCTGCTTCGTCTATTCCATAAGTTATTACATCAATCTTATTGGTGAAGTAATTATACATCACGATAGCCAAAGCAGAGGTTCCGATACCAAGTGCGGTGTTGATCAGGGCTTCTGAAATACCTGTTGAAAGCGCCACGGCATCCGGTGCGCCAGCCTGGGCAAGAGCCGCAAATGCGCGGATCATACCGATTACAGTTCCCAGCAGTCCCATCAGCGTAGCGATGGAAGCAATGGTAGAAATAATAACAAGATTTTTTGACAACATCGGAAGTTCCAGTGTAGTAGCCTCTTCCAGTTCTTTTTGAATGGCAAGAATTTTACGCTCTTTGTCAAGCTCTTTATCTTCTTCCATGTGCTTGTACATTTTCAACCCTTCTTTCACCACGTTGGCGATTGAACCTTTTTGGCGGTCACATTCAGCGCTCGCACCATTCATGTCGCCTTTCGACACAAGGCTGCGTATTTTATTTACAAAGCTGTCCACCGAGCCTTTGCCTTTCGAGGAATTGATGGTAATGAATCTTTCAATGGAGAAAGTGATTACAATCAGCAACAATGCCATTAAAATAGGCACAATGAACCCTCCTTTATAAATGGTGCCAAGATAATTTCCCGGCAGGGGAAGGTTCTCCGGATTATTTTCCATAAAATTTGCAGGGTTTCCTAAAATGAATTTAAATATTAGGAATGCAATAATTAGGGCCGCGGGAATAACGATTCCGGCAAAGATGGCTTTTGAATTTCCGCCTGACTTGGGTTGACTGCTCATAGATGTGAGGTTTGAAGTTTGAAATTTGAAGTTTGAAGTTTGAAGTTCGCAATTTGCGGTTTGTGATCGCTGTGCGCAAAACCTCAAACCCTAAACTTCAAACCCCAAACCGTTTTTTAGAACGGCAAGTATAGGAAAAACTATTAAATGAGTGAAAATATTTTTTAAAAAAAATGAAAGATTAATATAAGCGGTGAAAGATTACAATACGGTTACAATGATCCAAAGCCTTAAATATACCTGAATTTTAAACTTTCCCGATCCCGATAGCTATCGGGACGGTATAAACCGTAAATCTTATCTTTTCTCTTTGATTAGTTTTTCAATACAGAATTGACGTTTTAAATCACCAAAAAAATCTTTGCATAACTTTGAAGAAATTTTTTCGTTAGTTTATCAATGAAATCTCTGAAATTAAAAAAAGTGTTTTGCGTAATGCTTGCTGCTTACTGTTTGCTGTTTCTCCCCGGCTGCTTTATATTTAAAAAAAAATGTGATTGCCCGAAAGTTTCCAGGTCAAAAGGCATTGACCATCCCGATAAATCGGGACAAGTCAGGCCATTGACTATTGAGAACAGACCATTAACGATGGAGAATAAACCAATGACCAATGGCCAATGACCAATGACCAATGATCAATGATCAATGACCAATGACTAAAAAATGAAACTCTCCCAATTAAAAGCAGGCCAAAGCTGCATTATAGAATCATTTACGGATGAATTCCTGAAATTAAAATTGATGGAGATGGGATGCATACCGGGTGAAATTGTGAATGTTGTCAGGCTTGCTCCTATGGGCGACCCGATTGCCATTACCGTTGCTAATTACACCTTAAGCATGAGAAAAGAAGAAGCAGATACTGTAATTGTAAAACTTTCCGATGGAAATATCTTCTAAAAAAGAAGGTACTGAAAGCCCTCCGCAAATTCGTACTAAACCAAACGTACGGATAACGCGCAGGATTAAAGTTGCCCTCGTTGGAAACCCGAACAGCGGAAAGTCCACGCTGTTTAATGCGCTGACGGGGCTTAATCAGAAAATTGCAAATTTTCCCGGAGTTACTGTTGAAAAGAAAACAGGAATATGCACTGCTGTTAATTCATCCGGAGAAACAGTCCATGCGGAGATCATAGATTTACCAGGTACCTACAGCCTTTATCCGAAAACTCCGGATGAGCAGATTCCCTTCGGGGTATTGTGTGATCCGGGGAATGAATCCTACCCTGATATCACGATTATTATTGCTGACGGCACAAATCTTAAACGCAGCCTGTTTCTTTGTTCGCAAATTGTTGACCTGAAAGCGCCCGTTATTATCGCCATCAACATGATTGACCTGATGAGCTACAAAGGTATCCGGGTTGATTATGTGGAGCTTTCAAAAAAATTAGGAATAAGAATATTTCCGATTTCAGCAAGAAAAAATATAGGGATTGAAGAATTAAAAAATGCTTTGACAGAACCTGTTCCTGTCCAGGAAAATGATTTCATTGATTCGAAAAAATTCGCTCCTGAAGCGGTAGAGGGCATCCGGAAAGAAATCCAGGTAAACAGTAACTATGGTGCATTCCAGATTGCCAATAATTTTAATGTGATCAAATGGTTTGACAAGCATCCGGAGAAAAAAGAAAAAATAAAATCCCTCCTCAGTTCATATTCTTTTGACAGTACTCAATTGCAGGCAAGTGAAACGCTTGAACGTTATAAAGTGATTACTGAAGTAATGGCTGGTTGCGTTAAGGTGGAGGAGATAAAAAAACGTCCTCAATGGAGTAAAGGATTGGATAATATACTTACACACCCTGTTTGGGGATACGTGATTTTTCTTGCTGTGCTGTTCCTGATTTTCCAGGCCATATTTTCATGGGCAAAGTACCCGATGGATTTTATTGACGGCATTTTTGCTGATCTCGGAAGCTTTGTTCACAACAATCTTCCGCAGGGGGTTTTAAATGATCTTTTAGTGAATGGAATCATTGCCGGGCTGGCTGGCATTATCATTTTCGTTCCGCAGATTGCATTATTATTTGCATTCATAGCCATCCTGGAAGATACCGGGTATATGGCACGCGTTAGTTTTATTATGGACCGCATCATGCGCAGGTATGGTTTAAATGGAAGGTCTGTGATCCCGCTTATCAGCGGTGTTGCATGTGCAGTGCCCGCCATTCTTTCTACACGGACCATTCAAAGCTGGAAACAGCGCATTGTTACCATTATGGTCACTCCGCTCATGAGCTGTTCTGCGCGATTACCTGTTTACACATTGATAATATCTATCATCATCCCTTCAAATCCTGTCTGGGGCATTATCAACAGGCAGGGGCTGGTGCTTATGTCTTTATACCTTATTGGTTTTTTTGCAGCCATTGGTTCTGCATTCCTGATGAAATGGTTTGTTAAAGCCCGCAACCGTGATTATTTTATTATGGAGCTTCCGTTATATCACATTCCGCGCTGGTCAAATGTGGGGATTACCATTTATGACAAAGTGAAAATTTTTCTTTTCGATGCAGGAAAAGTAATTATTGCCATTTCCATTATACTCTGGTTTCTTTCTTCGCGCGGACCGGGAGAACAATTTAACAGTGTTCAAAATAAAATTGATTCGTTAAGAGCAGAAAATAATGTCAGCATGCATGCTGATGAAATGAATCGTTTGCAGGCGCTGCAACTGGAAACTTCTTATGCCGGTAAAATGGGTAAATGGCTTGAGCCGGCAATAAAGCCGCTTGGATTTGATTGGAAAATAGGGATTGCTCTTGTAACATCCTTTGCCGCGCGTGAAGTTTTTGTCGGCACCATGTCCACCATTTACAGCGCAGGAAATGAAAACAAAGAAGATTTAACAGTGCGTGATAAAATGATGGCTGAAATAAATCCTGAAACAGGTGAACCCAGGTATACAGTTGCAGTAGGCTGGAGCCTGATGTTATTCTATGCATTCGCTATGCAATGCATGAGTACCCTGGCTGTCGTAAAAAGAGAAACAGGAGGATGGAAATGGCCCATTATTCAATTCATTTTTATGGGTGCACTTGCTTATCTTTCAAGTTTGGCCATCTTTGAAATTCTGAAATAAACTTCAATTAACCGCACTTGCCTCCCGGCAGGCAGGGGTGGCAATTTATTTAGGATTACTATTCGTAAAAATGTTTTTCCCGGATGTATTCAAACACTTTTTCAGGAAGCATGAACCGTACATCTTTTTTTTCCTTTATGCACTTGCGAATAAAAGTTGCAGAAATTTCAATTACTGGCGCGTCTATTAATTTTATTTTCGGATGATTTATGAGTTCACCGCCATCACTCTTCAGGCGGGGATAAACATATATTTCATAATTCGTTAAAATATCTTCGTGGCTTTTCCACTGTTTAAAAATTTCAAGATTATCCGTTCCAATTATTATTGTAAATTCGTTTTGCGGATGCTGTTCAGCAAGATGCTTTAATGTGTTTATTGTAAAAGAAGGTTTTGGCAAATCAAATTCCACTTGTGAGGCTTTTATTTTTTTATGCCCGCCAATTGCAAGATTTACCATTTGTAAACGATGATTTTCTTCAAGGAGTGAATCCACAGGTTTTAACGGATTATGAGGCGAAACTACCATCCACACTTCTTCCAGGTTGGTGAATTCAGCCATGTAACTGGCAATGATCGTGTGCCCGGTATGAACAGGATTAAAGGTGCCGAATAAAAGACCGATCCTCAAAAAGTTTATAGTTTATAGTTTATAGTTTAAAGTTTTTGCAGACAAAAATTCTTTCACAAGATTTTCTGCTTCTCTCGCTGCATCTTCAAAAACATGATTAACGATCACATGAGAAAATTTTTCAGCATAAATTAATTCCTCTTCTGCCCTGTGAATTCTTGCTTTGAGTGATTCATCCGTTTCAGTGGCTCTTGCAACCAGGCGTTTTTTTAATTCTTCAATTCCTGGCGGCATCACAAAAACATCCAGTAATTTATCGCGGTATTCTTTTTTGATATTCAGCCCGCCTTCCACATCCACATCAAAGATCACAGCTTTGCCTTCATTTGAAATTCTGGTTATTTCTGATTTCAGCGTTCCGTAAAATCCGTTTGCATAAACTTCCTCCCATTCGAGAAATTCATGATTTTCAATTTTGTCTTTGAATTCTTTTATGGAGAGAAAATAATAATCTTTTCCGTTTAGTTCATAAGGGCGCCTGGCACGGGTGGTGGCTGAAACTGAAAAACTAAGCTCCGTAAGTTTATTCAGCAAATAATGAACAATGCTCGTCTTGCCGCTGCCCGAAGGCCCGCAAAAAAGTATAAGTTTTTCTGACATGAATTAAAATTTCTGATTTTAATCTTTATCACAAAACATTGGCTAATTGTTCTTTCATTTTCTCCAGATCATCTTTCATTTCCACTACATGCCTCTGCATGTCCGCATCATTTGCTTTGGAGCCGATGGTATTTATTTCCCTGCCGATTTCCTGAATGATAAAGCCCAGCTTTTTTCCATTTGCGGTTTTTTCTTTCATGGTTTCAAGGAAATAATCGCAATGCGTTTTAAGGCGGACTTTCTCTTCTGTAATGTCAAGCTTTTCCAGGTAATAAATCAATTCCTGCTCAAAACGGTTTTTATCAATCAACGAATCATCCTGGCCTGAAAGCATTTTTGACAACCGGGTCCTGATAAGTGTCATACGCTGCGGTTCAAACTTTTCAGTTTCTTTCAGGTGATGATGAATATTTTTTATTCTTAATAACAAGTCTTTTTCGAGCGCATTACCTTCATTCGCACGGAATGACTGAAACTCTTTTATTGCTTTACAGGTCAGCAGTTCAACTTCCTTCCATTCGTCTTCATTACAATCTGATTTTTCAAGGCTCATGGCATTGGGCATGGAAAGAGCAATCTGCAGATAGTTGATGTTTTTAATCTTTAATTCTTTTCCGATTGTCATCAGGTCTTTCACATAAGCTTTAATCAGTTTTTTATTCAGCGCTCCTGTTTTCGCATCTCCCAAATTATCAAATGAAATAGAAGCATCTGCTTTGCCTCTTTCAATTTCAGTTGACAACAACGTACGCATATCCTGTTCCTTGTGACGGTAAACAGCAGGTAACTTTAGATTCAGCTCAAATGATTTGCTGTTTACAGATTTTATTTCTGCAGTAATAAGGCATCCGTTTATTTCACGGGTAGCCTTCCCGTAACCTGTCATGGAGTTAATCATGAAAAATTATTTAGCGTTGGTTTCTGCGGTTTAACTGTCAAAGTTAATTTTTTTTACCAGATATTGATTCACTGCTCACCTTTAATGTATTGTTTTTGCTGACAAGGTAAACCCCCGTGAAAATAAGAATTGCAGAAACCAATTGAAGCACATTTGGCCCTCCTTCACTGAAGATCAAAGAAAATATTGTTGCAAATACCGGTTGAAGGTAAATATAAAAACTGACAACAGAAGGGCTTAAATGCTTTAGCGCGATAACATTTAAAAAGTAAGCAATAAATGTGGTGCCGGCAACCACATAAATAACTCCCATCCAAAGATTAAAAGTTAATTCCGACCATCGTGCATCCATGCATTGCTCAAAACCGAATGGCAGCGCCATGAAGGCGCCAAAAAGAAAAACCCATTTCATAATTGTTACGACATGATATTTCATCATGAGGGGTTTTACCATGATGAGAAAAATTGCAAATGACAACGAGTTTACCAGCACCATGCAATCACCGATTGCGGTTTCGGAAGTAAGCGAAACTTGTTTGCCAAACACAATCAATGTGGAGGCTCCGGCAATTCCCGCTACAATTCCAATTATTTTCAGCCATGCTATTTTTTCATTCAAAATAAAATGAGCCATTACAAGCACCATGATCGGATTGGTGGTCATCATCAGCGCTGCATTGATAGGAGCAGTTTTTGAAAGACCCCAGAAAAAAAGCAATTGGTTCAGCGCAACGCCAAACAACGCGCAAAGAATAAGTTTTTTAAAATACTTTTTTTCAATTTTTTCTTTCACGAATAACCCTGCAATGAAAAACATAATAGCTGCGCAAACAACACGGACCACAATAAAACCAAACGGGCTAATGTATTCAGGCATTACCTTTTTGGCGATAGAATAATTGGCTCCATAAATAAGATTGGCTCCTAAAACAGAAAGGTGGGCTTTGAGATTATCAGACATGGATTAAAAACAATTGACAAAAGTCTGAATTACTTCATCGCTAACTTCACAGCAGCAATATTCTTTGGTGAATTACCAATAAATATTTTTTTATCAATAATAAATACCGGGCGTTTCAGAAAGGTATATTCTTCCAAAATATATTTCCGGTAATCCTTCTCAGTCAGTTTTTTTTCATTCAGCTTCCATCCCCGGAACTTTATAGCAATGCGGCTGAATAAGGCTTCATAACTTCCTGCCATCGCCTTCATTTCATCTATTTGCTGTGGTGTGATGGCTTCAGTTTTTATATCCTGCAGTACATAATCTTTTCCGGGTTTAAGTTCCTTGAGGATTCGCTGGCAGGTAGTACAAATGCCGAGGTGATAAATTTTTTTCATAAAGATTAAATTAAAGAATTAATAAGATTTGGAAAATCTGTCGCTCGTAAAATTATTTTTTGTTTCTTTGAAAACAAAATAATTCCTCAATGATTATCAATGACAGTTTTGAAATAAAACTTCCGCAGTTTGAAGGTCCGTTTGACCTTTTATTGTTTTTTATTGAACGTGATGAGCTGGATATTCATAATATTCCCATTTCACAAATTACCAATGATTTTTTGGAATACATGCACAAGGCGGAAGCTATGAACATGGAATTGGCAAGTGAATTTATTTTAGTGGCTGCCACATTGATGCGGATAAAAGCTAAAATGCTGCTGCCGCGTTATGAAAAAGATGAACAGGGAAATGAAATTGACCCCCGCCAGGATTTGATAAAGAAACTGCTTGAATACAGGCAATACAAAGCCGCTTCCGAAGAGCTCAAACAAAAAGAAATGGAACGCGAACAAATGTTTGAAAGAGGAAATATTCAAAACGAACTTTCTAAAATCTCCTTATATGCTGACGGTTCCTCTTACAATGGAGAATTAAATAACCTGACGTTGTACAAGCTCATGATGACTTTTGAAAAAGTAATGGAGCGTTTCCGCAAAAATGAGAATGAAGTAAAACATACCGTTGTTCAATACCCTTTCACCGTTGAAGACGAACAGGAGCGGATTCATACATTGATCAAATCAAAACCAACCATAGCTTTCATTGATATTTTCAATCACTGCAAAAACCGTATTCATGCAGTATTTACATTTCTCGCTTTACTTGATTTAATCCAGAACCGAATAGTTCATATTTTTCTTTCAAGCGGCTTTAATAATTTTTTTATTTCAAGTACAGAATCAAGCCCTGAGACTGCGAACTAATTGCTTACCACCGAAAATACTTTGATCCTTTTAACCTGTTGGATATTATGCTGCGGGGTTTAATCCTAAAAATTCTGTCTATCCCGATTTTTCTATCGGGAGTTCAGACAATTTTTCAATTATTTCTTCAGCAGTAATTCTGTACATACATGGAAATTCAGGATGCACACAATGAATCTGATCGCACGGATTACATTCTAATTTATGGTGAATAAAAGTTGTTTTCTTTCCATAAGGTGCAAACACATGCGGCTCACCCGGGCCGAATAAGCCAATCACGGGAATATTTACAGCGGCTGCAAGATGCATAGGTCCGCTTTCATTGCCGATCATAACGGATGCTTTTGATGACAAGGCTGCAAAATCAAGTAATGAGTAACCGTTAAAAACGTACGTTGGAAAATTTATTTGTTCCTGGATTTTTTTTATGTCCCCCAGTTCATCATCCGTTCCGACAAAAACAATATCCAGATTGTATTTTTCTTTCAGGTATTTTGCAGTTGAAGCAAATTTTTCTCCCGGCAATCTCCGCAATAATTTCCTTGCACCGGAATGTAAGATTGCAAATTTCCGTATAGAATTTTTTTCAAGAAATTGTACCGCGGCATTTTCATTTTCTTTTCCGAAAGGAAGTTCAATACTCACCTGTCCATCAATTTTTCCGATCACCGGTTGCAACACTTGCAGGTTGGTGTACACTTCATGCGGATGCTGCTTCATTAAAAATTTATTTCTGAAACGCACCGTTCCCCTGTCTAACCTTATTTTAGGTAAATGAGTCAATGCATACCACATCGTTTTAAAATCTCCTCTCAGGTCAACCACCAGGTCATATTTTTCGGTCAATTCATTTTTATTAAAAACAACTTTATGAATGGCAGTATTGTATTTCAGCAATTGTGCCGTAAGCGGCAGACACCAAACCGTTATTTCAGCGTTGGGAAATTTCTTTTTCAGGTGATCAAAAACAGGAAGCGTAGTGATCATGTCCCCGATTTCGTCCAGCCGGATCACAAGAATTTTTTTAAAAACCTGTCCTTCGTGGTTTTTAAAATTGTTAATGAGGAGCGATGTGAGCGAGGAAAAAAAGTAAATTGCTTTCCATTTATACATCGCGCAAAACTAAGCATACTTTGAAAACAC
The DNA here is from genome assembly GCA_035275625.1 of Bacteroidia bacterium. Lineage (GTDB taxonomy): Bacteria > Bacteroidota > Bacteroidia > AKYH767-A > OLB10 > DATEMK01. The sequence continues at coordinate 12,181 of DATEMK010000630.1, forward strand.
CGCATCATCATGCCCGCTTCATATCGGTTAAGATAATTATTTTAACTTTGTTCCTTAAAGTTTAACGTTGATCCGTTTCAATAAGCATATTTCGGTTCTCCTATTGCTCATCAGTTCGCTTTTTATCGTGCCGAAAGAGCTGCTGCACGAACTTTCTTTTCATGACGATACCAATGACCATTGCTGCACTAATTCAATAGGTGATTTTGCAATAGGTACTGTTCACCACCATTGTGATATCCTTGAAGTCTTTGTTCCACCTTATCACGCTTCCGGTGAAACCATTCTTTTTTCTCAAGCCACAGAAATTATTTCGCATTATTCTTTTAATGCTCCTTCATTTTCTTTTGAAATAGTTGATTCTTTTGAAATCCGCGGACCTCCTGCCGGTATTTCTTTCTGCTGAAATTATTTTCAGCTTTTGTTTTAATTAAGAGGGAGGTTTAAAAACGTTCCTTAAAATCAATTCACATTTTAAATTTATTAAAAAATGAAAACTCATTATGCGAAACCATATTCTTATTATTTTATTTATGCTGCAGACAATTTATGCTCATGCACAAATTGATTCCTCAGCAACAGATTCTGTTCTGCTGAAAAAAATTGAACAGGAAATGAATGCCTCTCAAAACATTCCTGCACCGGCAGTTCAGCAGCGGGCTGCTCCGTCTGCAAATCCCAATATCAGTGTCATTGGGGATTTCCGCACGAATTATATCAGCAATGAAAAACGGCATTTCGATGCCAATCTTGAAGAAACTGAATTCTCTTTTCAATCCACAATTGATCCGTATGCCAAAGCCGATTTCTTTTATGCTACGGGCAGAAATCCTGAAACAGGTGAGTTCAGCGGTGAAATTGAAGAGGGGTATCTCACCACTTTATCCCTGCCTGCACACCTGCAATTGAAAGCAGGAAAATTTAAAGAAACGATGGGACGTGTGAATCCTGTGCATTCACACGCGCTTCCGTTCATCAGCATGCCCAATGCATACGTAAATTATTTCGGTGATGAAGGTTTAAATGACGAAGGTTTGTCATTAAGCTGGCTCATTCCGAATCCACATTTTTACCAGGAGCTGACAGTTGAGCTGACCGATGGCCCGCGGGAGAGCCCAAGCTTTGCAAGAAGCGGAAAAGATAATTATCTAAAGCTGGCTCATCTCAAAAATTTTTGGGATCTCAGCCAAAACACAACTCTTGAATTGGGAATCACCGGGATTTCCGGAGAAAATGATTCCACATTCACCACCAGCATTCTTGCCGGTGATCTTACTTACAAATGGAAGCCCCTGCAGATGAACACCTACAAATCATTCACCTGGCAAAGTGAATTTTATTTCAGTAATGCAAAGCAAAATGAATTGCAAACAGTGAATTCGATTGGTTTTTATTCGCTGATAAATTACCAGCTCGGCAAGCGCTGGTTTGCTACCGTGCGCTATGATTATTCTAATCTTCCTTTCGACAAAGATTACAGGCAGGAGGCATATTCGCTCACAATGGGCTGGTACGCTACCGAATTTCAGAAAATAGAAATTGAAGGAAAAACAACTGCTTCAAATGTGGAAGAAAGAAATTATGAAGCATTGCTGCGATGGGTCTTTGTAATAGGAAGTCATGGAGCACACCAATATTAAAAAATTATAAATTATAAATTTTGAATTATAAATTAAAAAAAAATGAAAAATAAAATCATACTGCTGGCTGCAATTCTTTCTCTTGTATTCCGGGAATCAAATGCAGGAAAGATTAAAGTAGTAACAACATTGATGGATTTAAAGAGTATAACCGAATTTATTGGCGGTGACAAAACAGAAGTATTTTCCATTGCCACAGGCTACCAGAATCCGCATTTTGTGGATCCTAAGCCAAGCTATATCATTAAGCTTTCAACTGCTGACATGTTTGTCACTATTGGGCTGGATCTCGAAACAGGATGGTCGCCTTCATTGCTGGCAAGCTCACGCAATAAAAAAATTCAAAAAGGAAATCCCGGTTATGTGGATGCTTCCGAAGGGGTAACGTTACAGCAGGTACCCTCTTCAATCAACCGTGCGGAAGGGGACATTCACGCCTTCGGAAATCCGCATTATTGGCTTGACCCGGTGAATGGGAAAGTAATTGCAAGAAATATTTGTGATGGATTGATAAGAGTTTCTCCTGAAAATAAAAGTTTTTTTGAAGCGAACCTGCTTGCGTTCAATGCTAAGATTGATATGAAACTCAAAGAATGGCAGGCTAAAATAGCACCCTATAAAGGAACAAAGATTATCGCCTATCACAATGAATGGTGCTATTTTGAAAACCGTTTTGGATTAAAGATTGTTGACTTTCTTGAGCCAAAACCCGGTATTCCCCCAACTCCCTCTCAATTGGTAAAAATCATCAGTAAAGTAAAAGCCAATAACATCAAAGTAATTATCACTTCACCTTATTTCACCACATCTTCTTCTGAGGTTGTCTCAAAACAAACGAATGCAAAAACAGTAGTGCTCGCCACATCAGTCGGAGCATTTGATAACATAAAAAATTATTTTGACGTGTTTGATTATGATATAGGCAAAATTGTGGAAGTGTTAAAGTGAATGCAAAAAATAAATTGAAATTCGTAATTCGTTAATTCGTATAAATTCGTTATTCGTATGTTTGAAATGTTCCATCTTGAATTCATCACCCAGGCTTTCATCCTGAGCGTGATCACCGGACTGGTATTGTCCTATCTTGGCGTCCACGTTGTCGGGCGTGGAATTGTTTTTGTTGATCTTGCCCTGGGACAAATCTCTTCGCTTGGCGTGGCCTTTTCTGATTATATAGATAAAGGCAAAACATCCATTCCTGTAATTTTCACCTTAGTGGGGGCGTTCCTGCTTTCATTTATTAATATCCGTGACAAGCGGCTCAAACAGGAAGCAATCATTGGAATTATTTATGCAATCGCTTCAGCAGTAACGGTGATGCTTATCTCAAAAACGCCCCACGGTGATTCTGATATCCAGGAAGTACTTTTTGGAAATATTTTATCAGTCAGTTGGGAGCAAATTAAAATAGTGGGAGTTGTGTTCGGAATGATTGCACTGGTCCATATTATTTTTCATAAAAAGTTTTGGGCTCTGACCAGGCGTTATGAAAATAATGAACATCAAATCATAGGTGTTTTCAATTTCTGGAATTTTCTTTTTTATATCACCATAGGTCTTTCCATTGTATTTGCCGTGCGGATGAATGGGGTAATACCTGTATTTTCATACCTGATCATTCCTGCAGTCAGTGCAATTCTTCTAACATCAAAAAATTCAAAAGTGCTTATATTGGCATTATTGGTAAGCATAGCCGGAGCTTTTATCGGGTTAAACGTTTCATATTATTACGATTTTCCGGCAGGATCATCTATTGTAGCGATGCTTGGTGCTGTTTTTTTTGCGGCTGTTATCGTAAAGATGATCAAAGAAACGTTGCTGAAAAAAAGAAGCATGGAAAAATAATGGAAGCCATCATAAGCCCGGGGCAACAGCATATTTTAAAATTCATCGTTTGTAACATCGGTTTTATAATCTCCTTTCTCAAAATTCCATGTTTCATTTTTTAAATAATCGCGATGCGATGCAACGTTTTTTTTTGTCACTAAAAATGTTTTTAAATCTTCGCTGACATTTATAAAGTCCGGGCCATGCGCATCGCCCAAATGTGTAACCACATAAAGAAGTTTCGTTTCATTATTCGGAACAGCGTAAATGGTGTCCAGGTTATTAGCCTTTAAATGAACAGTAATCGTTGTGTCCGCATGATTTGAAAGGGTGTAAGTATAAGTGTAAAGATGATCACACGATGAGAGGCCGCTAATGATTAAAAATCCTGCAAGAAAAATTACCGGGTTCATGTTATTCATTTTACAAGTTATTTTTTAATGTATTAAAATGTTGCCTTGTCACAAACTTATTATTCGCTTGCTGAAATGATTCGTTTTTGCGCAACGAAATTATATTTAATTTTTTTACATCTGCAAACCAAACCAGCTTGCTTTTACGAATGCTTTTACGGGATAAAGGACAAATAAATAGTTCTTTTCTTTGAAATCTCTTTTATTTATAAAATTTAAGTATTTTTAGGGTATAACTACTTTTTGTTTTTCCCGTAAAAACCGAAAAGAAATCTGATGGCTATTGGTTATTCTAAGTATCTGAATGCAATTTATGCAATTGGGGATATTATTATCCTTAATTTCTCTTTTGCTGCAATCAGCTTTATCAATGAAAATTTTCATTTTAAGGTGGATAATGTTTTTCTCGTTCAATTTCTTTATATAAATTTTTTCTGGGCTATCACGGTTTTTATTTTCAAGATCAATGAAATTGATCGCGTCATACGTTATGAAGAAGTTCTCAGCAATCTTTTAAGAACCGTTGTGCTGCATTGCCTGTTGCTTATTTCATTTAATTATTTATTCTCTTCCTATGTGTTACGGATGCGTGATTTTTCTTCTAAATATCTTCTTTTTGTAGTGCTTCTGATTACCTGGAGGTCGGCAATGCTTTTGATCATTAGTTTTTTCAGGAAGCGCGGCATGAATTACCGCAGGGTCATTATTGTTGGCGGAGGTCAGCTTACAGATGACATGAGAAGTTTTTTTCTGTCATATCCTGAATTCGGATACCGCCTGCAGGGAATTTTCCAGGACGGACCTAACGAATTGCTAAATGGCGCTGTGCTCGGAAACGTTGCTGAAGCCAAAGATTTCGCACGTGCTAATTATACTGACGAGATTTATTGTTCCCTTTCCGGGATGAAAAATGAACAGGTGAGCGAACTGATTAAATTCTGTGACCAGAATCTTATCCGCTTCAAATTAATTCCTGATTTCAGGGGCATGATGAATCGTAAGGTAAAAATTGATTTCTATGAAAAAGTTCCCGTTATCAGCCTGCGAAGAGAGCCATTGGAAAGCTTTGTCAACCGGGTTACAAAAAATCTATTCGACCTGTTTTTTTCTTTATCTGTAATTCTCCTGGTTTTCCCCTGGTTGTTTCCGGCTATTGCATTGGCAATAAAATTAAGTTCAAAAGGACCGGTGTTCTTTAAGCAAAAAAGGTCTGGAAAAAATAATGAGGAATTTTCCTGCCTCAAATTCCGCACTATGCGGGTAAATAATGAAGCCGATGAACGCCAGGCAACAAAAAACGATAAACGAATAACAGGAATCGGAAAAATACTTCGCCAAACTAATTTGGACGAGCTTCCGCAGTTTTTTAATGTTTTATTCGGGCAGATGTCGGTAGTGGGGCCGCGGCCTCACATGCTGAGGCATACCCAGCAATATTCAAAAATGTTTGACACCTTCATGGTACGTCATCTCATTAAACCCGGAATTACGGGATGGGCGCAGGTTCATGGTTTCAGGGGTGCAACGGAGGATTCCAAAAAAATGGGGAAACGGGTGGAATACGATGTCTGGTACATCGAGAATTGGTCGCTGCTTCTCGACTTCAAAATTATTCTTCTGACAGTTTATAATATGATGCGCGGGGAAGAAAATGCAAGTTGAAAAGCTGACCTTCTTATATCTTGCCGCATAACCTGCAAAAATTCATTCTCACCGGCCCCGGTGCTATTCAATAATTAATTTTGTGCTTGACACATTGTGTTCATTAACTAATTTCAAAAAATACATGCCGCTTTTAAAAGGGGCAATATCAACCTGGCTATTCACCCGGTAATTATCAACTTTCTGATAATAAAGATTACGTCCGGAAATATCCGTTACATACAAATCAAATTTTTCGGGTATGCTGCCAGTTAACTGCAATTGAAATTTTCCCGATGACGGATTCGGATAAACGGTAATGCTGTTTGAATTGAAATTTGTTTCATCAACACCTGTAGGGGGCATATTCCATTGCACAATGCTGTTAGCCTGGATTAAATTCCCTGCCACACCAAACAACCCGCCTATGTATAAATTTCCATTATAAGGAAACAATGAATATCCCGGGCCATCAATGCCTGTTATTCCTATCCCGCTCAGCAAATGCCATGATCCGTCCCACCTTGAGATATTCTGCGTGCCGGTGCCCCCTGATGTGCTGAAATTTCCTGTCACAAAAAGATTATTCTGAAATGTTGCTAATCCGTTCACTATCCCGTTGGTGCCTGCTCCCAGGGCAGCAAAGGTATTCCCGCTGATTCTTGCAACATGGTTCACCGTAACACCGTTGGCAACTGTAAAATCTCCGCCCGCATATAAGTCACCATTAAAAACGGCAAATGCGTTAACATCGCCATTGGTGCCTGTTCCGATGGCTGACCATGAGCTTCCATTCCATTTGGCAATATTATTTACCGCAACTCCTCCGGCTGTTGCAAACGTTCCGCCCACATATAAATTCCCGCCAAAAGCTTTCATCGCCCTCACCCTGTATCCCGGTGCTCCGAAAACTCCCTTATTTTGACCCGGACCCAATGCCACCCATGCTGATCCGTTCCATTTTACAATTCCATTACCGGCATTATAAACAGTATCAAAAAATCCTCCGGCATACAATTCATTTTGATACACTGCCAGTGAATAAACACCAACCCCCCGCACCCCGTCATCCAGCGCTACCCATGCCGATCCGTTCCATTTGGTCACCATCCACACCACTGTGCTTGCCGATCCTGCATAAATAAAATCTCCCCCGGCATACAATTCATTGTTAAAAAAAGTCAGGGCTCTTACAGTAGCATCCATCCCGTTATCCATTCCCGACCACGATGATCCGTTCCATTTTGCCATACGGGTTGCAGTGTTACCGCCTGCGTGGTCGAACGTGCCGGCAGCATAAACATTATTAGGAGAAGAAGCATCTGCCGCTATAGCATTAACCCGGTTATTGCATCCGGAGAGTAATAAGGTAAAAGATTGCGATGCTGAAGGTTGTATATTAAGTAAAATTAAAAATAACGTTGCGCCTGAAATTTTTTTCATAAGTATGTTGCTTGTCTGATGTGCAAAGGTACAAAAGGGTTTTAACCTTTAAAAACTTATCCGTGATTCTGCGGCAGCAAAAAAGGCATTCAATAAAAAAGTGTTAAACCATTTATATGATTTAACACTTTCTGGTAATTATCTCAATTACCCGGTTACTCAAATCATTCCTTCACCAGCTTTGAAATCATATTCTGATCGTCTACAATTAACTGAACAGAATAAATTCCTTTTGGCAGTTCACTCATGTTTAAAGAATATTCATTCATGCCTTCGACAGTTGTAAAAAGAGAGTTTAATACTTCTTTACCCTGCATGTCAATTACTTTGATTAATGCCGGAAATTTACCAGAAGATTTAAACACTGCTTTTGCTTCTCCTGAAGTAGGATTCGGAATAATTTTCGTTTCAAGTTCTTCCAATGCTATAGTGACCAATGCAATCACCGTGCTGTAAGCAAATTTCCCATTGAAGTCTATTTGCTTGAGCCGGTAATAGTTTCTGCCGATAGCTGGCGCATGATCATACAACTTGTAATTTTGTTCGGTTGTAGAATTTCCAGCGCCTTCCATCCGGGCAATTTCTCTAAATTCCTGGCCTGTAGAAGACCTTTCCACGATAAACTCCTTGCAATTCTCTTCCGATGCAGTAGTCCAGGAAACTTCCACTTTTTTGTCTACTGGTTTTGCTCCAAACGAAACAAGCTCTACCGGCAATGTGCTCTGACCTGTTGTATACCCAAACGGCCAAACAGAATCCCAGGAGCAAGCCGACTGTAGTGAGTAACAAATTCTGTAAGTTGTTCCTACATTAAGATTTGTAATCCTGTTATTTGCAAATACGTTGACATTGCTTGGGCCTATTTGCCCACAAAGGTCATTATACAAGGTATACGTAAATGAATACGTATTCGGGTTACAATAAGCCTGTATTATTGAGTTCAGCCACATCGTGTCATTTACAGCCGTAAAAGTGTAACAATTTGTTGTGAAGTCGAACTGATTCAGTGGAGGAGATAAAGCATATCCCGGACAGTTGGCGGTGATAAATGCAACTTGAGCCGCATTACAGCAGGTTGGCCAATTTTGCTGAATGCACATAGATCCGCATGCATTTGCACAAGTGTTGCAAGTGGAAGGATTACCTATTTTTATACAGTAGGGCTTCCAGGTATTTAAAGTACATGATGCATAAACCGCAATCTGTACCATATACGTGAGGCCGGGAGTTAATCCCGTAAGGTTTAATTTGCTATACTGACTCCAGTTGGCAAGACTGTTATTTGCAGAATAATAATTCAGACAGGCAACCGGAACAGTCGGCAAACAAGTGGTTGACTGATACACTGCCAACCCGAAAGATGATGGTACAGTCCCATTCACCGTCCCGCAAAGATTTTGGTTCGGCTTAACAGCTATCCACATGGCAGGTTGAACCGCGATAAATGAAAACCACACAGTTCCAACCGGTGCAGGCGTAAAACAAGCTGTATTTTCTCCTGGTTCAACAGTTGCATTTGCTAATGTGCCGCATTTATAAGCTGAACCGGCTGTAAGCGTATAAGCTGCATTAAAAGCCGTAGCGCAATTATCATTTGGCGGAGGAGGTAATACAAAGTTAGAGCTGGGTTGATTGTTATCACTTAGTTTGCCCGAAATATCCCCTTCGTTAACATCCGGGTCAGCCTCAAAAGTAACAGTGGCCGTCACTGGGAATATTGCATTAACACTGAAACATTGCGTTTTGTTATTTTGTGCATATATTTTAACAGGCTGCAATAAATTAAAAACTGCAATAGCAATTGCAACTATTGCAAACCGTAAAATATGACTTTTCTGGGTGGTAAAAGTTGTCATGGTAATTTGTTTTTGGTTGGAAAATTAAAAATTAACCAGCAATTTTAATAATTATTTTTGATACTTCCAAGCAAAAGGGCACTTTTATTTGCAAATCATACAATTGTATGAGATTTTTGCATGTTTTAAGCCATAAAGGCCCGAAAAGCACATGCCGCAAGGGTTTTTGACCCCAAAAAGCTCAACGGCTCACCACTATTTTCCGGCTCAAAATCCGGCCTCCTGTTTTCACCCGCTCCGAAGGAGTCCATACGGACAAAAAGTAAATCCCGCTGCTCCATTTTTCAACATTAATCTCTTTCTCAAATTTTCCTGCTGCACTTTCTTCTTCCGAAAAATAAACCCGATTGCCTAACGTATTGTATATACGTAATTCAGCAATCTGACTTCCGGCTGATGAAAATGAAATGGTAAAGGAAGAATTTGCCGGGTTAGGAAAAACAAAAAGCTCGTCAGCCTCAGGCGGATTGTTTTCACCGGTGCCTGTACCAATCGGGCAGGCTCCGCAGGCCGTATCTATGGTGTATTTCCAAAGGTCGCTATAACGGCCTCCCAATCCCTGTCCGCCAAATATATAGATATGATTATTGCCATCAAACCATGCAACACCGCCTATTCTGCAATCTGGTTTATTTGCAGGGCTTGATACGCCCAATGTTCCCCCGTTTCCCGCAGGGTCTCCAATGCTGTCCCCGCTTATCCACGTCCATTCACCAGAGGCAACACAATATTTCCAGAGATCATTTCTTCCATCAGGCCAGGAAAATCCCCCGAATAACCAAAAATCATTGTTTGAATCAGTGATACCAGCGGGGCTTTCAAAACGGGAACCGGGAATAGTTGATGAGTCACCATTGCATTTTATTCCGTATATCCCGGCAGCGTCAAGGGTATCGCTTCCAGACATCCACGTCCAGTTATTGGTAACCGGATTATACCTCCATAAATCATTTAAAGTATGACGGTTGCCAAGTGAGTCATACAATCCTCCTCCAAAAAACCACAGGTTGCCCGCACTGTCTTTCCAATTGGTATATGCATATCTTGCAGGGGGATTATTTGCGGCATTTTCAATTCCCATCGTACCATAATTTCCAATTCCGCTTACAGTACTGTCTCCTTTCATCCACGTCCAGGTATTGGTTGAAATGGTATACCTCCACAGATCATTCAAGGGTTCCTGGTTAAATCCACCTGCGCCTGCGAAAAGCCATAAATCACCGGCAATGTCTGTCCAGCCTGAAACACATTCTGACCTTCCTCCCGGATAATTTGCAGTATCAGGAACTCCCTGGATTCCATAAACACCTTGCCAGCCCGATCCTTTCATCCATGTCCATTCATTGGTTGAAATATCGTATCTCCACAGGCGGCCATCGAACATCCATAAATTTCCCTGTAAATCAATGAAAGAGGTTACACCATAATAAGTTCCTCCCGGATTGTTTAAAGGGGAGGAAACACCCTGGATCCCATAAACAGGAAGCGGATTTAAAATACCAGGTCCTTTCATCCATGTCCATTCATTACTTAACGGATCATATTTCCAAAGATCCCCATAAGGCTCAGCATTCGAATTCATACCCCCCAATATCCATAAATTCCCATTCAAATCAATCCATTCACAAGGTTCATACACACCCGGTGGATTATTTGCCGGGCCCGGAACGCCCTGCACACCGAAATTTCCCGGCTGGTTTCCAACATTGCTTCCCTTTATCCACACCCATTCACCCGCCTGCGAAAAACATTCACTAAACAAAAAACAAAATACAATAGCTGTAATTATTTTTTTCATGGATTTTATTTTATCAAATAT
>DATEMK010000631.1:0-7540 GCA_035275625.1 Bacteroidia bacterium
TATTTATTCCCTCCAGATACATGCAGGTCAAAAATCTATTATAATGGCCCTTTTAAAATTCATTTCAGAGATGAAATGGAAATCATTCCTGATGAAATTACAACTTATGTTTTTCCGAATCCCAGTAATGGGTTATTTGAACTAATCGTATTGGGAAATCTTTTTGGAAACATTAAAGTTAGAATAATAAATACGCTTGGACAAACAGTTTTACAAAAAAGTATAGAAAAGGTTAATGGACGTCAAAGTTATCCATTAGATGCACAGTCTTTGTCAAGAGGAATTTATTTTATTGAAATTCTTGGCAGCGATAATGAAAAGGCATCCTCAAAATTTATGATTTATAAATAGCACTAAAACCCGAACCCATGAAAAAATATTTTTTTACAATTTATATTTTTTTTATGCCTGTATTATTAATTGCACAACCATACTCGGGAAAAGAAAAAGTGCTGATTAGTGAACGTATTGATACTTTACTTATGAACTTCATGCAGAAAAGCAGCCTCACTGAACCCGGAAAAAGTAAAAGGGACGATAAGGTAATTCGTGATTTCAGAAATCTTTTTACTCATGATGCGACAATATTTGATGACATCAACCCGACATTTAATCCCAATGCCAAAGGTTATCCATATTCACTGACAGAAAAAAGCCGGCTTGATTATTTTGATGGTTTAATTAATGAATTCCAGAAAGGATTTGTAGTAAATAATAAACAAGTTAATATTAACTATAAAGACTTTGACAAAGGAGAAATCAAAGCAGCAATAGAAAGAAATATTTCAGGAACTACATTTTCAGACCAATATATACTTTATACAGAAGATACGCTGATGCTGCACATTAAAATTCAACCTGATAAATCTGTAAAAATTGAAAAAATTACTGCAATAGGAGACCCCAAAATAAGAGTAATAAACGATAAGGACCTTGATGGAGTTATTGATGATAAAGATGATTGCCTTGGTATAAAAGGAAAAATTTCTCTCAATGGTTGTCCTGATGAAGATAATGATGGAATACCTAATAAGGATGATGAATGTCCTACCGATAGTGGTAGCATTGACAACAAGGGTTGCCCGTTAACCACATTCGCCTACAGCTTTGTTTTTTCGGGTTCTATAGGATACCACTTGAATCATAATCAAATTGATATGCCTGAAAGCAATTTTGAACATCCTCCCTTAGCAATTACGGAGAACACGGAGGAGGATATGAAATCTAAATTTGGTGACAAGCCGGAATATACTACCTATAAAGGCAGTATTACTTTAAATGCCAACATTGCATATTACTTTGGAAAAAAGAAAAATAACAGGAACAAAGGAGTCTCTATTGGTTTTTCTGCAACACAGTACTCTGCAGATTATGTTTTAAAAAATGTCCGATATGTATATGCTTCAAAAGACTTAATTAATGATTACTGGCGAATTGTCACAATGAAAGGAGACACTGAAACATTAAAATTTTCAATAGTTAATATTCCCCTGCTTTTCAGATTTAAGTCAAGAGTGGGAAAAATCGGATATGAAATCAGTGCCGGTCCGTCTTTTATTTATTTCAGTACACAATCAAAGTATAATGCCACTTTTGATATTGAAGCAAAATATCCGATTCATAATTCTGCGTTTGATTTCAACGAGGAAAATTATTCTCAAAATAATAATGATGGACTTTTTACTCAGGAAGACATAAACGATAATTGGTTTGGATCAGATGCAAATACTTTTTACAATATGCTGAATGCAGCAGATGCAAGTTATGACTTCGGACTTAATAAACAATTCAATAACCGGGAAACAACTTCGACCACTATGAAAAGAAGTGCATTTGCATTAAATGGCAACTTTGATTTGTTTTATCATGTGAAATCTACTATTGCCATTAAGGCAGGATTTTCGTTTGTTTCCTCCATACTAAAAGGAAATAAAACGCCTTATACAATGGTTGATGATTCGAAGGGATCATATAATTCATTTTATAACGGAAATGGAAAATCAAAATATTATTCATTTGGGTTAAACTTAGGAATTATTCTCGGCATTTAAACTTACATTGATTTTTTTACATTAACTAAATATGGATAAACGGGTTTTTATAACATTGCTCGGAGTAATAGTACTGGTAGGAGCTATTTTAACGTTCCAGCGACTAAATATTAAATGCGAACCTCCTGCTATAAAATTTGAACCTTCAAACCCGGTCGTGGGTGAGCGGGTAACTTTTACAATTACATCAGCGACAGAGGATATAATAACATGGGATTTTGGCGATAGCGCAGTATCATCTGGCCCTACTGCTTATCATGCTTATAAATTACCACGTGTTTATAATGTCAGAGCCATAATAAAAGAAGATTGTGCCACACCATTAGAAGTTAACGTTGGCCTTCCACGCGAAATGGAAATTGTTATTCCTTCAGTAAGTTTTCCTTCTGTAATTCATGCAAATGAAATGGTCACTTTTTCTGAGCAAACAACAGATGCCTCTGTATGGAACTGGAAGGTAAATCAAACAGGTGAAACTCACCAGGGACAGACATTTAATCCTACATTTAAAAATCCGGGAAAATATTCGGTATCTGTTTCCATAAATGGAAAATACGTGCAGGGGGATACAACGTTTGAAGTTACTGTTCTAAAAGCGATGATTGACCCTTCAATTGAAGCTAACCGCTTGAAAAAGGAGGCTGAAGAAAGAGCAGCTATAAGGGCGCGGGCTGATGCCGAGGCAAGAGCACTAAAAGCAAAAGCTGATGCAGCAGCCAGGACAGAAAAAGAAAGGCTTGCAAAAGAGATGGATCGTCAGAATCGTGAAGAAGCCGCTAAAAAAAATGCCGAATTAAATGAACAAAAAATAGCAGAAGCTGAAAAAAGAGCAGCTGAAAAAAAAGTGCGGGATGAAGAAAATGCGCTCAAGAAAAAAGAAGAGGCTGAAAAACGAGCCAAAGAAAAATCGCAGTTTGAGCAGAATTTTAAAGATATAGCTAATAATCTGAGGCCAGGCCCTGATGCATCAGATGCAAGCGATTTGTGGGCTAATAAAATACTTAAGAATATTTGTGATGAGAAATCAAGCCGGGTAAATCTTGTTAAAGAGGATGGTGAAACAGAAGACATTTCTGTATTTACATTGAGAGTATATATGAATAATGCTCAATATGAAGTTATCCACGTTGAAAATGTAAATTGGATTACAAATAAAACTTCCGGTGACAAATGTGTTCAAAAAATTACGTTAAAGGTCAATACATTGATAAAAGAAGATAAATAATATTCATTCGTGAAAATCAAATTGAAAATGAGAATAATTAAATTTCTGAAGTTCCTTATTCCATTGTTAATGCTGACAGGTAAAATTTATTCACAGGGTTCCGAACGTTCTAAGCCATTTATCACTTTAACATTGTTTTATGTGGATAACAGTGAAGGTTTTGATAACGATCCGCTGAATTCAGGTTTAAATAATGAAATAAAAGATGAATTAAGACAAAAATTGGATGCTGCCAGCAGCATGCCTGATAATTATTTTTTTTTGGTGGCATGCAATGGCGAAGACCCAACACAACATAGCGATCTTAATACTTACCGGCAGTCAGAATCTTTAAGGAAATATCTCGGAAAACCTTCCAGGGAGGCAAGTTACGCTGCAGAAAAACTTGCGATAAGGGAAAGTTTCAGCCAGTATCCGATTCGTATTAAAAAATCAGTTGAAGTATATTTATTTCTTTCAGGCTTTGCGCTCAACCAACTGACAAAGAAAATTGATGAACTTCCAACACCTTTGACTATCCCAAAAGAAATCGGGATTTTTCTTAATAATAAGGATGCAAAAATCAATGTATATGTTTGCTCAAATAAAGAAGCAGTCGAAAAATTATCCTCGGATAAGATAAAGAGTTATTTCACATTTTGCAATTCAGAACTCAGACTTGCTAATATTAATGTGGAGGTTTTGCCTTTTTAAGTACTAATTTGAAATAATAAAAATCGAGGAGGAAGAAAGTAGTTTTCAGAATATTTAAATTTTTCTCAAATTGTTTTAAAATTTTTATTCTATTAATGGCAATATAAGAATTAAATAAACTATAATTTAGCTATGAAAAGAAACTTAAGAATTATTTTTTTGATATCAGGTTTTTTTCTCGATTATCAGGCAAAAGCACAGATAGATGGAAGTGCATTAACAAAGCTTACCCCGGTAAAAGTTCCTGAGGCATATAAAAGTCCAAAAGGGAAAATAGAACCAAAGAATTGTCAAAGGATAACGGCAAGTTCTGATGCTTATAATCCCTCCTATTGGATCGTATATTCTGATCGTGATGATAATCAAACCTACAAGGATAAGAATCTAAGCCAGCCTTACTCCAAAGCAGATTTTAAAGAAATGTTTTTTGTTGCTGAAGAAACCGACCAGACAGCCAGGTTGGTTGTTTGCAATCTATCGGAGTTTGCGATAGACGATAAAGGAAATAAACCCTCATTTAAGCCTACAGCACGCGATGCCGGTTGGATTAGTAAAAGTAAATTGTTGCTCTGGTCTAATTGCCTTGTAGATTCTGCCACCAATTATGCAAAAAAAGCGCTTGCAGTAAAAAAATTAAAAAATGATAATGATTACAATAATTTAATCAAAAGAGGAGTGTTGGATTTTTACAATGTTCCTGATACGAACAAAAATTATGAAAATGATAAGGATGTAAAGTTATTTCAATACCTCTTTATTTTCAAGGAAGAAAAAAATATGAGCTTGCTGGGAAATATAAACGTGCTTAAGCCGGGACAGTTTACATATAATGTTTATGGATGGGTATCGAATAATCAAATTCAGGAATGGACCAGTGCAATTTGCTTAAGGATAAATTTTGAACAATCCGCTGTTGATGAAAGAGAATCTAGCAAGCCAAGAATTGAACCCCAATTTTTCAGAACCGAAAAACAAGCAATCGAATACAAGCAGGGAAAAAAACCAACCCCTATGATTTTTAATTATTCTGATCCGTCTGACGAAACCAAGAAAGACAACCCCTATTTACTTGGATATCCTATTACAGCTACAACTTCAGATCCAACAGTTTTTAAAACAGGTTATGTTACAAATACCATTAACAGTAAAGGTTATAATGTATTTACCGCAATGACTACTGCTAAGCTGACCCAGCAATTTGAAGGAATAAAATCAAATAAAGAAAAAGCCAATATAGTTTTTGTGCTTGATGGAGCTAACCGTTCATTTTACAAAACATTAGCCAAAGCATTAGAAGATTTAAGTATGATTGGAAGTGCTACGCTTACAAGTAATAAATATCAATTTGGCGCAGTAATTTTTGATAACCAAAGGGGAGGCGAAAATGAAGGAGTGACGAAAATTAAATTTCAATCGAATAAGGACAATTTTATTGATAAGCTAAAGAACGAAGGATCAAACCAGGTTGATGTTGATCGGGGCACCGGAGCTCCGATAAGCAATTCAATTAAATCTGCTTGTGATTTTTTTGATAATGGCAAAACAACAAATATTATTATTGTAGTTGGCAGTGTTACCGATAATAACAGCCTGCAAAAAGAAACAGCACTAAACGAATTAGCGGAAAAAAATGTCAAATTATTTTTCTATCAGGTATTAAATAAAGCAGGAAGATATTATGATAATTATCAGCGTGAATGCAAATATTTTTTAGAACGGATTGCTGAAGCAAGTGATGTGGAATTTACCACTTCCATAAAAAGCGGTGAAAGGAAAAAAGCAGAGATGCACTGTGAAGGGCCAAACTGCAAACTTATTAATACTGCTGTAGCCGGTGAATACCATTCAAAAGAGGGCGGTGCTGCATTTACAGACAGGGAATTAGGTTCAAGCCTAAAATCGATACTGTCAAAACTGGAAGAAGGAATTTCAAGAACAAAAGCTACGTTTGACGAGAACATTGTTGGGACTGGAAAAAATGTTTCATCATCACTCTCCACTGAAGAAGAAGACAGGATTAAGGAATTTCAATCTTGGCTGCATGATGAACATATTTCACAAGAGACTATAGATAAGCTGGCAAAGATGGATAATTACCAACTTTTCATTGAAGGATATGCTGCTTTAAAACCAACAAATGTTGTCAATCAAATATTTGAACGAAATTTATTTATGGGAGAGCATGAATTTCAAAAGTTAGAATATCAGTTAGATAAATTGAATAATAGTTATACATCTATTGATAAAAGAGAAGAAGTTGTGAAAACTTGTAAAGAAATAATCTTGTCATATAAAGGACCAATGGATGAATCACGGCTTGCAAGATATAGTTTTGATGATGTCTGGAATCTTGTAACTACATTACCTTCAAATAACCAGTTATTTAAAAAAAGTCTGAAAGCTATTTCTGATCCTAAACAGACACCAGATCCTGAAATTGATAAAATGAAAACCAGCATTAACAATGTTTACCTTGGACTTAAGTCGGTTAAGAAAAACCCAAGGAATAGGTATGAAACAGAAGACCAATTTTTTTACTGGGTTCCTGAATCAAAGTTAAGCGTTTCTGAAGATTAATATTTATATGCCGGATTCGCCTATTATTAATATAACTAACCTTTCCTGCAGCTATAATCTGAAACAGGAAAATAAAGTTCTATACATAGAGGATTTAAAGTTGGAGAGGGGAAAAATCATTTTCCTGCTTGGAGCATCAGGTACGGGCAAAAGCACTTTGCTTGAAGCATTAGGATTAATGAACAACACTATTGCATCGGGCACAGTAGAATTTTCTTCTTCGAAAAAGGAAAAATATGATTTTGCTAATTTATGGCAAAATAATAACGAACAAAATATTAACTCCATTAGAAAAAACTTTTTAAGTTTTATTTTCCAGAATACCAATTTAATGGAAAATTTTACTGCTTATGAAAATATTTGTTTATCGCAAATGATAAAGGGCAGTTCTGATCAGTTAATGGTTATGAATACTGCCGAAGAATTGATGAAGCAGGTACGACTTCCTCAAAATGAAGTAGGATATGATACGCTTTCTGTGAATCTTTCAGGTGGACAAAGACAACGTGTTTCATTTGTAAGGGCTTTAAACAGTGATTATGAATTGCTGCTTTGTGATGAACCAACCGGCAACCTCGATGAAGTAAATGCAAAAGAACTGCTTCAAATTGTAAAACAGAACTTACGAGAAGATAAAACAGCAGTACTTGTTTCGCATGACGTAAATCTTGCTTTAAAATATGCCGATCAGATAATCCTGATTACAAAAAATCCGCAGTATGGGTATGGTGAAATATTGCCAAAAAATATATTTCAAAGAGATTATTGGTCATTGTTTGATGACAAGGAACTGACTCAATTCAGGGATTCCATAATAGAATTGTTTTTGCCTGTAATAAGAAAAAATGATGCAAAATTAAACGAAAAAAAAGCAGTAGAAAACGTCAAGAAAATTTCCTATAGAGACCTTTTTTTGAAAAAGGAAGGCAGGGTCTTAATGGGTAAGTCTTATTTGAATTTAGTTATTTTGATTACTATTATTTCAATTACATTT
>DATEMK010000632.1:0-7289 GCA_035275625.1 Bacteroidia bacterium
TCCGTGAAAATATTTTGTAAAAACAGCTTCATATTCAAAAAACTTTTTACATTTGAGGTGTGTGACCTGATAAAAAGATAAAAATCAGTGTAACCGATTCACACCACGCACCCGTGTAATATCTTTTCGAGGAGCTTTTGAAAATCTCTGAATAGTGGATGGAGTAAGGTTTCTTCAGAAGTAAAAAAATAATTGCCCATGGTCCTGAAAACGGAAATTGCATCCGCAAAAATACTCTTATGGTCAAAATATACTTGCCCGATTTTGTTTGAAGTCTGTTATTCGTCCTCCCGCTAATTCTCAACTCCGATGAAAAAAATCAGCATTAAAAAAAATCAATACCTGAGCATAATTACTGTTTGCGTGGTAGGAGCCATTGCAGCATTTTATATGCTCGCCTACATTCCACAAGCTGAAAATGATATTATCACACAGCGCTTCAGAACATTGCACCGGATTGATAAAAATATTCATGAAAAAATTGAAAATTCAAAAGTAACTCTCGGCAAAATTTTAGAAGGATCAGTGAAAGAAAAGGGAAACACACAAAGATTTATCAACTCTTTGCCTAAGGACGATTTTCTCATCTCTGAAGTTACCTGCTCTGAGAATTCCATTCCCTCAAGCTTAAAAAATAAAGGCAGCAATAAAAAGGATACAACAGTTTTTGATAAATTAAATTCCAATCCAGCAAATAAAAAAAGTGCCGGTAATAATCCTGATTCCACAAGGAATAAAAAGCAATTAAATAGGAATAAGCAAGCCCAAAAAGAAAGTGTTAGTTTATCCGGCTCTGCTGACGTTACCACTGAAATAAAGGTTCAGGATAACGAAAAAAAGTTTCTGCTCACCAGTACAAAAGGGAAATGCGAGGTTTCAATGACTTATACTTTCGAATCATTTATCAAACCGCTTCTGCGAAAGAATGTATTCGATGAATATGTTGTGTTGAGCAAAGAGGGAAATACAGTCTATGAAGAATTCCCTGCCGGAATCAGCTTTACATCTAAGGACTCTTTATTCATTACAAAAAACAAAGTAACCACTTCAACTTTCAGACCTATCACTATAGGAGGTATTGACTATAAAATGTTTTTGCAGCCTGTCAGATTTGATACAACCAATGAATGGATTGTTGCAGGCTTATTAACTTCTGACCGGTTTAACAGCGAAAAAAGAGAATTGCCAGCATCGTGGGTCCTCGCATTGATGCTGACAGCCCTTATTGGAATTATTCTGCTTCCCTGGCTGAAGCTTGCTATGATGGGAAACCGTGAAAAAATGAATATTGCAGATGGTATTTCTTCTTTTGTTTCAGCTTTGTTATTAATGTCGTTTATATTTCTGGTATTCGTTAAATACAACTATTCTTTCAGGCCCGATCAGACGGATTCCAAACGCGTACTTGGTAAGCAGATTGAAAACAATATCAAACGGGATATTACTTTAGCTGTTAACCAAATGAAGAAGTTTGATAGTTTATTTTGCGCGGATACTTTATATAGACGTGATTTTGTAAAGCTCCCGGTAAAAACGGTAGATAGCATTCAATGGAAAAAGAATATAGCAACGTTTAAAAATTCAGTCAGTCCCCCGCTTGATTCAAAGCGTATAGATACTCTTGTAAAGAGTATCAGAAGTTTCACATTATCCTCAGTATTTTGGATTGATTCAACAGGAAAAGATCGTTTCAACTGGAACAGCGATGCAATCAATCCGTCCAAGGCAAGTTCATTATTAACCCGCGATTATTACGTTCAGCTAAAAAGAAAAAATACCTTTTCATTTCCAGTGGGTCAGGTCAGCGATTTTTACATCACTCAAATGATCTCGCCAACTTATAATCAGTTCAGAACCTATATTTCAAGAGAATCAGGATGTAATGGTTTTGTCGAGGTCATGTCTTTCGATTTAAGCTCCCTCGCTAACACGGTAATGCCCGATGGTTATTCGTTTGCTGTAATAAACAACCAGGGCGATGTGCGCTACCATGCCGATTCAACACTTAACCTGAATGAAAATTTTATTGAGGAATGTTCGGAGAAAACAAAACTGATCAGCGCCATCAGTTCAAAAACGGAAGGAAGGTTTGAGTCAAAATATTACGGGCAGAATTATAAAATGCTGGTCCGCCCGATAAAAAACCTGCCCTATTTTGTGGTCGTGATGAGCGATATGCGTTTTGATGAAACGCGCGATAAAGAAGCCTTTGGGTTCACACTATCCATGATGATGGCATTGTTCTTTTTCTTATGCCTGATATATTTTATTATGTATAAAGCATCTGTCCGGAAAGGCAAATTGATTGCCATATCTAACGTTACCGAATGGGTGCTTCCGCGTTATGGCATGAGAGGTTGCTATATACTGGCATTTGCTGCAAATATCCTGGTAATTGCACTGCTCATTTGCTTTATGCAAAGAGATGCGAGCTTCATGACTTATCTTTTTATTATGCTTTCTGCGTCCGTAATGTCTCCGTTGTTTCTCAATCTTCTTTATTGGAACGTGTATTATGCCGAAAGCAAAAAGGCAGATTCTTCTGATGAAAAGCTGGAAAAAATCAGCTTCAATAATGCCCGGCTGCGGAGCTATAAAATGACTTCCGTGATCGTGCTGAGTTCATTATTGTTAGTCATTGAAATTTCCGCATTCGTCACGCTTGATAAAACTTTCGAATATTTCGCTTTCCAGCTTTGCAGCCTCGCTGTTTTTACATCCCTGTTTATCGCATCACCCTACCTTTTCAGAAAATACATAAGTCATCAGGGTAAAATAAACAGCAGGATCAACTATGTCAGGTTTTACTCCTTAATGGCTGTAAGCAGCTTAATTATTTCCAGCGGATTCCCGGTAATGCTTTTTTATACGCAATCATACGACTTTGAACAAAACCTTATTATCAGTTACAAACATTCATTATTTGCCGAAAAGTTAAAATCAAAATTTGATTTAAGCAGGATGGGCAGAGTATTAAAAAGTGAAACAGTTCCTCCCCACTGGGCAGGGATTTATGTTGATTCTTCATGGATCAGGAAAATTGAAATTGATTCGAATAAAAAAATTGAATCATTTATCAGGAAATCCGGCAATGATATAATATCCGATAATAATATCTTTAACGGCATCAGGGTGAGACTCGAAAAAAATGAACTCGCTGTTTCCTCCGACAATTTTTACAACAGCATAGCCTTAGACAGCAGCCGCGTCTATTATGCAACTGATCCGGTTTTCGGGAGTAAAGATTTTGTTGTTCCAGCAGATTCTGCAAAAAATGATACACTATTCATCAAAGGCGTTATAGCAGCTGATGATACTTCAAGAAAACCAGCTAATGATACCTCCGCAAAGAAGGATACTATAATTATTAATGGTGTTTTTTCATATAAGGACACATACATGAAGATTTTTGTAAAGATCACGTGCAGCATAGATACTGCATCTCAAAAAAATGATACAATAGTCATCAGGAATATTATTCCGGTTAAAGAAACATCCGAAGAAAATGATACCATAGTAATCGGGCGTTCTATTTCAATTAATGAAATAACTGCAAAAAAAGACTCACTCATTATAGAGGGCATTTTTATACATCCCGTGGTCACAAAAGGAATTATTTCTGTTTTTAAGTTGAACGGGGCTGACACGGATAAATCCGTCTATATAAAAATAAAATCCGGCACTTTCAATTATGCTTTTCCCGATATTTCTACTGCACAGGGTTTTATCTATTGGTTATTGCTAACGGTGGTACTGTTTATTTTTTACCAGGTAATTGCCGGGGTGGTATCCAGGCTTTTTGCATTAAAGATTCCTGACTTTATTAATTTCCGCTCAATGGAAGGAGCTATTATTTCGGAAGCTGAAGCTTATAAATTGCTGTTCATTATAGGACTTCCCGGTGCCGGAAAAGCAAGGGTATTAAAAAAATATTTAGACCCGCCACAACCCTCCGGATCCGAAGAAAAAACACCTGCTGTTAAATATGTTACGCTTAATATGATCAATATTCCCGATTCATCCGGTGATGAGAAAGAAACTACAGCATGGGAAACGACACTGTCCGATGCATTTAAAAGCAACTGCCGCTGTTTTGTAATTGATCATTTCGAATACAACCTAATAAATGTAAATGCAAGCAGGGGCAAGCTTAAGCTGTTAATAAAGCTGATGGCTGATCCTGCTAACCGAATCATTATTTTATCTTCAATCGAGCTGAATGTCTTTCTCCAGGCGCTTATGGAACAGAATTCATTAAACGAAGCGGATGCTAAAATGCTGAAGGAAGACTTTGCCCGGTGGAACATCCTGTTAGGGCATTTTAAAACGTTATATGTGCCGCTTCAAAAAAATGAATTAAAGACGAAACCCAGGCTTGATTTTGAAATTGAAAAAACGTTGTACCGTGAATGCCGGTCCAACCATTTTTTGGAAAAAATATATGAAAGCTGGATTACCCATTTCAGGAATAGCCCGGACGGCAAAAAAAATAAAAATGATAGAGAGACTGCTGCCGATTTGATATACGAATTACAAAATCTTGCACATCATGCCTACCGGTATTTATGGGATTCATTAAGCCCTGAAGAAAAATTTATTGTACATGATCTCGCTGAAGAAGGGTTGGTTAATTCCTACGATTCGTACCGGCTTGGGGTGTTAATTAAAAAAGGCGTTATTGTAAGACGCAGCGGCACGTTAGGTTTATTTAATATCAGCTTTCGCAATTTTGTACTTACCTCTATCAGCAGGCAAGATGAGCAGAATATTATTGAACTGATGAAAGACGAAGGAAGCTGGAGCAAATTTAAAACTCCTTTGATAGTTGGCATAGTGGCAATCCTGATTTTCCTGTTGAGCTCACAAAAAGAAATATTCAACCAGGTGCTTACTATCCTCGGAGCATTAGCAGCCGGAATCCCTGTCGTAATTAAATTTCTCACAATGGGCGGTTCAAAATCAGAAGATAAGAAATAAGGAAAAATCACGATTCAAAAAATATTCACTAAATCCAATCTAAAATAAAAAAAAAATTATGGTATACGATTTTTTATGCTCCAGCGGAACACTCTTTTCGTCATCTTTAAAAACGCGTCAAAGCAAATAGATGATTTAATGTAGCTTCAAATACTCCAATCCACCGGCTCTTTTCCCTGCTGTTTTAATAGTTCATTCGCCTTAGAAAAATGGCGGCAGCCGAAAAAACCGCTTGATGCTGAATAAGGAGAAGGATGAGGCGCTTTTAAAATGTGATGTTTCGTTTTATCAATTAAAATATCCTTCGCCTGCGCATATTTGCCCCAAAGCAAAAAAATAATTCCTTCGCGCTGATCTGATAATTTTGCAATCACTGAATCGGTAAAATTTTCCCATCCTTTTCCTGAATGTGAATTAGGCTGGTTAGCACGGACGGTAAGAGAAGCATTTAACAACAGGACTCCGTTATCCGCCCATTTTTCCAAATTACCATGATCGGGAACCAGAATTCCGAGGTCACTGTTAAGCTCTTTAAAAATATTTACGAGAGACGGAGGCGGATTAATTCCGGGGCTGACAGAGAAACAAAGGCCATTAGCCTGCCCCCTGCCGTGATACGGATCCTGCCCGACAATGACAACTTTCACTTTATCAAAAGGTGTATGATTAAAAGCACTGAATATCAGCTGTCCGGGGGGGTAAATAATCTGTCCTTTGCTCTTTTCTTCGAGGAGAAAGCTCTTCAATTCTGAAAAATAGAGCTTGTGAAATTCTTCAGCCATCATGGATTTCCAGCTTTCTTCAATTTTAGGCTCAACAGAGGTCATACTTCCGGGTTTTAGCAGGCAAAAGTAAAAATTGTTCAATTCCGCAGGAAATCCTGTAACTTTAACTTTAATCCATCGTATGTGTACAACTCTGTTTATAACAATTTTTAGCTGTTTTTACAGTTATCAAAAAGGATTTCGTTTATTTGCAACTCATTTCTCAAATTTTACATTTAAAAACAAAAAGAATATAATGAAAAAATTCGCTTCTCTCCTGCTTATCGCTGCTGTTATCGGTTTAATGGGCTCCTGCAAACCGAAAGAGAAATGCCCCGCTTACGGTAAAGCATTTAACAAATCAAAGCATATACATTCTTAAAGGATATCACCCCTCAATAATTGATTCACCGGCTTTCACAAGATGCCGGTTTTTTTGTTTGCAACAGATTCCCTTTTTTGTTCACCGATAATTATATAATTCTTCTTTACCCGGTCCATCATTTTTATTTCACTTTCCCCGTCAAAAAAATATTTAACATTTTTCTTGCATCCTCAAAAAATATGTTGTTACTTTGCATTTCAAAGCACTTTTCAAATGAATGAAGAAGAGCATTTAAAAACCCTTACCGACATCAGGGACCTGATGCAACGGTCCTCAAGGTTTTTGTCACTGAGCGGCTTATCCGGTGTCTTCATCGGAATTTTTGGACTGATGGGTTTTTTCGCGTCATGGAAATATACTTCTGATAATGGCTATTCCATAAATGATTATTACGCGCTGTCATTTACAGCCGATGGAAAAACAAACAAATCGTTTTACGTATTTTATTTTACGGTTGCTTTAATTGTATTAATAATTTCACTCATCACAGCTTTTGTTCTCACCCAATATAAATCAAAGAGGAAACAACTTGAACTTTGGGATGCAGCTGCGAAACGGCTTGTTGTAAACCTCCTGATTCCGCTTATCTGCGGGGGAATGTTTCTCCTCATGCTGGTAAAAAATCATTACCCGCAATTGATTGCTCCAGGCATGCTGATCTTTTATGGCCTGACATTATTGAATGCATCCAAGTATACATTTGACGACATCCGTTATTTAGGAATTTTGGAAATTATTCTTGGCATTATTGCTTCTTTTTTTCCTGGCTTAGGATTAATTTCCTGGGGAATCGGTTTTGGGATCCTGCATATCATTTACGGAATATTAATGTATAACAAATACGAGCGATGAAAACTGAAATGAAAGAAATAATTTACGCTCTTGACCAGGAATTTGAAAGCCGTGTGAGGCTGGGAATTATGTCTGTTCTTATCGTAAACGATACGGCTGAATTCAAAACATTGAAAGAACTGCTGGAATTGACTGACGGAAATCTTTCCAGTCACCTGACTGCACTTGAAAAAGCGGGATATATACAGGTAAAAAAACAATTCATTGACCGAAAACCAAATACCACCTATAGTGTAACGAAGCAGGGAAGAAAAGCATTTGAAGATCATCTGAAAGTATTGGAAACTTTGATTAAAAAGAAAAAGTAATTT
>DATEMK010000633.1:0-17760 GCA_035275625.1 Bacteroidia bacterium
TAAAAAAAATGTTTCCCATTCAATATAACAAAGAACAGTTGACGGATTTTTCTTTCTCAAAAGAAAGAGAAATAATTTTAACAGGCAATGCAGGTAGCTATTGCAGCACTTCGCTGTCAACATGCAACACGAGAAAATATCACGGCTTGTTTGCAACGATTCAACCACAGATGGATAATAATTTTTATATGTTGTTATCTTCTCTTGATGAAACAATTTTAAAAGGAGACATTGAATATAAGTTGGCTGTCCATCTGTATCCGAACACTCTTTATCCCGAAGGGCATTTGTTCATGGAAAACTTCTCTTATGATAAAGCTCCGGAATGGAATTTTATTATGGATGGTATTAAAATTTCAAAACAAATAATTCTTTGCAAGGATGAAAACAGGTTGCTCATAAAATACAAAGTCATTGAGGCAGATACACAATTCAAAATCCGGTTTCAGCCCTTCCTTGCATTTCGGAATGTTCATGCTGTTCGTCAGGCAGATTTTTCAATCAACTCCAAGGCAACTCTTATAAATAACGGAATTGAAATTTGTTTGTACAAAGAATTTGCTCCGCTGTTCATGCAATTTTCAAAACGTGTTGAGTTCGTTGCTTCGCCCGATTGGTATTATGATATTGAATATGTAAAAGAAATGGAGCGCGGATATGATTTCAAAGAATCGCTTTTCGTTCCCGGTTATTTTGAAGCGGCTTTAAAAAAAGGAGATGAATTGATTTTCTCAGCGGGACTTACAGAAATAAGAACAGCATCACTAAAAATTAAATTTGCAAAAGAACTTCAGGCAAATATTTCACTTGACAGTTTTGAAAATTGTCTCATCAATGCAGCGAAACAATTCATCATTACACATGATGGAAAAACTGAAGTGATGGCTGGCTGGCATTGGTTTGGCAGATGGGGTCGTGATACATTTATTTCACTTCCCGGTTTGATGCTTGCACAGGATAATATTAAAATTTTTAAATCGGCTTTAGACACTATTCTGAAAGATTTGAATCATGGATTATTTCCTAATACCGGAAGCGGAACACAAGCTTCATTCAATTCAGTTGATGCTCCGTTATGGTTCTTCTGGACTTTACAGCAATATGCAATGCGCTCTGTCCCGATAGCTATCGGGATAAAAAACATTTGGAAAGAATACGGAGATAAAATGATTTCCATACTTGAGCATTTCAGAAAAGGAACGCTCCATAATATTTACATGCGCGAAAATTATTTGCTATGGGCTGGTGAAAACAATGTTGCACTAACATGGATGGATGCAATGATTGATGGTATTCCTGTAACTCCACGCACAGGACTTGCTGTAGAAATAAATGCGCTTTGGTACAATGCAATTCAATTTGCATTGGAAGCTGCAACTGCTTCAGGAAATAAAAAGTTTATTGAAGAGTGGAAAAAATATCCTGCACTTATTGAGCAATCATTTAAAGAAACATTTTGGGATGAACATAAAAATTATCTCGCTGATGTAGTGAATGAAGATTTTAAAGATTGGTCAATCCGTCCAAATCAATTAATAGCAATTTCACTTCCCTACTCTCCGGTTGAAAATCATATTGCAAAGCAAGTTCTCGAAATTACAGAGCGGGAATTGTTAACTCCACGAGGGTTAAGAACGCTTTCTCCTAACGATTCCAATTACAAAGGTTCATATAATGGCGACCAGCGCAACAGAGATTTGGCATATCACAATGGTACTGTATGGACATGGTTGTTAGGTCCGTTTGCAGAAGAATATTTGCGTCAGCATGGAAGTGATGGCATAGAGAAAATAAAAGAAATTCGTTTCCACTTTGAAGAAGCGCTGTTTGAATATGGCATCGGAACCATTGCAGAAATCTACGAAGGCGATGCTCCGCATAAAGCATGTGGCGCAATTTCCCAGGCATGGAGCGTTGCGGAATTATTAAGGATAAAACATCTGTTGAAATCATTTGAAACATCAAATCAAAATAAACCCGGACAAAAAATACCTCTGAAAAAAGATTTAGAAAATATCAGTTCACTATAAAAAAAATAAATAAAATGAAATCTTCAATCAAAAAAATTCTTTGCTTAAATGCAATTGTTATCGCAAGTGCAATCATTAATCATTCAAATGCGCAATGCAACATGATGAACATGAATCATTCATCAATGAATCATAATGAAATGGGTAGTAATGCAGGTGAAATTGTTAAGACAAGTAATTATCAATTTGAAATGGTTTATCAACCCGCTTTAAAAACAGACCCGTTTACAATTTATGTAATGAATAAAAAGGGAAAGCCATTAGTGAATGCTGCAATCACCGGTATAGCAGAAATTACTTATCAGGATGGCAGCATGGAAACAGTATCATTATTTGCCAAAGGAGAAAATGCTTATGCCGTTCCATTGAAAAATTTATCACAACCCTTCGTTGCTCTTTTCAATATTCAGATTGATAAAAAAAATGTAGATGTAAGATATGAATACAAGGGTGCAGATACAAGTCAGAATATTTCACCAGGCAGTTATTACACGTGCCCGATGCATCCGGAAATAAAATCGGATAAGCCGGGCAATTGTCCGAAATGCGGTATGACACTTGAGAAAAAAGATAACAAATAATTCCTGTTAAATTTCAAACAATTAAATCTTACTAAAATGAAAAAGAAAAAATTAATTCAAAATGTGCTTGTTGCCATGATGATATTTATTTTTTTCATCATGGTTGAAGGATGTAGAAAAAACATGATGGATGATTCTTTATCGCCATCTGCAATTGCAGACATCAATGGAATGAACGATGCATATCGGAATGCCAAAACCTTCAACGATTTGCTCATGGCATACAGCCATGATTCATCAAATCAGAGTAATTATGCGATTGACTCCTATATCAATCAGCTAACCTCGCAGCATGACTCTGCACTCTGCGATTCTTTAAGAATTCTTTATGATGGAATGTACCATCATTACGATTCCCTGTTCAACTATTATCATAACCTCTGTCATCAGCAAATGGGAAATCATTGCTCAGGTAACATGATGACTGGAGATATGATGAATGGCGGCATGATGGGAGGAAACAGCAACAGCACAAATCATTGCATGATTAACAATACAGATTATATGTCAATGATGAATTCGCTTCATCAGTTGCACAGTTCATATCATCCTTAAGATAAAATGAAAGCGCTAATGTTTGGTTGGGAATTTCCTCCGCATATCTCCGGAGGTCTTGGTACTGCCTGTTACGGGATTACAAGCGGACTCATGAAACAAGGAGTTGATGTTTTGTTTGTGGTGCCGAAATTATTTGGAGGGGAGAATAAGGAAACAGCGCATTTGATTAGTGCAAGTGATGTTACCATTGATGTGAAGAAAAAATTATTTCTTGACTGTTGGGACAAGCTCACCTACTTGCAGATTTCTTCTACGCTTATCCCTTACACTTCTCCGGAAGAATTTGCAAAACTTAATGAAGTAAAATCAAGTCTCACCGAAACCTTCTGCACCTCTCCTTTTTCATTTCATTTTGAATTGAGTGGTGAATATGGAAGTGATATTATGAAAGAGATTGCACGATATGCACTGGTTGCAGCAAAGGTTGCGACAGAAAATAAATTTGATGTCATCCACGCACACGACTGGCTTACTTTTCCTGCCGGAATAGCTGCAAAACAGGCAAGCAGAAAACCGTTGATTATTCATGTTCATGCAACTGAATTTGACAGGTCGGGTGAGCATATCAACCAAGAAGTTTATGAAATCGAAAAAGCAGGAATGGAAGCGGCTGACCATATTATCTCTGTAAGCGAACTCACAAAGAAAATAATCATTGACAGATACGGAATTAATCCTGAAAAAATTTCAGCAGTGCATAACGGTGTTCATGCAAAATCAGAAAATGAAAATTCACAAGCTATAAAAAAAGTTAAAAAATATATCGTCACATTTTTAGGAAGAATTACTTTTCAGAAAGGACCTGATTATTTTGTTGAAGCCGCCAATAAAGTTTTGAAGAAAAATCCTGATGTGCATTTTGTAATGGCTGGCAGCGGTGATATGATGAACCGAATGATTAAGCGAGTGGCAGAACTGAGAATCAGTTCACGTTTTCACTTTACCGGATTTTTAAAAGGTGATGATGTGAACAGTATGTATGCCATGAGTGATGTTTATGTGATGCCTTCCGTATCAGAGCCATTCGGCATTGCACCATTGGAAGCCATGCAGGAAAATGTTCCTGTGATTATTTCGAAGCAATCGGGTGTTGCAGAGGTGCTGCATCATGTTATTAAAGTGGATTTCTGGGATACCGATGCGCTTGCAGATGCAATCAACGGGCTGATTAATTATTCAGCATTATCAAAAAATCATAAGCAAACAAATAATGCAATGCTGCAGAACCTTAACTGGGAAAAAACCGGTGAAAGAATTAAAGATATATATCAATCTGTCTGTAACAATTAAGAATATGAAAAATCATCATGCTTCATTACACCAGCGAATAAAAGTGCTGTTAGACAACAGGACTTCTGTTGTTATCAATAAACTGGAATCGTTAGCCATCTGGAAAAAAAAATATCCTGATGCAAAAATTATTTACAACCACATAATAAAACCAAGTTCATGAAAAATATTTGTTTGTACTTTCAGGTACATCAGCCATTCCGTTTAAGAACCTATCGCTTCTTTGATATAGGCAACCACAATAATTATTTTGACCATGAGAAAAATGCAGCCGTCATGCGCAAGGTAGCTGAAAAATGTTACCTACCTGCAAATGCTATATTACTTGAACTCATCAATAAATTCGGAAAACGTTTTAAGGTAGGCTTTTCCATTTCAGGAATGGCATTGGAACAGTTTGAGAAATACACTCCTGAAGTATTGGAGAGTTTTCAAAAACTTGCCGCAACAGGTTGCGTGGAATTTTTAGCTGAAACCTATTCACATTCATTAGCCGTTCTCAAATCAGAAAAGGAATTTATAAAACAAGTTCAGGAACACTCTCATAAAATTAAAAAACATTTTGGTCAGCAGCCGCAGGTTTTCAGAAATACTGAATTGATTTATTCCAATTCCATTGGTAAAATTGTGTCGGAGATGGGATTTAAAGCGATGTTGGCAGAAGGCGCTGACCATATACTTCAATGGAGAAGTCCGAATTTTCTTTATTATAATTCCGCAGAACCAAAATTAAAACTGCTGTTAAAAAATTATCGTCTCAGTGATGATATTGCTTTTCGTTTCTCACAAGAAAGCTGGAATGGTTTTCCGCTTACTGCTCATAAATATGTTCACTGGCTTAATGCAATTCCTTCCAATGAAGAAATTGTAAATCTCTTTATGGATTATGAAACTTTCGGTGAACATCAATGGGAAGAAACAGGAATTTTTGAATTTTTAAAAGCATTTCCGGCTCAGATATTTTCTTCTTCCAATTTCCGTTTCGTAACTCCTTCAGAAGCAGTTGAGCGTTTGCATCCTGTTGCTTTGCTGCATGTTCCGCATCCTGTTTCGTGGGCTGATATGGAACGCGACTTATCAGCATGGCTTGGTAACGATTTGCAGCACGATGCTTTTGATA
Source organism: Bacteroidia bacterium (assembly GCA_035275625.1). Classification (GTDB taxonomy): domain Bacteria; phylum Bacteroidota; class Bacteroidia; order AKYH767-A; family OLB10; genus DATEMK01. Next base: position 5,580 of record DATEMK010000633.1, read on the forward strand.
CGTTATACCAACTGGAAAAAAAAATTTCCTTTTGTGATGATGAACAAATTTTAAGAGACTGGAAATACCTTCAAACCAGCGACCACTTCTATTACATGTGCACTAAATATTTTTCGGATGGTGACGTGCATAAATATTTTAATCATTACAATTCACCGTATGATGCCTTTATCAATTATATGAATGTGCTGAGTGATTTTGAAGATAGGGTGAACAAATATTTTGAAGAGCGAATTATTGCTAATCAGAGAATGAAAGTAAAAGCGAAAATTCAGATAAAACCCTTAAAAATAAAACACGAGGAAGTGTTCCATCTTAATTAATTATTAAAAATGAAAGAAGAAACATTAAGCAAACCAGATTATATCCTGGAAGTAAGCTGGGAAGTTTGCAATAAAGTAGGCGGCATATATACGGTGATTTCAACCAAGGCGCTTACGCTGGTACATGAGTTCGGTGATAAATATATTTTAATCGGACCTGATGTGTGGAAAGGAACCTGGGAACATCCCGAATTTGCCGAAGACAAAGAGTTGTTAAAATCATGGCGACCACATGCTGAAGCACGCGGATTGAAAATAAAAATTGGCAGATGGAAAATTGCTGGCAATCCTATTGTTGTATTGGTTGATTTCACATCCTTCTTTTCATCGAAGGAAAAAATATTTGAAGAGCTATGGCTCAACAATAAACTTGATTCTATAAATGGTCAATGGGATTATATTGAACCGGCTCTGTTTGGTTACGCAGCCGGTAAAGTGATTGAATGCTTCAATCTACACTATGTTTCTTTCAGCGACCGTGTGGTAGCTCAGTTTCATGAATGGATGACAGGTGCTGGGATTCTTTTTCTTCATCAGCATGTTCCGCAAATTGGAACTATTTTTACTACACATGCTACAGTTATCGGAAGATGCCTTGCCGGAAATAATTTACCATTGTATAGTAAATTCGATTCGTACGATGCAGAACAAAAAGCCAAAGAATATAATGTAGTTGCAAAACATTCTCTTGAAAAACTTTCAGCGAAGACCGCAGATTGTTTTACCACAGTGAGTGATATTACAGCAAAGGAGTGTGTAAAATTTTTAGAAAAAAAACCTGATGTCATCACACCCAATGGTTTTGAGTTTTCATTTGTTCCCGACCCGGTTTTATTCAGGCAAAAAAGAATTACGGCAAGAAGGAAACTTTTTGATGTTGCAAATAAGTTGCTCAACAAAACATTTGATGAGGATACATTGCTCGTTTTAAAAAGTGGCAGGTATGAATTTCACAACAAGGGTATTGATTTGTTTATTGATGCGCTGGGAATGCTAAAACAAGAGAAGATTCAGAAAGAAGTGCTTGCTTTTATTTTCGTGCCTGCATATAACACCGGTCCGCGGAAAGAGTTGCAGGAAAATTTTAGTGGAAATAATTCAGATATTAATCACAATGAAAGTTATCTCACGCACTATATACAGGGAACAGATACCGACCTTATCATACAACGAATCAAAAAAAATAACCTGGATAATCATAGTGATGATAATGTCAATGTCATTTTTGCTCCCACATACATGGATGGGCATGATGGAATTTTTAACATGAACTATTTTGACCTTCTTATCGGATTTGACCTCGGTGTTTTTCCTTCTTATTATGAACCGTGGGGATATACTCCTGTTGAAGCGCTTGCATTCCATGTGCCGACCGTGACAACTAACCGCACCGGTTTCGGAATGTTATTTACCAATGCCAACAAAGCAATTTTTGTTTTGGAACGTAATGATGATAATGAAACTGAGGTAACAAAAGCTATTGCAGATGTTATTAAGAATTTTTCAGGTAAATCAATTGAAGAAATAAAAGAAGCACGCGAAACGGCATTCCTGCTTTCAAAAAAAACCCTCTGGAAAAATCTTATTGTGAATTATCAGAATGCTTATGCGCTTGCTTTTCAAAAAGCAAAAGAAAGAGAACTCAATTTTACACACGAATATAAACCGGCACAATATGATGCCTGTTCAATTGAGCATTCAACACCACGAAACAATCAGCCGCAATGGAGAAAAATATTTGTTCATGCAGAATTTCCGGAATCGCTTTTGCCGCTGAAAAAACTTTCACGAAATCTCTGGTGGACATGGAATGAAGAAGCGCAGGAATTATTCAGTATGATGGACGAAGAGCTTTGGAAAACATCAGGAAAAAATCCGGTTGCTTTAATTGAAAATTTATCTTATGACGAAATAAAAAATCTCGAAACAAATAAATCATTTCTTGATAAGCTTAAATCAGTATCTGAAAAGTTTGAAAACTATTTGAATCGAAAAGTTGATGCAACTTCTCCGCTTATCGCATATTTCAGCATGGAGTATGGACTGCATTGCAGCATTAAAATTTATTCAGGAGGATTGGGAGTTCTCGCAGGAGATTATCTGAAACAGGCAAGCGATTCATCCATGAATTTAATTGCTGTCGGGTTGCTTTACCGCAATGGATATTTCAGGCAACGGTTAACTATTAATGGTGACCAGATTGCTGAAAATGATTTGCAAAAATTTACAAATCTTCCAATGCAACCGGTGATGAATGAAGATGGAGACCGTTTAAAAATTACGATACCATTTCCGGGACGAACATTGTATGCGCAAGCGTGGCAAATGAATGTCGGCATCACAAAATTATTTTTACTCGATACTGATATGCCGGAAAACGCAAGTGAAGACCGTCACATTACTTCGCAACTATATGGCGGTAATTGGGAGAACCGTCTATGTCAGGAAATATTGCTCGGCATCGGTGGTGTCCGGCTGCTTAACATGATGGGATACAAACCAGATGTTTATCATCTTAACGAAGGACACGCTGCGTTTGCAAGCATTGAACGGATTAACCGATTCATTCTCGAACAAAATATTTCCTTCGATGAAGCTTTTGAAGTAATAAGAGCATCATCACTATTTACTACACACACTCCGGTTGAAGCCGGGCATGATAAATTCAGCGAGGATTTAATGAGAAAATATTTTTCACATTATCCGCAGGTATTTAATATTTCATGGGAAAAATTAATTAGCTTGGGAAAAGCTCATCCTGATGACAGTGAAGAAAAATTTTCAATGAGTTTTTTTGCAGCGCACTTTTCACAAAAAATAAATGCGGTGAGTAAAATACATGGAGAAGTTTCACGTAAAATGTTCAGCAAACTTTGGGATGGTTACGGTGAAGTAGAAATTCCTGTCGGGTATGTAACGAACGGAGTGCATCTTCCTACATGGATGGCGAATGAGTGGAAGCAGCTTTACAGCAAAAAAATTAGTGAATCAATATTATCAGAACAACTATCAACTGACTCATGGAACAGAGTTTTTAAAATTTCCGACCATGAGATTTGGCAAACACATTGTGCATTAAAGAAAAAATTAATTAGTGTACTTAAAGAAAAAATAAAATCCGATTTACTTGCCCGGCATGATTCGCCAGAAAAGCTGATGGCTTATGAAGATGCGCTGAATGAACAGGCATTATTTGTTGGTTTTGCGCGAAGGTTTGCTTCGTACAAGCGACCTGAATTACTTTTTAAAAATCTAAATGTACTTAGGGAAATAGTAAATGATAAAGAACGTCCGTTGATTTTTATATTTTCCGGCAAGGCACATCCGAATGATGTTGAAGCGCAACAGCATTTTAAAAATATTTTCAAAATCATATCCGAACCTGACCTGAACGGAAAAATTATTTTCCTTGAAAATTACAATATGGAAATTGCGAAACACCTTGTTCAGGGAGTTGACTTGTGGCTAAACACTCCGGTGAGAGGAGAGGAAGCGTCAGGCACAAGTGGCATGAAAGCAAGCTTGAACGGAGTATTAAATCTAAGCGTGAAAGACGGATGGTATCCCGAAGCATACAATGAAAATTCAGGATGGGCATTGCCTGATGATGATTTTAATGATGCTGAGTTCAGAAATAAATCCGATGCAGAACAGATTTACAGGATTTTGAAAAATGAAATTGCCCCGCTTTACTTCGAAAGAAATAATGAAGGGGTGCCGGTAAAATGGATTCAAAAAATGAAACATGCTGTTGCTGAAATCGCGCCTGCATTTAACTCGGAGCGAATGCTTGTTGATTATAGGGAAAAATATTATCAGCCACTGAACATGATGCACCGTGATTTCGCTGACAGCCATTTTGAAAAGACAAAAAAACTTGTGGCATGGAAACAAAAAATCATGAAATCATGGGGAAACGTAAAAGTTCTTTCCGTGAATGCACTTGATTCTTCTAACCAACCTTTTCCATTAGGGAAAAATTTATCAGTCCAAATAGCACTTGATACTAACGGGCTTGATGTATCTGATTTGGGAGTCGAAATAATTTTTAGAAATAAAAAGGAGAGCGAAATAAACCCCGAAAAAATTGTCATGCATGAAGACCTTGTTCCGGCAGGCATTGAAGAAAATAAAGTGTCTTATGAATGTTCAATACCGTTGAACCGCTCTGGCGTTTATGAATATGGATTCAGAGTATATCCCAAAAGTGATTTACTGGCGCAACGAATGGATTTGGGGTTGCTGAAATGGATTTAAAGTCAAAAAGGAATAATGACAACAATAAAAAAAATAGCAATTCTTACCTCCGGTGGTGATGCGCCCGGATTGAATGCATGTATTCGCGCAGTTGTAAGAGCAGCGGTTTTCCATGACATAAAAGTTATGGGTATTCATCGTGGATATGAAGGAATGATGGACGGTGATTTATTTATAATGAATGCATCAACTGTCAGTAATATTATTCAGCGCGGTGGAACAATATTAAAATCATCACGAAGCGAAAGATTTAAAACACAGGAAGGTCGTGCGTTAGCTTATCACCAATTAAGAAAAGAAAATATAGATGGAGTGATTTTAATCGGAGGCGATGGTTCGTTTGCGGGTTCACGTGCATTCATTTCAACATACAATATTCCTTTTATCGGAATTCCTAAAACAATTGATAATGACATCAACGGGACTGATTACAGCATTGGGTTTGATACAGCAACTAATACAGCAATGGAAGCAATTGATAAAATCCGTGACACGGCTGAATCACATAACAGAATATTTTTTGTGGAAGTAATGGGACGTGATGCAGGATTTATTGCTTACCAAACAGGAATCAGTTCAGGCGCAGAAGCGATTTATATACCTGAAACAAAAACAGATTTACAACATTTGTTTTCCATGTTGGAAACAGGATGGAACCGTAAAAAAAATTCCTTGATTGTAGTAGTTGCTGAAGGAGATGAGGTTGGGGGTGCTTTTAAAATTTCACGGCAGGTTAAAAATAAATTTCCGCAGTATGATATGAAAATATGTATTCTCGGTCATGTTCAGCGTGGTGGTTCACCAAGCTGTGCCGACAGAGTGCTGGCAAGCAAACTTGGAGTTGCTGCTGTGGATGCATTGCTCAGTGGAAAAATAAATGTAATGGTTGGAGAAATAAAAAATGAAATAGTTTATACACCTCTTGAGAAAGTCGTCAAAAAACATTTACAAATAGCTCCATCAATGTTTGAATTGATAAATGTATTATCGTCCTGAGAAATCTGAATTAAAATGAAAGTAGCCATATATAGTTTTCACAAATTTGAGAAAGAATATTTTTCCAATCCCGAATTTTCAAAGCATAAATTAAAATATTTTGAAACTCACCTTTCATTTGAAACTGCTCAGCTTGCACAAGGGTGTAGTGCGGTAAGCGTTTTTGTAAGTGACGATGCTTCATCATCCGTGCTGGATAAATTGTTTGAATTGGGAATACGTTTTATAGCACTTCGCTCTGCGGGTTTCAATCATGTTGATATTGCAAAAGCAAAACAACTCGGCATGTGTGTGGCACGTGTTCCTGATTATTCTCCGTATGCAGTTGCAGAACATGCAGTGGCTTTAATGCTCGCGTTAAATCGTAAACTCATGCGTGCTCACAACAGGGTACGCGAATTGAATTTTACCTTAGACGGTTTGGTAGGTTTTGATATGCACGATAAAACTTTAGGACTTATTGGCACAGGAAAAATTGGTTCTGTTCTTGCCAAAATTATGAATGGTTTCGGTTGTAAAATAATTGCAACTGATTTGGTGGAAAATAAAGAACTCATTGAAAAATACAATGTAGAGTATGTGGATTGCGAAACACTTTGTGCTTCATCAGACATCATTTCATTGCATTTACCTCTTACACCGCAAACCAAACACATCATCAATAAAAAATGTATTGATAAAATGAAACAGGGAGTAATGCTTATTAATACAAGTCGTGGTGCATTGATAAATACACAAGATGTGATTGACGGATTAAAATCAAGTCGCATTGGCTATCTCGGTATTGATGTATATGAAGAAGAGGGAGGTTTATTTTTTGAAGACCACTCTGAAGATATTTTGCAGGATGATGTTATAGCACGCCTCATGTCATTTAACAATGTGCTCATTACAAGTCACCAGGCATTTCTTACTGACACTGCTTTAAAAAATATTGCAGCTACTACAATTCACAATCTTGATTGTTTTGAAAAAAATATTATTTCTGAAAACGAACTAAAATAAAAATGATAAAAAAAATAAAAGTTGCCATTAATGGATATGGCGTAATCGGAAAACGGGTAGCGGATGCAGTGGCATTGCAGGATGATATGCAGCTTGCAGGAGTGTGCGATGTGATAACTGATTGGAGAATCAAAATTGCGATAAGCAAAAAATATCCGGTGTATGCCGCAAACTCCGAAGCATTAACAGCAATGCAGAATGCGAGAATATTTGTTGCAGGATTGTTAAACAAACTTTTGGAAGAAGCAGACATCATCATTGATTGCACGCCAAAAAAAATCAGCGCAATAAATGTTGCCATTTATAAAATGGCAAATAAAAAATTTATTGTTCAAGGTGGAGATAAGCATCAAACCACAAATCACTCTTTCAATGCCGAAACAAATTTTGAATCAACTATGAATCTTAACTCCACACGTGTTGTCTCCTGCAATACGACATCCATTCTTCGTGTATTGGGGGCGCTTAAAAAAGGTGGCATCTTAAAAAGCGCACGCGGAACTTTATTGCGCAGAGCCACTGACCCCTGGGAAAGTCATCAATCCGGAATTATGAATACGCTGGTGCCTGAACCAAACATTCCAAGCCATCAGGGTCCCGATGCGCAAAGCGTTGACCCTTCCCTTGACATTATCACCGCTGCTGTACTCGTTCCTGAAACGCTAAGTCATTTGCACTATTGGTCAATTAAATTAACACGACCAGTCTCAAAAGAAGATGTTCTAAATATTATCACCAGCCATTCCACACGCATTGCATTGCTTGAATATAATAATGGCTTGATGTCAAATAATACACTCAAAGAATATCTTCAAGACATTGGTAGAATCCGTGCAGATATGTACGAGGTTGCATTGTGGAAAGACATGCTTACAGTTATAAACGATGAACTTTTTCTTGCTTACATTGTGGACAATCAAGCCATCGTAATTCCTGAAACCATTGATGCGATAAGAGCATTGACAGGGATAGAAACAAATGCTGTAAAATCAATTTTAAAAACAAACCAATCACTTGGAATTTCAAGCAACATTTTTAATTGATAAAAAAAATAATCACATGATAAATATCATATTTTCCCCTGCTGATTATCATGCTTTACTAATTCAGATATACCAATATTTGCATAGTGAAAATAAAATAAAATTAAGATGAAAAATAAAATATTATTATCAGTATTTGCACTCATTCTCCTTGCAGGATGCGGTGTCTATAACAACATTTATTCCGACTACGACCGCTCTACAGATTTTACTAAATACAAATCTTTTGCATGGCTACCTGACAGGGATTCAAGCAACACTCCAACTAATAATCAGATTATCCGCAACAACACTGTTAATTATTTTTCGCACTGCATGGGCGAGCGTGGAATGAAAGCCAATGTGGATTCACCAGATGTATTTCTTCAGTTAGTAGTGAAGAGCGTAAAGAAAGAATACACGACTACTTCACCTGCATATTACAGTTACCCAAGCTATCATTATTCAAATCCGTATTACTATCCTTATCCCAGTTCTTATTATTACCGTTCACCTTATTACAATAACTATTACTACTACAATTACAATCACGGCTACATCACTCAGAAAGTTGAGTACACACAAAGCACTATCACACTGAACGTAATTGACCGGAAAGAAAATAAATTGGTTTGGATGGGTACAGCCGAAGGTGATTTGTATGACCCTGCATACATTAAGGATAATCTGCATCCTGTTGTTTATGATATTTTGAATGACTTTCCTGTTAAACTCATTCGTGAACATAAGAGACCAAAAAGTTAATAGCATATTTTAGAAATGAAAAATATAAAACAGATTTTAATAGTAACACTCTTCTTGTGTTCCATTCAAACTAAAATTAGTGCGCAGCAAATTTATCGTACTCTTGAAGGTACAATGGCAATTACGATGAGCTACAACGACACCACCCTCATTGCCGCAAGCCATCATTTGGTTGTTACGCTCAATTACGAAACCGGTGATATTAGCTTCAGGGTTCCTTACGAATCGTTTCGCACTTTCGTAGATTCTGTTGATGCGAATCTTTTAAAACTTAGCGGACAAATGATGGAATTCAAAGGAAAACTTGGTATTCCATATATCAATACAAAGAAACATCCGCCACAAAAGTTTAATGTGGAAGGTACGATACTTACTGCTGTTCCGCCTGCAAACGTAAAAGCCAAAGGAACGCTTACGCATATTTCATCGGGAGGAACTATTGCATGTATGTTGACCATGAAATTGCAATTCAGTTTAGAAGCATTGAATATTCAACAGGCATTTTATAATGCAAAAGATTTGATTCAGATTGACATTCAGCAAGCTGTTTTGAAAAGAGTAAATGATTAAAATTTTTCGGAGTATCATTTTATGGGAGCATTCAATTACATCGCAATTGCAATCAGTGTAGCCGGAAGCATTATTATTATTTGGGGAGTAGGGCTTACAACGGTTCTCTTTTTAAAATTGGAATGGAATAAATTAACGAGCAAGCAAACTGAATACAGCTCAGAGAAAATCAGGTATGGATTCGGTTCTTATCTGTTGCTCGGATTGGATTTCATGCTTGCTGCCGATATGATTCACACGATTCATAATCCGGTTTTGAGCGAACTGTATATTCTTGCTTTGATTGTAGCCATCCGTTCAGTCATCAGTTTCTTTTTACATAAAGAAATAAATTCCGAAAAGAAAAATATTGTGTAATGAAAAACAAAAGCATCCATATTACCAAAGCATCGGGAGAACAAGTTCCTTTCAATTCAGATAAGCTCCGACATTCGCTTCATCGTTCAGGTGCGAATAATGAAATCATCCATGAGATAATAAGTGAAGTGCAGAATAAACTTTATGAAGGCATTACAACAAGGAAAATTTACCAGCTTGCTTTCGGAATGTTGAAAAAGCAATCCCGTCACTCAGCAGCAAAATACAAACTCAAGCGTGCCATTATGGAATTAGGTCCGTCCGGTTTTCCGTTTGAAAAATTTGTCGCAGCTATTTTAAATCATCAGGGTTATGCAGTGAAGGTTGGAGAAATTGTTAAAGGGCAATGTGTGAATCATGAGATTGATGTGATAGCTGAAAAAGAAAATCAGCACTTCATGATTGAATGCAAGTTTCACAACTCTGGCGGCTACATGTGCGATGTAAAAATTCCGCTTTACATACATGCCCGGTTTAAAGATGTGGAGCATCAATGGAAAAATATTCCGGGTCATGGCACGAAGTTTCACCAGGGATGGGTGGTCACCAATACTAAATTCTCAGGTGATGCTATTCAGTATGGAATGTGTGCCGGATTGAATTTACTGGGCTGGGATTTCCCTCACATAAAAAGTTTGCGCGAGCAGATTGACGATTCAGGTTTGTATCCGCTCACATGCCTCACCACTTTAACGCTTCATGAAAAGCAACTTTTGCTTGATAAAGGAATTGTGTTGTGTAAAGAACTCTGTGACAATCCGGAATTGCTTTCAGCAACATACATCCCTGCTGAAAGAAGAAACGGTATTTTGAACGAGGCACATATTTTATGTAAAGGAGTTCACGCATGAAAACAATTCAATATCCGGTCACCGATGCATGTTCTTTTTCAAAGGAAGAAATATGCAAACTTCTGAATGCAACTTCTGATAAGGGATTGTCGGCAGATGAAGTGAAAGAGCGTCAAGAATTATTTGGCAAAAATATTATTGAGCAGAAAAAAAAGAAAAATCCAATTCTGATATTTCTTGCACAGTTTGCCAGCCCGATGGTTTATATGCTATTGGTGGCAGCGGGACTTTCTTTCTTTTTCAAAGAGTGGCTGGATGGAATTGCTATTCTTGTTGTGATAATTATAAATGCAATCATCGGCTTCCTGATGGAATTCCAGGCGGAGCGTTCAATGGATGCTCTGAAGCGGATGACGCAGGTGAATGCAAAAGTAATCCGTGATAACAACCTTGTCGAAATTGCTTCTTCTGAAATTGTTCCCGGTGATATTTTATTTCTGGAAGCAGGCGATATGATTCTTTCGGATGCACGGATATTTAATCTCTCGCAATTCCAGGTGGACGAATCCGCATTGACGGGTGAATCCATGCCAGTTGAAAAGCAGGATAAAATTTTAGCGAAGGACACTTCACTTGCCGAACGGTTGAATATGATTTACAAAGGAACTTTTGTAACAAGCGGAAATGCAAAAGCGATTGTTACAGGAACGGGAATGAAGACCGAGCTTGGTAAAATTGCTTCAATGGTGCAGTCGGCAGACCAGGCGATAACTCCGTTGGAAAAAAAATTAGAGGAGTTCAGCAAGAAACTGATTAAGATAACAGTTGCTCTCGTAGTCATTATTTTCATAGCAGGGCTTTTATATGGAGACCCGTTTGTTGAAATGCTGGAAACATCCATCGCCCTTGCAGTTGCTGCAATTCCTGAAGGGCTTCCGATTGTTGCAACTCTTGCACTTGCGCAGGGAATGTTGAAAATGGCAAAGCACAATGTGATTGTAAAAAAATTAGAAGCGGTTGAAACGCTTGGAGGAACCAATGTGATTTGTACTGATAAAACAGGAACGCTTACACAAAACAGAATTGAAGTTAACACTATCGTTACGAATGAAGGCAGATTGGAAATGAAATTAAATCCATCAAATCGAAAAACTGATTTTATTTCTCAGGATAATATTTCACGAAGCAAAAGTTTTAATCTAATCAAACAGATTGCAGTGTTGTGCAATACAGCTGAACTTGTTTTTAAAAACCATTCCATCGAAGAATTGGGCGACCCGCTTGAAACCGGTCTGTTGAAATTCGCCTATTGCAACGGAGTTGATATTGTTCCTTTGCGGAATCAGTTTCCAAAGCTCAGAGAAGAACCATTCTCTTCTGAGACCCGCATTATGGCTACGCTGCACAAGGCAGACGGAAAATGTTTTGTTGCAGCAAAAGGTGCAGTTGAAGAGCTGATAAGACGATGTCATTTTATTCTTGACAAAGAGGAAGTAAAACCAATCGATGATGCAACTAAAACAAAATGGATAAACGATGCTGAAAAATTTGCTTCGTCCGGCTTACGCATGATTGCAGCAGCATACAAGGATGCCGATGAATCAATAACGGATTTAACAAGTCAACTTGTGTTTACCGGACTAATCGGAATGCTTGACCCGCCAAGAGAAGAAGTGTTTGCAGCGATACGTGAATGTAAATCGGCAGGGATAAAAGTGGTGATGATTACTGGCGACCATCCTGCCACAGCAAAAAATATTGCATCCAAACTCGGCATACTTGATTCGGACAATGAAGTTGCTATTCATGGCAAAGAGATGAATGATTATGAGAAACTTTCTACAGAAGAAAAACAAAGATGGTCTTCATCAAAAATATTTGCCCGTGTAAGTCCGAAACAAAAGCTCGATTTGGTTTCCGTGTTACAGGAAGATAAATCGGTGGTCGGTATGACAGGTGATGGAGTGAATGATGCCCCGGCATTGAAGAAAGCTGACATTGGCATTGCAATGGGCTTGCGCGGAACACAGGTGGCGCAGGAAGTTGCCGACATGATTCTGAAAGACGATTCGTTCTCATCAATTGTTCTTGCGAT
>DATEMK010000634.1:0-8647 GCA_035275625.1 Bacteroidia bacterium
AAAATATTTTGTATATATGTTTGGCTTCAATTTAAAACGCGAAAGCCGAAAAGCGGGAAACAGAGTAGGGAAATTAAAAACTTTAATAGCATGAAAAAAAGCAAAATTTTATTTGGGATGGCTGCATTAATCGTTGCAGCATCAAACATTAAAGCGCAAAGTATTTTTACACCTGGCGGAGGAATTACCGGCCCCGTTACAAATACTCTAAGTACTAGCCTTGGTTTTAATTCTGGTACAGTTGACTGGGCACCGTTAGAAATAAAGAGCAATGTGGGGCCTTTGACAAACGGTGGATGGGGCAGAAGCATTGTTTTGTATCCGTGGAGTCAAAGCAGAACAAGCACAATTACCTGGGAAAAGGGTAACTGCTTTGGTTGCAACAATTCTTTTTTTATAGGAGGGCCTTCTATAATACCTCCGGGAGATTATTGGATTGGCCTTACAGACAAGCTGAATAATGGCACACAAGATATGATTACACAGTATTATGGAACTCCCACAGGTACCGGGATAAATATAGTTCCGCAGGGAACAGCACGGTATAACCATAATCTTCTTGTAACGGATTTTAATACAGGTAAACCATCAAGGTTTGCAATACGCACTTTTAATCCCCGTCAGGCTGGCCATGTTAATGAGGGGAATTTTTTAATCACAGGCAGGGCATCAAAAAAAGAACCCTTTAATAATGGCAGCGTATTATTTTCTGATGCTGATCCGGGAACTAATCCTGATTATAATGGGAACTGGGGTATCCAATATATCACGCCCGGTTATTTTGACCCAACTGACCCGGGAGGCCTTAATTTTTGGACTACAGCAAATAATCCTTCTGGTTTCGTAAACAACAGGCTCTATTTGTCAAATACCAACGGCAACATAGGAATTAACAATTTTAATCCATTAAATCAATTGGAAATTACCTCTGATGGTAATGACCCTGTTCCAAGCGGGCTGAGATTTACAAATCTTACCTCTGCTTCCGCGTCACAACCTGGTTATGGGAAAGTTCTTACTGTTGACGGCAGTGGTGATGTGATCCTGGTAGATGACCAGATAGGAGCTTTAATGAATTTATGTGTAACCCCGCTTTTTGTACCTAAAGTTCAAAACGCTGCCGGTGATCAAGTTTGCAGTCAGATTTATGATGATGGAACAAATGTTGGAGTGGGTACAACTTTTCCGTTACACAAACTGGATGTTGCCGGCTATGTTAATGCCGCACAACATAACGGATACAAGATTTTTAACATGACTGTACTCAAAGACCAGGGCACAGCAAACATATTTGCAGGAGGAAATTGTGGCTCACCAACATTAGCAGATAATATGACAACCAACGGGAATACTTACGCAGGGTTTAACTGCGGGGCAAATAATAAATGGAGTTCTTACAACACATTTATGGGTTTCAATACAGGATATAATGCAAAAGGCACAGGTCAAAATGATAACAACTGTACAATGAATACATTAATCGGAGCTGCAAGCGGCAATGTTCTTCAACCGACAAGTTCTGCTGAATATGCTATTGGAAATACTTTAGTTGGTTATTACGCAGCAACGAACTTAACAAACGGGGTAGGAAATACAAGTTTAGGCAGCTCATCCTTATTTGGGGCTGTCAGTGGTGACCAGAATACCTTTATCGGAATGTATACTGCAACCTGGAGTGCTACCGTTCCCACCAATTGTAGTGTATTAGGTTATAACGCCCAGGTACCAGTTGCGGGGCCTGTAAATAATGCAACTGCAATTGGCGCTGATGCTTATGTAGGTTGTTCTGATTGCATGGTCCTTGGTTCAGTAGCGGCCGGTCTGATCAACCAGGTTTCTGTAGGGATTGGATACAACAGCCCGGGAACTACAGGTGTTGGAGGTCCGTTTTTGCTTGCTGTTAACAATAATGGTCTTGGCAATTCAGCTTGGTTCAATGGAAATATATGGGCACTTGGTGGGACTTGGAACCCCTCTGACGCTGCCTTGAAAGACAATATTCAACCGTTCACAAATGCTGATAAGATAATTAATAATCTGATTACGCATACATTTACTTTTAATTCCGCTGATTATCGTGGGTTACATTTACCAAAGGGCCCTCAAATCGGATTTATTGCGGAAGAACTTGAGCGGGTTTTACCATCATTAGTTCAAGAAGTATCAAGCCCCGAACAAAGAAACGCAGCAGGCGAACTTCTTTATCCATCATACACTTTTAAGGGAGTAAATTATGAGGGCTTAATACCCATTCTTGTTTCACATGCAAAAGAGCAAAATCAAAAAATCGCTTCACTTATTACTCGTGATTCATTACGCGAAATAAGATTAGCTGATCTCGAATCAATTGTAAACTCCTGCTGCCGCATGCAAGCACCGCAGCAGGGAAACAACAACGGTCAGTCAGAAAGGACAAGTTCAGTACAAGTTTCTATCAACGCGCGACTCGAACAAAATGTTCCAAACCCGTTCAATGAAAAAACTATAATTAAATATTATGTACCTCAGTCTTCTTCATCAGCCTCGTTAAAAATTTATTCTCTTGACGGTGCAGAGTTGAAAACATTCAGCATAACTCAAAAAGGTACAGGCGAGGTTGAAATTTCAGGTAATACATTAGCTCCGGGTACTTATGTTTACCATCTTATTGTTGACGAAAAACAAGTAGACGGGAAATTAATGACATTGACAAAATAATCCGGATGGATTATTTGATACGATCAAGCCCTCTTTGTTCCAGGAGGGCTTGATCGTTTTGCAGCTTATTTGTTAATTTAGGCTTTTAATTCAATGCCCGAAAAGAGAAAGATATCTTCTTTATTAACCTTTATATTCTTTTTTACTTATTCTGCTGCTGTTTCCCAGCATTGGCTTCCCAACTTCAAACATTACACCACAGCGGACGGACTTCCCAGTTCAGAGGTATACCAGATTGCAAGTGATTCAAAAAATATACTCTGGTTTGCTACCGACCGGGGAGTAGTTTCTTTTGACGGATACTCCTTTCGCATATTTGATCATAAAGATTCCCTGCCGGATAATTCTGTGATCAAGCTTTATAAAGATTCCGGAGGAAGAATCTGGTTTATCTCTTATACAGGATTGCTGAGCTATTATGAAAATGGGAAAATAACTCAATATAAATATAATAATGTAATTTCATCACACCTTGGCACTACCATAATTGTGTCATTGTATGCAGACAAAAAGGGTAACCTGAAGATTAATTCTATTGGCGGGCAAATGAGCACCATTAATGCAGCGGGAGAATTTTCCAGTGAAAAAATGAATAATGATACTGCTGCGTTTGAGATAACTGAAACAGGCGCTTTATCAGTTTCCACATTTTATTATTACGGTGTGAAAAAAACAATACCTTTTACCCGCTTTAATATTCTATCAGCCAAAAAATCTTTCGGGTTTTTAATTAATGAAAATATACGCTACCATCATTTCTCAACCACAAAGCTGAGTAATGGTGATTTGATTTTTTATTGCGAACGGTTCTTAATTCGCATTCATCCCTCCGGCTTATATGAATTAAAAAAATTTGAAAATCCTGTACTAAATGTATTTGAGGACAATGAAAAAAAACTCTGGATAGGCTGTTACCATGACGGGGTGTATGTTTATGATTCTGCCATGACAGTATCAAATCATTATCTTGTTGACTTATCCGTGTCGCATATTTACAATGACTTTGCGAAAGGATTTTGGTTTAGCACCCTTGAGAATGGTATCTTTTATCTCCCTTCAAAAAACATTTCAACCTTTACCATTCAGAGTGGTCCTTTTCACGAGAAAGTAAATTCGGTTTTGTCCCTGTCAGATTCAGTTTTGTTTTTTGCAACCTCAAAAGGTGTATTGTACAAATATGATGATTTGAACCATTTGCTCGCTAAAACAGATTTAAGGAAAGATATCAGTCCGAATATTGAGTCCATTAATTCACTTTATTTTTCAGAGCATGAAAAAAAATTGTTTATCAGCACTGTTACAAGTTTCAAATCAGATTCTTTCGCGGTTTTTCAAACAAGATGGCAGGGTTATGAATTAATAACTGTATCCTCACTCACAAAATTTATCCCTTTTCATGACGGAACCCTGCTTAATTCCGATTATTCCTTTGTTTATTCCTTTAATAGCTCCGGCAGGGTCATCAGTCATATTAACACCAGGCCTTTTCGTTCTACCGGCTTATTTGAAGATTCCAAAAAGCGATTGCTTTCAGGAGCCTTAGATGGTTTATATGTTTTTAAAGATCATAATTTTATTCCGTTTGACACGGCTGATAAATTTCTTAATTCACGCATTACTGATATTAAGGAAATGGAAGATAAATTTCTTGTCATCGGTACACGCAGCAATGGAATTATCCTGCATGACAGTACTTCTCAGAATATTATAACCGGCAATAACGGACTTACGAGCGACAATATCAATCGAATTTTAATTAAAGGAAATGACATTTGGGTGTGTACAAATAAAGGTCTGAATAAAATAACTGTTTCTGATAAAGCATCACTGTCATATTCCATTCAAAATTTTACTGTCAGCGATGGATTGGCATCAGACGAAATTAATGACATTGCTATAAGAAATAATTACGTTTATATTGCTACCAATGAAGGCATCAGTGTGATTAATGCGGAAAAAGCAAGCAAGGTTATTCCCGTGATTCCGCTTTATATCAATTCAATAAAAATTAATGAAAAAGATACGGTGCTGGTTTCCTCTTATTCGTTATCACACAATCAAAACACAATAGATATTTTCTTTTCAACTATTACATTCAGGAATGCCGGAAATATTGTTTACAAATACCGGCTCCTTGGGTTGGATACCTCCTGGAGAACCACATCCAACCATAATGTTCAATTTACTTCGTTGCCTCATGGTTCGTATAACTTTCAGCTAAAAGGTCAGGAGCAGCAGAAAACAAATTCTGACATCCCTATTGGATTTTCCTTTACCATCTCTCCCCCTTTTTATAAGCTTCTTTGGTTTAGAGTTTTCCTCATCATATTTCTGACTTTTATAATCAGTGTATTTATCAATCTGCGTGTGAGGGCAATTAAGAAAAAAGCCTACCGTCAGGCAGCGCTCAACAAAAAGATAGCTGAATTAGACCTGAAGTCATTGCGGTCGCAAATGAATCCTCATTTTACTTTCAATGTTTTAAACTCAATTCAATACTACGTTGCAAAAAAAGATACCGAACAGGCGCTCCAGTTTATTACCAAATTTTCCCGTCTCATCAGGATGATCCTTGACCAGTCGCGGAATCCATTTATTTCCCTTGAGGATGAAATAAAAATGCTGAAGTTATACATAGAACTGGAGGAGTTAAGATTTGAAAATAAATTTACCTGTTCCGTTGGTTTCAACAATGAACTCAATTTGCAGGCTATTTTAATACCCGGCATGCTTATACAGCCTTTTGTAGAAAATGCGGTCAAGCATGGCATTCAGCATAAGAAAGGACATGCGCGCATAGAAATTTTTTTCAAATCCGTTGATTCAAAATTAATATGCACTATCACCGATAACGGGATCGGCAGGAAAGAAGCCGAAAAATTAAAATTGTCAAATGGCGATCATAAGTCAACAGGAACTTCTATTGTTAATGAACGAATTGAAGCGCTTAATATCCTCTCTGGAAATACGCTGAAAAGCACAACGATTGATTTGACAGATGAATCGGGCAGCCCTGTGGGAACACGGGTTACTATTGAAATCCCTTTTAAATATGTTTCTGCATGATTAAAGCTGTTATAGTAGATGATGAATCAAAAAGTATTGAGATTCTTCGAATGCTGGTTGAAACCCATTGCAGCGATGTAAAAATTGAAGGATATGCTGAGGAAGTGGAAGACGCAATAAAATTAATTAATGCAAAACAACCTGATATAGTTTTTCTTGATATAGAAATGTCAGGTGAATCAGGGTTTGAACTTCTTGAAAAAGTAAAAACAAAAAACCTTCATGTCATTTTTGTTACAGCACACAGCCAGTATGCTGTAAGGGCTTTTCGTTATTCAGTAGCAGATTATTTACTCAAACCGGTAGATAGCACGGAGCTAAAAGATGCCATTGAAAAAGTGAAATTATTGATGAAAGATGATCAGCAGGTTTCAAAAGAAAACATTCACCTGGCAGAAGAAGAAGAAAAGCTGACGCTCCGGATACCGCTTCCTAACCGTACTGTTTCGGTAAGCATGACAGATATCATCCGCCTTGAAGCTGACGGAGCGTATACAAAAATTTTCCTTGCCGGCAACAAACAGTATTTCGTTTCTTATAATATTAAAATTTTCGGAGAACATCTTGATCCGAATTTATTTATGCGTGTGCATCGTTCACACATCATTAATTTGAAGAAAGTAACTAAAATCACCGGGGGAAAGCAATTGCTTGCTGAAATGACAGATGATTCAAAAGTTGAAATTTCCCGGAGAGTCAGACTTAAGTTCCTTTTAAATATGCAAAAACTTGGAATAGCTCCGTTCTAAGAACGATTCTCTGCTACTCTTTTCAAATACGCTTTTCAGGACCGGTACATTCATTTAATAAGACAACATAATCACGGTTTTCCCTGATAAAAATCATGGTTTCCCTTGATAGGAATAAAATCACGGTTTCCCTTGATTTTTTGTATATTTTTTTTTAACATCTTTAGCCTCTCAAATTTTTTCTGTAATCAATATTATTTAATATGACAAAAAAGCATGATAGAAAAAGGAATTCACTCGGAGCATATTTATGCTGAAAGGCGTTCTTACTTTTTTCAAATGAAGCAGTCTGAGGACAAATCAAAATATCTTCTCATCACAGAATGCAAGATAAGCGATGGACAAAAAATCGAGATGCAAAATATTGCGGTTTATGAAGAAGACATGGATAAATTTACAGATGGCTTGATTAAAATGCTCATTATGTTTCAATAAAAATATTTCAAAACCAGGAAATATAAAATGAACAACTGGAATGACGGAATGTAACCTGTCAATAGAAAATACGGGATTTGACGAAATGCTGAAATAAATAGTAAAATCCGATTATATGAATGAAAAAGAAAAGGAACTTATTAAATCGTTAGCTGCATTATTTAACAAATTAAAAAAGCTGATTCAGTTTGGCTCCGCTTTCTTTCATCCTCCCACAGTTGAAGAAGATAAGCAACCAGATGATGTTTCTGATTTTGCTCACCCGAATATAAACCTGCTAAATTCAGCTGCCGCTAATGACGCAACAGGAGAAAATGCTATTGGCTATATATTAAAAAATGGAAATTTAACAAACAAGGATAATTAACAGGCATAGGCGGGAACCGGGAGAAACAAAAAACAACCGCAGGATTCTTGTCAAAAACGATCAGTTTTTGCTCAAATGTTGCCAAAAACTAATTCAGACTTGCAAAAGAAAAATCGAAAGACTTTCTTTACTGAATTATTAGCTTAAAATTACTTGAATAAAATTTAAAATGAAAAACGGAGGTTGCCGAAAATCCGTGGAAGAGTAGGCGAAATAAATAATAAAACAATGGCAAGTATAGCATCAACAAAGGGAAAAGGATGGATGAGAGATTATCCCGATTTCCGTGACAACACAACAAATACCAAAACAGTTTCAGACCGCCAGGCCAAAAGAGGTGCAGTGAAACCCGTGCAACTGGTACTGGATGACCTGCATAAAGTGCGGACCAAAAAACTGGCTAAAGCAAAAAGCAAGGCAGCAGCTAAATCTCCGGTAAAAGTAGATCTGCGCGAGTGGTGCTCACCGATAGAAGACCAGGGCGAAATTGGTTCCTGCACTGCCCATGCCGGTACTGCTTTGTACGAGTACTTCGAACGAAGGGCGTATGGTAAACACATTGAAGCTTCGCGATTGTTTCTCTATAAAGTTACCCGCAATCTGCTTAACTGGACCGGAGATGATGGCGCATACCTGCGCACCACAATGGGTGCACTTGCAATGTTTGGATTGGTCCCTGAGAAATACTGGCCCTATGTGGAAGACAAATTTAATGATGAACCCGCTGCTTTTCATTACTCGTTTGCAAAAAATTACAAGGCGCTGCTTTATTACCGCCTGGATGTGCCGGGTTTGCACCACGACAAACTTCTTGAAAAAATAAAGGAACATCTGTCCATGGGTCTTCCTCTTATCTTCGGGTTTACCTGCTTCACTTCTCTTGACCAGGATTCAGTAGAACAAACTGGCGGTATTCCTTTTCCTGATGAGAAGGAAGAAACGGATGGCGGACATGCAGTGATGGCAGTTGGCTTTGACGACTCTGTTGAAGTTGTAAACGCCAGTAACCGCAGGAAAACCAAAGGCGCCATTATGATACGTAACTCATGGAGCAAAAAATGGGGCATGCAAGGCTACGGCTGGCTGCCTTATGAATATGTGCTGCAGGGCCTCGCCACCGACTGGTGGACAATGACAAAGGGAGAGTGGATAGAAACCGGAAAATTCGGATTAGACAAACCATAAACTGCCAATAAAGCACAGCATAATTAATATGGCATATAGAAGAAGAATTTACAAGTGCACTATAACAATATGAAATCAGCGGAGTGACTCTATAATCTTTCATTCGATAGCTACCACTTTGAAGCCGGAAATATCTTGTAAAGACGGC
>DATEMK010000635.1:0-4492 GCA_035275625.1 Bacteroidia bacterium
TTGAAAGCAGCTTGCCTGATTTTTCGTAAATGATCACATCATAATCCGGGTGATGCATTTTACAGGAAATAGCAGAAAAAAAACCGGCTGCCCCGCCACCCAATACGGCAATTTTCATTTATCAATAAAAATTTAAGAATATGAAAGATTTTAAGTGAGACGGAAAAATAAATTTATAAAATCAGCCGGAAAAAAAATTTGCATTTAATATTCTGTTGCTCATTTCCACTGATGTCTTATGACATCTGATCCCGAATTAATTTCTTTCAATGACTAAATACTTGGATGCTCCCCAAAATTTTTCATAATCTTTAATATCAAGCGATCTGAGCGTGTCTCCTTCCCTTACGAACACATACGAGTCTGACGGGTGGTTGGTAATGATGTTTGCTTCTTTACAATTAAGAGGAATGGTGGTGGTTTCTTCAATATTAATTTGGGTAAACCCCTCTGTCTTAAAATCCTGTTTCAGCATTTGGTTTTTGCCTATCCCGAGAAACCCGCCTTTTGTATCTACAATACTGTTAAAGCGCAATTTTTTGAAAGTATCAACAATATAATAGGCTGTAAAAAACTTTTCCATCCTTTCTTTCAGTTTGGATTCTTTGGGAGCATTTTTTGCCGTAAGCGTATCCACCTGCAATTTCAGCGTTTCCAGGTTTTGATTTTTTTCATCCAGCTGTATTTTGAGAGGCATTAATTCCGCTTCTTTATTTTCCACCTGCTGGTTCAGCTTATTAATAATATTTTGCAAAGCAGAAATACGGCTGTCTTTTAATTGATTTTCATCTCTCAAATTACCTATGAGCTTCCTGTTTCTTTCCAGCATGCGGTTAATGATCCTGATGTTATCATTGATTCGCTCACGCTGGTCGCCCTTTACCTCGATAAGCTGCATAGAATCCTGCTCGAGTACATCCTGTTTTTGTGTAATGGTATCAAGGTTGGATTCAATTTCATCGAAGGCTGTCATAAACAGCCGCAGTGATGAATCTTTCATATCTGCTGAATAAATCAGCGAGTCACGTTCAAGGCTGACCTGTGTAAATTCTTTTTTATAGCTCTTACAGCTGAATAATAAGCTTATCGC
Organism: Bacteroidia bacterium; assembly: GCA_035275625.1. Classification (GTDB taxonomy): domain Bacteria; phylum Bacteroidota; class Bacteroidia; order AKYH767-A; family OLB10; genus DATEMK01. Next base: position 1,091 of record DATEMK010000635.1, read on the forward strand.
AATAAGCAATGACGGAATAAATTTTTTCATGATTAATCGGGTGTAAATGAATATTGGAGTTGTAAGCAAACCTACATGATTTTTTGAAACAAATGTGTTCATAGAAAAAATTTGTCCGGCTGAATGGAGGCAAACGAAAATAACCGGAAGCCGGACACAAAGTGCTGCTAACAGAAATCAGTACAGCGAACAATTTAACAATTTAACAATTTAGCAATGGTGATATTTCCTTCAAATCACTTTTTCTTTTTTCAGCGCCTTTGTTTTTAATTTTGGTCCACTTAATTTATTCACCGTGTTTTCAAAATCGCTGAATACATTCATGTAAAAAATATACGCTTCATAAGGTGAATCATAAGGGCTGAAATATTTGTGCACATCCCCATCGCTCCAAAACTTGGTACACATATAATAAAAATGATCGCTTGTCTGGAACTTACCCCAGGTATCAACCAGGTCTTTGTTCCCGGTATTCATTACTTTTTTTTCCAGTCCGTAAATCCTTCTCATGGCTTCTTTTTCAAGGTTATTGCTGAGCCATGCCGAAAGATCGCGTTCAGCATCCGCCCATGAGGTAAACTCAGGACAATCATATTCATCGCGCACAGGGTAGGCATCAATTATTTCAGAAGGAGTTTTAAAATTAAAATCTTTATGCTTCAGAATTTCCCCCGGAAGATGATCCAGGAAATCAAAAATGCCGGTATTTTCCCATTGATGCTCTCCAAAGGTTTCATAATCCATAAAAAGATTCATGACCTCCCCGTTTCCGGCAATCTTATGCACCCATGAAGCATACGTATCTGCCTGGAGCGGCCATTCAGACCATCCCTTGTCAGAGAACCGAAATGCAATGTCATCGCTCAGCCTGTAATTCTTTAACAAGGCTTTTATTTTTTTTGTTCCTTTCGGCTTATAAACAAAATTAGGAGTGCGGCTTCCGAGAAGGCGATCCACGCCTTCGCACAATATTCCTTTATAACCCATTTTTTCAATGAAAGCAGCCAGCTCGTTATTGTAAATTAATTCTGTGTTGCGAAAAACTTTGGGAGTTTGCCCGAAATATTTTTTGATCAGCGCATCATGTTTTTCAATCTGCCTGACAAATTCTTTTGTTGAAGATAAAAAGGAAGGATCATTTTTGGCAGCCACAAACGCCAGCGAATGATAATAGGTTTCGGAAAGAAACTCAACGCAGCCCGTCTCCGCAAGGGCAACAAATGATTTTAAAACATCCGGGCGGTATATCTCAAACTGCTCGATAACTGTTCCGCTCAGTGAATAACTGATCCTGAATTTTCCTTTATGCCGTTTGATCAGCTCCAGCATTTTATTGTTGGTTTTGATGTAGCACTTATCAGAAACTTTATTGAGCACAATGCGGTTTTTCTCATCATCTTCATAAAAATGATCGTTGCCGATGTCAAAAAATGAATACCTTTTAATGCGGAATGGCTGGTGAACCTGGAAATAAAAACAAACTGATGGCATATTTTGATTGAGGATTTACAATGCAGGAAGTAAGATGTAAAACTTAAGAATAACTTGTGGTAAAACTATAAAATTATTTGCAGACAGCGGAAAATGATTTAATTTGTTTAAATCTGCCGCTGATGTTCAGTCAGGAGTTTACAGATTATGTCCGTCCTGTCTTCATTCGGCATTCAGTAAAACTCCGCCTTATTATTTACATTTGCATCTCAATAATTCTAAAAAAAATACTAGAATTTTTGTTGATTTTTTTTCAAAAGTTCAGGTAATAAAGTTTATGAATTTATCAGAAAAAGTTAAAATCATCGAATGCCCCCGTGATGCCATGCAGGGATTGCATTATTTTATTCCCACTGAATTGAAAGCTGATTACATCAATTCTTTGTTGAAAACGGGGTTTGATACCATTGATTTCGGCAGCTTTGTCTCGCCAAAGGCCATTCCACAATTAAGAGATACTTCTGAGGTGCTTTCAAAGCTTGATTTATCTTCTTCAAAAACAAATTTACTTGCTATTATTGCAAATGTAAGAGGCGCTGAAGATGCATTGAAATTTGAAGAGATTTCTTATTTAGGATTTCCGTTTTCCATTTCAGAGACATTCCAGAAACGAAATACAAACTCCACAATTGAGCAATCTTTGGCAAATGTGGGAACCATTCAGAATCTTTGTGTGAAGCATAAAAAGGAATTGATTATTTACATTTCAATGGCATTTGGAAATCCTTACGGAGATAAATGGAATGACGGCATAGCAACGGACTGGATAAAAAAAATTTCTGATATTGGAATAAAAATCATTTCTTTGGCAGACACAGTCGGGGTTGCGGCAAGTAAAGAAGTGGGGCATATGTTCGGACAATTAATTCCGGCATTTATGGATATTGAATTTGGTGCGCATCTGCATTGTAAAGCCGATAACTGGTATGAAAAAGTCAACGCTGCTTTCATGAATGGCTGCCGGAGATTTGATACAGCCATTAAAGGTTTCGGAGGCTGCCCCATGGCGGAAGACGAACTTATCGGAAATCTTGCAACAGAAAACCTAGTCCAATATCTCGAAGAAAAAAACGTTGTAACCGGCATTGATAAAATACGTTTCAGTGAGTCTTTGGTGAAAGCGGCAGATGTATTTGCCCAAACCTCAAAAATTTAAAATTGAATTTTCGAAAAACTTAGCATGGTAAATAAATTTTATTTCAAAAAAACTGTTAAATTTTTTGCTTTAATTGTCTTTGGGATTTTTATTTCATGCAACCTGCTTGCACAAAGTAAAGGGTATGTTGAAGTAATTGGAAAAGTCCAGCAACACGGAAAAGCTTTGGAAGGCGCTTCTGTCAAAGTATATAAAGGAAATGAGCCCATAGATGATATTTTAACAAATAATGCAGGAAGAATTATATTGAACTTGGATTTTAATTATGTGTACACTTTGGTTTTTTCTAAAAAGGGCGCTATCACAAAATCAATCGTATTTGACACCAAAATTCCGGATGAGTATAAAGACGTATTCTTTTCCAATCAGCCTTTCAGAATTGATTTATTATCAATTCCCGATGATTCAATTCAAATAAATATTCCGGATAAGCCTGTGGCAAAATATGCTTTTAATCCGTCAATTGATGATTTTGATTTTGATCAAAAATATTCAAGTGCAAGAAAAGATGAGTTCGAAGTATTAAAAAAAGATATAGAAGCTGCCCGTGCTAAAGCCCGCCAGGATTCCATTGCTGATGCCAGGGCCCAGGCATCCGCATTATCCCGTGCCGCAGTGCTCGAAAAAGCAAGGCAGGACAGCATAAAGAGAGCACAGGCATTAGCAGATAAATTAGAAGCACAGGAGAAAGCAAGGCTGGCTGCATTGGAAAAATCACAAAGGGATTCCATTGCTAAAGCCCAGGCTGATTCTTT
>DATEMK010000636.1:0-4348 GCA_035275625.1 Bacteroidia bacterium
AAATTTTTTATTGCTAATTACCTCCTATCTTGTTTTTTTCATCCCTGCCAGGCAGTTGGAAGTTGCTGTTGGTTTAACTGTAACTTCATTGTTGGCCAGCATTGCCTTGCAGTTGACATTTCAAAACGCTTTGCCAGAGGTAGGATATTTAACCAAAGCAGATAAAATGTCTTATTTGTTTTATTCCTTGATTACGTTTGCATTAGTACAAACTGTCGTTACTTTTCATTTAGAGAATAAATATAAAATAGAATTAGCTAATAGATTAGAAATTATGGGTCGTATCTTTTATCCTGTAATCTTAGTTTTTGGTCTAATTGCTATTTGTTTAATATAAAGAAATGTGGGAACCGGGTTCATTATAAAAAACAGGCCGGATGATTATTGTGAAAGGTGAGACAGTATGGAAGGAGAAATAGTGCGGAATGAGAAACGGAAACTCTGAGAAGACATAATAAATTTAATTGTGCAGGGCAGTCATTCTATAAACCTCCTTGTAGCCGAAGGCACAGAAATAATCCGCAAGGGAATGGAAACCATGCTGGGGCAGTATAAAGGAATAAAAACCTACTGTGCACGGACTGCGGAAGAAGCCGTGCAGGTGGCGCCTCATTTTAAAACCCATGCCGTGCTTATGAATTATACATTGCCTGGTTTGCCTGCCGCTGATTGCATAAAACAAATAAAAGAACGCGTGCCGCAGACTGTCTTCATTGTGCTGATGGATAAAAAATGCCCGCGCACGGTGCATGAGCTGATGCGATATGGCTGCACCGGCTTCATAAGCACCACGGCAACCAGTGATGAATTATACAAAGCCATTACCACCACCTTAAGGGGGCAGTATTATTTTGGCGCTGACCTCGCAAATGATGTGGCAGTGCATACTATTAAGAAATTAAAAAAAGCCACCACACCGCTGCCGTTTGAACTCACCAATAAAGAAAAACAAACACTTAAAGATATCTGCGATGGCTTAACCAATAAAGAAATAGCTGAAAAACATCATGTATCTCAAAAAGCCATTGAAAAAAGAGTGCATAACCTGCTTGTTAAAACAAAATGTAAAAACCGGGCGCAGTTAGCCTGGTACACCCTGCGCAATGATATTATTGTGGACCCGGAGATTTGAAGTTTTGAACAAATAAAAAATAGTTATGCAGAGTCCCTAAAAAGGAGACTCTGCGAGGACAAAAAATAAATTATCCGGATTATGTAAAAATTAAAATATAATTTTATGAATGGAGATTCAAATATAACAAACGATATATTTAAAGGGATTTCAGGAATATTATGGTTTTTTTATCGCGTTCTTTTTACCATGATTCCAACAGCTGCTTTTCTCATATTGCTGTATGAGCTGTTTACTTACTATTATTCGTCAGGCAGACTGGCATTTAATGATTCAGTTATTAAAACTGTTTTTGAGGCATTTTACAGGAGAAGCTCCGGCAACCAGGTAATTATAATTTTAATTCTCATCGGCTTTCTCAATATAATTTTAGAAGCTGTAGTTATTAAGCTCGCTTACCGTTTACTGGGATTTTCAAAGTTCTGCGCTGATATGTTTTCTGTATTGCTTTATGATAACTTTTCTTCTAAATTAAGGCGTATGAAAAGCCCCATTCCGATGTTTAACCTGATCTATACCCATTCATTAATAAAAGACAGTAAAGTGTTTGAGCATATCCAGTATGTTTTAGCTCGTGAATTTTTGTTTAATAATACATGGATTTTGCTTTTATCAATAATGACTTTTATAGCACCGGCATGCATTCATCTTCAATACCCGCAAATAAATATTCCGCTTAATATTTTAATTCCTGTACAGTTCCTGGTAGCATGTGCATGGGCTAAGGGGGCTATGTGGATGGTTAAGTTCACAAAAAAGAATTTACAAAACATGATGCTGTCTGAAAGTGACGCATATAATTTACAAGTAGCATTAGAAGATGTTAAAGAAGAAGACATAGAGGCAGTGACAGTGAAAAAAACACATGAGTTAAATGTTAACAAAGAGAATAGCCGTAAAGTAGTTATAATTCTTACGGTCACATTTACCGTTTCTTTGTTTTTAATCTTTTCCGGTTCCCATCACCCTTTCCTCCTCCTCACAGGAATAGATTTATGCATGTTTGTTTTGTGTTTTTTCCTTATCAGCTCTGCCTTCCGAGAATATATGAGCATTGAAGGAATAGTGCATTTTTATTATGTTTTACAAAAAAAAGATATTTTAAACAGTTAATGTAATATAAACAAGTCTAGCGTAGCCCTCAGTGGAGAAAGAAGACACGTAACATAAAACAAAATGATGAAAAAAATAAAACTCTTATTACAAATTATTGCTATATGTATCTACCAGCAGGCAGCTGCACAATGCGGGGAAGAGTGGTGGGAAGTAAAAACGCTGCAGGATGTAGATGTGAACCAGGTTAATTTTTTCGCCCTTGTTTTGTGTCCCATATTACAAGGGAATCGGAGACGAAAATTTTTTTTTAATTCAATTTATGAATGCAAGGCAGGTTAATAAGATTAAAAAGTATTATTGCATCGGATGTAGAGACACAACCGATGGCAAAACATCTTGACCTATGTTTGGAGGATTAAAGATTGAGTTTAAGGAAGAGCACTTACCAAATGAAAATTTTTTTTCGTGGCTTAAGTCAAACACGACACTTTTTTTAGGGCAGATTGCCACGCTTGCATCGCTGGCATTGTTTATTGCCTCCTTTTCGTATTATGTTTTAGGACATCCGGCAGGCCAAAGTGAAGCTACTGTAGAGGAGTACCTGACTTATACGCAGAATTCGGTTTTTATTCTCAATATCTTATTCTGTTTTTTGTTTGTGGTTTTCACTATATATATGTTACAAAAGAATAAAACCGGAAAGCATCACTCCAAATTATTGAACACGCTAGTGTTTGGTAAAGAGCGTGCTGGGGATATTGAAAAAGAATTAGAAAATAAATTGGAAAAACATTTAAAAACATTTAAGGAGAATTTTTTGGCATATTGGTTTTTTCTACTGGGCTTTTATTTTTTTATGGCATTGGATTTTGACTGGAATGAATTGGTGGGCATTAAAAAAGAAATTTTAGCAATTGCAATAAATGGTTTTTTGTTTGTAATACCTTATTGGATGTTCAGCGTTATTATAAAATCGCATGCTATAAAGGAGGAAGATGCTATAAAGAAAAATATTTGTTTTAAATGGTGGTTCCCATTGGGAATTTACGCAGCACTCTTTGGTGCCTATTTTTATGTTTATCACACATTTGGTCTAATTAATATTGAAGATTTCAAAAGGATAAGCGGTGGTATTTCCGGATTGGTAAACATGGTGGTTTTTGGATTACTTATATCAAGGCTCGACAGTAAACTGATAGGATTGCCATCGTGGCTTGTATGCATTTTATTTTTTTATGCTGCCGTACAACCGCTTGATATCTTTTTCGGGCAAAAGGATTTGGAGAGCAGGATAGTAGAAACCATCTGTTTCGTAATTGTATTAGTTTTTAAAGCTTACTTTTTTTTTATTATCACCTATTTGCTGCAAACGGGCAGGTTGCGGAGTTATTTCTCAAGCATAGGTGAAATGAATATCCGTTTAGAGAATAGCAGGAAAGAACCTGATAAAATGAGTTTTTCAGAATGGCTTACAGATCGGAAATATATTTTAATTCCGTTATGCATTGTTATTATATTTATAATTTATGCCTTTATAAAATTGGAAAATATTGTGGATTTATTAATAAATATTTTAACATTAATTTTTTGTATTGCTGCTACAATAATTATTTTAATAAAGAAAAAGAAAATAATAACGTTAGGTAAGATAACACTAAAGGATTTAAGAGATCAATACGATTATTTTTTTAGAGGAAGCAATAATTTTTATCCCCAAAAAAAATTATCTGAACCAGATGGTAATCTGAAAAAAAAAGTTTGGCTGTTTTTTAAGAGAGCTTTGGGGTTTTTTATTTTGCTGAGCATATTGTATGTTTTAATGATTTTAAAACATTGCTTTTATACTGAGGAGGAATACAAATTATACTGGAGCGGAGCGGAGTTTATTATAAATACCCTGAGCGCTTTGTTTGTATTTTATTGTTTTACGGAATTGTTTTTACCCTCTATTCGAAACGAAGAAGGCAAGCGTTTATACATGTATTGGTATGGAGCAACATTGGTTGTGATTGTGATAGGAATTTATTTCATAAGCATGGTGAACCGGGTAAAATACCATGAGTACGAGAGTGGAGAAATTGTTGTTGGAAAAAACATGAGTTTTAAAATGGATACATTAGAAACCTTTGAAAATCCGATCTTGTTTAATAATTATAATGA
>DATEMK010000637.1:0-6819 GCA_035275625.1 Bacteroidia bacterium
GAAATGAAAACGAAACAAACCGTAATCATTTTGCAGGCAAACTGCGCTTTTTAAACCGATACCAGTGGTAGTTGAGGATCCACCTTAAAGGTATCGGGTGTAAAGATTATAATTAATTTTGAAATAAAAAAGCTTTTTGGAAAATATTTATTAACATTTTTGGCTAATGTCAAATTGTAATAGGTAAAAGTAAAAATGAATACAAAAGAATTAGCAGAAAAAGTATTTCGGAAGATGTTCGACAACGACCCTTTCAGCCAGTGGCTGGGAATAGAATGTCTCGAAATTGACAAAGGAAAATGCTCCTTAAAAATGACGGTGAGAAATGAAATGCTGAATGGCTTTTCTATTGCTCACGGAGGCGTGTGTTATGCTTTGGCAGACAGCGCCCTTGCATTTGCATCAAACTCTCATGGGATAAAAAGTGTTTCCATTGAAACTTCCATTTCCCATACGGAATCGGTAAAGGAAGGAGATGAGATTACAGCAGTGGCAAAAGAAATACATCTTGGAAACAAAACAGGAATATACCATATCACTGTCACCAACCAGCACAACAAAAAAGTCGCTTTATTTAAAGGAACTGTTTACAGAACGGGCAAAGAGTGGTTTGTGATTGGTTAATTGGTTAATTGTTTAATTAGCTGATTAATGATAGTTTTGCCAATTAACATACTTGACCTGCTTAACCAATCAACCAATTAACAAGTAAACAGCATGAAAAAAATTCTTACTTTACTATTTTTAAATTTCACCTTATTCGTTTACGGGCAGAAGCAGGGAAATATATGGTATTTCGGAGGTGAATATTCCAACCAGTCTGCCACAGGTGCAGGACTTGATTTTAACAGCGGCTCCCCGGTCGCCTTGTTAAACAGCGCCATGACTTATACTGAAGGGTCGGCAACTTATTGCAACAGCGGAGGCCAACTGCTTTTTTATGCCAAAGGCGAAACCGTTTATGACCGTACTCATACTATTATGCAAAATGGAGACACGCTCGGAGGCCATTGGAGCACCATGCAATCAGCTTTAATAGTGCCGGTAACAGGCGACACAAATTTGTACTATATTTTTAATAATGACGGTCATCCCACCAGCAACGGCACAGGATTATATTATTCAAAAATTGATATGAGCTTAAACAGTGGATTGGGTGGAGTGTTAAATCCTAAAGCAGTTAACCTGCTCACCAATACGAGTGAACATTTAACCGGCTGCAAACATGCTAACGGAACGGATTTCTGGGTGATAACGAACGACTATTTTTCAACAGCATTTTCAGCATTCAGGGTTTCTGCTGCCGGAGTTGACCCAGCTGTATATACTGATCTCGGATTTAATGCGGGAACTATTGGCGTGATAGAAATAAGCCCTCTTGCAAATAAAGTTGCACTTAAATTAACTGGCGGGCCTTTTAACGGGGACCGAATGCTTGTTGATTTTGATAATGCAACCGGTATTTTTTCTAATCCTTACCCTCTTGGACCTGGTGGAGGCACGTCAGCATATAATACAGCATGTGGATTTTCTCCAGATGGTAACTTGTTCTATGATATTGAAAAAGACAATGGTGCGGACACCTTGTATCAATACGATTTGAATGCTCCAAATATTATAGCCTCAAAAACCTTCGCTGCAGCACTGTTAAATACCTTGAGGGTGGATATGAAAACCGGTCCTGATGGAAAAATTTATTTTGGCGGTGGTTTTTATGATCATTATCTTGAAGCAATTAATTCACCAAATACTCCTGGCACAGGTTGCAACTACCAGAGCAATGTTGCTTTCCTTGGATCTAAGTATTCAGGCATCATGTTGCCCAATGAGCTGCTCATTGCCGATGTGAATTCAGGTTCAACGGAAATTTCTGTTCAAAATACTTTTGCAGTTTATCCTGTTCCGGCTTCCGTTACCGCAACTGTTGATTTTGTTTATCAAGCAGGCCATGAATATGTTTTTTTGCTTTATGATGAAAAAGCCCGTCTTGTAAAAACAATACGCAACATCAACAGGGGAAAAGTGGAAATTGAAAGGAACAATTTGTCGGGAGGAACATATTATTTTATTTTGAACGATAATAAAAAATCAGTAATTAAAGAGAAGTTGATTTTTGAATAAATTGCCTGCATACTTTTTTTGCAATAATTTTTTTTTCAAAATTTTAACGATTCGCTCCATCATTACTGCCGCTTTTAATTATGGATGATTTCAAATGATTTAATTTGCATCCTGAATTAAATGACAAATCAGAAATGAACAGTGCATACATAATTGACGGCATCCGAACACCCATCGGAAATTTCGGAGGATCGCTTTCTGTGATCAGGACGGATGATCTTGCGGTAATCGTTTTAAAAGAATTAGTAAAAAGAAATCCCGGCATAGATGTGAATGAAATAGGTGAAGTGATTTTAGGCTGTGCCAACCAGTCAGGAGAAGATAACCGCAATGTGGCACGAATGGCGTTGTTGCTTGCCGGGTTGCCGTATAAAATTCCCGGGGAAACGGTTAATCGTTTATGTGCCTCCGGCTTGTCTGCATCAGTTGCAGCAGCGAGAACTATAATTACAGGCGATGCAGAACTGGTGATTGCCGGTGGTGTTGAAAACATGACTCGAGGTCCGTGGGTAATCTCAAAAACTTCTGCAGCATTCGGTCGTGATGCACAAATGTTTGATTCAAGTTTCGGCTGGAGATTTATCCATCCGAAAATGAGAGAATTATTTGGCACTGACGCCATGGGAGAAACAGCAGAAAATCTTGCGGAAAGGGATCATATAAGCAGGGAAGACCAGGATAAGTTTGCCTGTTGGTCGCAAATGAAAGCTGCTGCTGCAAATAAAAAAGGTCGTTTTAAAAAAGAAATTATTCCTGTTGAAATTCCTCAGAAAAAAGGCGAAACAAAAATTTTTGATAACGATGAATTTATCAAACCTGTGACTACTTATGAAATTCTTTCAAAGCTAAAACCTTCTTTCAGGAAAGACGGGACGGTAACGGCAGGAAATTCTTCGGGATTAAATGATGGCGCTGCCGCCTTGTTATTGGCCTCTGAAAATGCAATTGTAAAATACAACCTCAAACCCAAAGCAAGAATAGTTTCAAGCGGTGCTGTCGGAGTTGAACCGCGCATCATGGGAATCGGACCAGTTGAAGCAAGCAATAGAGCCCTAAAAAAAGCGGGTATCATGATGAATCAAATTGACATCATTGAGTTAAACGAAGCATTTGCAGCGCAATCGCTTGCCTGCACACGCGCATGGGGATTATCAGGTGATGATCCTAGGATAAATCCAAATGGCGGTGCAATTGCATTAGGGCATCCGCTTGGAATGAGCGGAACGAGAATTTTAAATTCAGCAGCAATTGAATTACAGGAACAAAATAAAAGATATGCTCTGGTAACAATGTGTATTGGAGTGGGGCAGGGATATGCGGTTATAATTGAAAAAGTATAAATATGATTTTTGAGTTTAATGGTTATAAGCCTGTAATTCATAAAAGTTCTTTTGTACATCCTCAGGCTGCGGTTACAGGAAACGTAATCATCGGCAAAAATGTGTACATCGCTCCCGGTGCTGCTCTCCGTGGTGATTGGGGGCAAATAATAATTGAGGACGGATGCAACGTACAGGAAAATTGCGTCATTCACATGTTTCCGGGAGTAACGGTTACTTTACACGAAAATGCACATATCGGTCATGGAGCCATTATTCATGGAGCGGCAATCGGAAAAAATGTTTTGGTAGGGATGAATGCCGTAGTGATGGACAACGTTATAATAGGAGATAATTGCATCATTGGCGCTTTGTGTTTTATCCCTGCTGATATGATAATTCCTGAACGCAAAGTAGTGGTTGGTAACCCTGCTAAAATTGTAAAAGATGTTTCGGATGAAATGACAGCATGGAAAACCAAAGGAACTGAACTGTATCAGCAGCTTCCGGCAGAACTTTATGAAACGTTAAAAGAATGTGAACCTTTGCGGGAAATAGAAAAAAAGCGCCCTTCTCAACAAGCTATTTATAAAACATGGCATGAGAATAAAAAATAGTTGATTGGTTAATCAGGTTAATTATGTTAATTCAGGAAAAATCATCCATCAACATACTTAACCCGATTAATATACTTAACATAATCAACATAATCAACCATCCCCATGAATGACAAAATAGTTTTTCTGAAAAATGATTTAATCAATCTTCTAACTCAGCTAAATGCCACAGACAAAGGACAGTGGGGAGCATTGAATGCACAGCAAATGACCGAACATCTGAGCGATTCATTCAGGAACTATCATGGAATGGATTCAAAAAAAATTCTTACGCCTGCTGAACATCTTTCAAAGTTCAAAGAATTTCTGATGAGCGAAAAACAATTTAAACCTCATACCAAAAATATTGAGATGCCAGAAATTCCTTCACCGCCAAGGCATCCCGACATGAAATCTGCTCTTGAGGAATTGAAAACAGAAAGCAACAATTTTTTTAAGTACTTTGAAAACGCTCCGGGTAAAACGATTATTAATGTTTTTTTCGGTGAACTTAATTTTGAAGAAGCTGTTCAATTGCTGCATAAACATGCAATGCACCATTTAAGACAATTCAGATTGGTGGAATAATAAATCAGCCCGATGAAAAAATTTCATCGGGCTGATTTTGTTCAAATGAATGATTTTTTTTTACAGCTTCAAAAAAGCTTTCCGGTAATGGTGGCCACTCGTTTTAATTTCGAGCATGTATATACCTTCTGCAAAATTTTTCAATTCAATTTCAAATTGTTCAGCTTGCGGAATATTTTTCTTTTCAAAAACTGTTTCACCAATGGTATTTGTTACCCGCAAGGATGGACTCTCTGAAAACGAAGCAGGGAAATTAATAAACAGCATGGAAGAGGCAGGATTCGGGTAAACCGAAATTCCTGAACTTTCCAATTCTTCCATTCCAATAACGGTCACGATATAAGGAGCAGAAGTAGCTGTGCATCCGTTTGCATCAGTTATTACTACGGTATATGTACCGGTTTGTGTCATTGTATAACTCTGACCTGTGGCTCCGGGGATAAGGTTTCCATTGAGGTACCACTGATATCCGTTCGCAGGTGATGAGGTAAGTGTATTCCAGTTTTGTGTTATAGTGGGAACGGTTGCTATAGGAAATACAACACCGGTCACAGGGATGAGGTTGCTTTTACACCCGGTTGAAACTTCCCAGTCATAGAAGAAATAGTATAATCCGCCTGTTGTGAAATTCGGATTGATATAACCTGTTATAGTTAGCGGGCTGCCGGCAACTATATATGGATAGGCGCCACCTGTAATATTATAACCAACGTTAGGGCCCCCTGCAGCAAGCTCCAGCCTATAGCCCGTGCCCGGATTCACAGTAAATCCTAAATTAATAGCGGTTTTTCCTGAGAAAGCTGTTACATTAGCAAGAGTCGTATTTAATACCGGCCCGCCAAGGACATCTCTGAGGTTTATAATGACAGGTCCGGTTTGCTGGGGATATACATATACTTTTTCAATAGTTGCCTGTTGCGTTACATCGAACTGCAAGCCCCAGTCATTGCCTGTAAGACTGCTCTGGCTGCCAATGCCATTGTTTGAAGGGCCTACGTTCACTGTCCCTCCGGCTGATGCCTGAACATAATAGGTAGTGGTGGTTGATATATTCGGTGAGTAAGTAGTCCCTGTATTTAGTGATATGCCTCCTGATGACGATGTAAACCAGTTAAGCAAACCCGAACCGGATGCTGTTAAATTTACTACTCCGGGTCCGCATATAGTGTCATTCACTGTTATAGGATCTGTTATAGTAAGAACTTCCACATGCAGCAGGATGCTTGTATCCGGATCGCAGCCGCCACTGGTTACTATTGCCCAATAATCTGTGCTTACTGCGGGTGATACCTGGTATTGCAAAGAGTCGTTTCCGGTTCCTGTTTCATTCACCCATCCGCTCCCGTCATTGCTTTGCCACTGAATGTTCCCGACCGAACCTGAAAGTTGTAAAAAAGTGTTAGAGCCAAGGCAAATGGAATCTGTACTAACAGTGGCTGTACCCGCAACTGAAACCGGGCCCACATCTAAAAAGAAACTGTCAATAGCACCGCATGTACCGTCAGTTGCCACAACTGTATATGTTATAGGAAATGCCGGAGTTGCTGTCACCGGTGTTCCTGTGGTGCCGCTTAAGCCGGTAGATGGCGACCATGTGTAGGTATACGCTCCGTTAGTGCTGCTTGCCGATAGCGTTGATGATTGCCCGGCACATAATGCCTGCGGAGAAGCATTAATAGTAACAGGGTCAGCCGTTGTGACCGTTGCGACAGCAGGAGTTCTCACGCTTTCACATCCTACCTGGTAAGTGATTTCAATTCTTCCGAGACTGCCGCCCGGCTCTTCCCAAATGTCTATTGGAGAGGTATTACTAAGCGTAAATTGCATTCCCATCCTGGAAAATGTTACAGGTATTCCATCTATATCAGAAACAAATGCGCTTGGGGCAGGACCATAAGATGTTTCGTTATTGGCACCAATTGTCCTTGTGCCGAGTATTCCTATTACATCTCCTGCAAAGACCGGTATATTAACAGGAATTACTCCCGCTGCAGGATTATTCTGTGTTATGAATTCAATTGTAAATGCATTTGTTACCGTAGGGTAAGCCGGGGGAGGAACGGCCCCGGTAAAACGGAGCACTGCAAGATTTTGTTCGGTGCCTGTCATGAGCGGAACAAATAAACCGGTAATAGTAAAATTTATAGGTGCAGTAAACCAGAGCCCTCTCGATTGGCCGGCAGTGTAAATATTTA
>DATEMK010000638.1:0-17993 GCA_035275625.1 Bacteroidia bacterium
AAAATAATAACTCAAGTGAAGATGACAATGGAGGGAAAGGTATAACTCCAGCAGTTAAAAAAGTTCAGCCTGCAGAAAAATCACTGAACGAAAACAAAAGTGTTTTTGCAAACAATGTGAATGTGGAAAAAAAAGAAAAGAAATTACATCAGAAAAAAAATCATGATGAAAAAACTCTTGTCGGGAAAAAAATGAATGCTGTTGAAATAAATGAAATAATTATTCCTGTGGAGAGAAAAGAAATTGCACAGATTGAAACATCCGCCTCAGGAGGATTGCAGCAGCAAATCGTTTATATCAATATTGACTTATTAAAACAGGAACTCAATAATTCAACAGCGTTGAACTCTTACCTTGACCGCGTCACCGATCCTGATTCAAAAAATAATTTTGTAAATCCTCAGACATCTATTACGCAGAATAAGCAGCAAAAACCGCTTCTCAGTTTTTTTGCATGGGCACTCAGCGCATTTTCAAAAAAAGACGTGATGCTGAAAAAAAGTTATAATGCCGAAGGTGAAATGGTGGCGTACCAACTGGAATCCGGAAAATTCAAAATCGGAAAATCTTCAAGCCGCTGATTGTGTTTGTAACATTGGGATACAGCTATCCGTCACATTCATAAAAACAAAGGAAAAAATATGAAACGTGTAAATACATTTTTAAAAATTTTACTGGCTGCAATTTTTATAAATCAAAATATTTCTGCTCAGGATAGCACCAGCGCTGAATTCACAAAAATTAATTTACCTGATCACGGAAAAATTATTTTAAGCCAGGGTGATGAATCTTCCGTAAGGATAGAAACCGGGAAACATCATGCAACATCAACAACCAATATTTCAAAAGGTGTTCTCACAATTAGCAGTGATGAGTTTGTGGAAGCTTACGTAACTGTGAAAGACCTGGAGAAGATTGATATTTCCGGAAACGGAAAAGTAGAAACGGAAGGAACTCTTAAACTAAAAGACCTCGAACTGATTATTTCCGGCATCGGAAAAATGGAAATAAATGTTGAAGCTGAAAATGTAAAAACCGACATCAGCGGAAAAGGTAATATTGAACTTAACGGTTCTGCAAATAATCTTGATGCAATAATTTCAGGAGCAGGAAAAATTGATGCAGCAAACTTCCAGGTAAAAAATGGCGACATCAATATCAGCGGTGCCGGAAAATGTGAAGTGGATGTTAAAGACGATCTTAAAATAAACATCAGCGGAGTCGGGACAGTTAATTACCAAAATGAACCGGCAAAAATCAGTCAGAATATTTCCGGTCTTGGCAAAATCGGCAGCAACGAATCTTCCGGTGAAGAGATTTCAATTTCAGATAATTCTTCGCCTGACAGTACAACTGTTAACATCGGCAATAAAAAAATTGTTATTTCAGGAGGAAAGGACGAAGACAATGATGATGACGATGATAACGATGAGTCAAATATTGAAATAAAAGAAAGCGATGACGATCATGGACATTCTATTATTCATTACCATAAAAGCAGCAAAGTCCAGGGCCACTGGGGAGGTTTTGAATTAGGATTTAACAATTACGGAAGAAGGGCTTTCTCCTCAGAACTTCCTGCCGGTTATGATTTTCTTGAACTGAATACAGGAAAATCTATTGCAGTCAATCTGAATTTATTCGACTGGAATGCAAAAATCATCGGGCGAAATCTCATGTTCATCACGGGCCTGGGATTAACCTGGAACAATTGGCGGTTTCAAAATGACCGCACCTTAATGGCAAACTCACCCGTTGTTTCTGCAAATTTTGATTCCATTGATTACAGCAAAAACAAGCTTACTGCAAGTTATGGAACATTGCCGTTGCTGCTCGAATTCAATTCAAACGAGCGTGAAAAAAAATCTTTTCATGTTGGTGCAGGAATTATTTTTGGATACAGGATAGGCTCACATACAAAACAAGTGTATGAAGAAAACGGAAAGACACGCAAGGTAAAATTGTATGATGATTTTAACTTGGATCCTTTTCGTTATGATGCAACTATAAGAATTGGTTTTCGCGGATACACCGTTTTTGCAAGCTACGGATTGAACCGGCTTTTTAAAAAGAACGAGGGCCCTGAATTGCATCCGTTCACTTTCGGATTGGCTTTGCTCGACTGGTAAAAGAAGGTTAAGGTTTGAAGTTTTTAACTTTAGACCCTGAACTTTTTCTACTTTTACCACCGTTAATATTCTCCTATGAGCCAAAAACTAAAACTTCTCGAACAAAAACTAAAACAAGCTGAACTTGGCGGAGGTGCAAAGCGTATTGAAAGCCAGCATAAGAAAGGCAAACTTACCGCACGCGAACGTGTACATTTTTTAATGGATGAGGGTTCGTTTGAGGAGATCGGAAAATTTGTTACACATCGCGCCACAGATTTTGGGCTCGAGAAGGAAAAATATTTGGGTGATGGTGTAATTACTGGTTTTGGAACTGTCAATGGGAGATTGATCTATGTTTATTCGCAGGACTTTACTGTATTCGGTGGTTCGCTTTCGGAAACGCATGCTGAAAAAATCTGCCGCATTATGGACCTTGCAATGCAGAATGGCGCCCCGGTAATTGGTTTGAATGATTCAGGCGGTGCGCGAATCCAGGAGGGCGTAGTTTCTCTCGGAGGTTATGCAGATATTTTTTACCGCAACACGCTTGCCTCGGGAGTAATTCCGCAAATCAGCGCTATTATGGGGCCCTGTGCCGGTGGCGCTGTTTATTCTCCGGCCATCACCGATTTTATCCTGATGGTTGAAAATACTTCTTACATGTTTGTAACCGGACCTAACGTGGTAAAGACTGTTACACATGAGGAAGTTTCTTCCGAAGAATTAGGCGGTGCTTCCGCACATTCCACCAAGTCAGGTGTAACTCATTTTTCCTGTGCAAATGAAATTGAATGTATCAATACCATAAAAAAACTGATCAGCTACATTCCTGAAAATTGTGAAGATGAAACACCGCTTCTCGATTATTTACCGGGAAATGAATTGAAGACAAAACTTAATGACATAATTCCTGCGCAGCCCAATACACCTTACGATATGCGCGAAGTAATCAATGAGGTAATTGATGCAAATTCTTTTTTGGAAGTGCATAAAAATTTTGCAGAAAATATTGTAGTTGGATTTGCAAGGCTGGCAGGAAGAAGCATTGGTATTGTTGCCAACCAGCCTGCATACCTGGCAGGTGTGCTTGATATTCATGCCTCCACAAAAGCAGCGCGTTTCGTACGTTTTTGTGACTGTTTTAATATTCCCTTACTGGTGTTTGAAGACGTTCCGGGTTTTCTTCCGGGCACTGACCAGGAATGGAACGGAATAATTATTAATGGAGCAAAACTTTTATTTGCATTCAGCGAAGCAACCGTTCCACGCATAACAGTTATTACGCGCAAAGCGTATGGGGGCGCTTATGATGTGATGAACTCAAAACATATAGGGGCTGATATGAATTATGCATGGCCCACTGCCGAAATTGCGGTAATGGGGGCAAAAGGCGCTGCAGAAATTATTTTCAAAAAAGAAATTGCTGAATCGGAAAAACCTGAAGCGAAACTGAAAGAAAAGGAAAAAGAATACACCGATCTTTTTGCAAATCCCTACAAAGCTGCTGAACGTGGTTATGTGGATGAAGTAATTCGCCCGGAAGAAACACGAATGAAATTAATTAAAGCATTTAAGATGCTGGAAAATAAAGTTGCAAAGCTGCCGAAGAAGAAGCATGGGAATATTCCTCTTTGAAAAATATTTATTAAATTTGTCTTATGCGCGAATTAAAAATAATGTTGCCCGATAAGGTAGAATTTAATGATAGAGAGTTAACAAATTTTTTTGCTGCAAAATTGTATGAATCAGGTAAACTCACTCTTGGTCAGGCTGCTGAAATGGTCGGTATCAGCAAGGAATCTTTTGCTGAAATTCTTGCTGACTATGATGTTTCTTTTATCAATTATCCGGCTTCAGACATAAAGCGCGATGCTTCCGCCATTCGATAAGATTGTTATTGCAGGTGGAGAAAAAGAATAATTTATGAATATCCTGCTACTCGGCTCCGGTGGTCGTGAACATGCGTTGGCGTGGAAGATTTCACAAAGCAAACACTGCGATAAATTATTTGTTGCACCCGGCAATGCAGGAACAGCCCGATGCGGAACAAACATTCCACTATCTGCAACAGATTTTGAAGGCGTCAGGAAATTTGTTCTTGAAAATAAAATTGAAATGGTTGTTGTGGGGCCTGAAGATCCGTTAGTAAAAGGAATACATGATTTTTTTCTTTCGGACAATGAATTAAAAAAAATCCCTGTCATTGGTCCCCGGAAAGACGGTGCGCAATTGGAAGGCAGCAAAGATTTTTCAAAACAGTTTATGGTTCGCCATAATATTCCGACAGCCCGTTACCAGGCCTTTACAAAAGATAATTTACAGGAAGGATTAAAATTTCTTGAAACACTTTCACCGCCTTATGTATTAAAAGCCGATGGCCTTGCTGCCGGAAAAGGAGTGGTAATTCCGCAAACACTGGAAGAAGCAAAAAAGGAATTGACTGAAATGCTTTCAGGAAAATTCGGAAATGCTTCTGCAAAAGTTGTGATTGAAGAATTTTTAAATGGAATTGAATTATCTTTTTTTGTTTTGACAGATGGTACCCATTACAAAATTTTGCCCGAAGCAAAAGATTACAAGCGAATCGGGGAAAATGATACCGGGTTAAATACTGGAGGCATGGGCGCTGTTTCGCCTGTTCCTTTTGCGGATGAAAATTTTCTTTCAAAAGTTGAAAATAAAATTATCAAACCGACCATTGAAGGGTTAATAAAAGAAGGAATTGTTTACAAAGGTTTTATTTTCGTTGGGCTTATGAAAGTGGCGGATGAACCTTTTGTGATTGAATATAACTGCCGGATGGGTGATCCTGAAACAGAAGTGGTGATACCGAGAATAAAAAATGATTTGGTGGAAATCTTTGAAGCTGTTGCAAAAGCGCAGTTAATTCAAATAAAGATCGAGATGGATTCAAGAACTGCTGCCACAGTAATGCTGGTTTCAAAAGGATACCCCGAAAAATATGAACAGGGAAAACTTATTACCGGGTTAGAAGAAATAAATGAAAGTATTGCTTTTCATGCCGGAACAAAATTGCAGGATGGAAAAGTTTTAAGTGCAGGCGGGAGAGTTATTGCTGTAACTTCTTTTGGAAATGACATTTCAGATGCACTCCATAAATGCTATTCTTCCATCGGGCAAATAAATTATGAGAATAAATATTACAGGAAAGACATAGGACAGGACCTTTTAAAAATTTCCTATCCTGTATAAAAAAATTTCCGCTATTTGCTTTTAGGCGGGTCAGACATGTAATTATGAGTGCCTTTTCTTACTTTTACTGTGTACCAAAGCCAGTAAATTGTACCGATAGTTCCGAGCGCAAAAAACAACATATCAATACTCATCCCGATAGGTTTTACAATCTTAAAGATGAATTCAAAGAAATCGGCTATTCCATACCAAACTGCATCCATAATTATTTAATTTGGCGCAAAAGTAAGAAAAATACTTTCCGAACATCCGCCTGAGGCGGATTAAATCCTTCTTCCATTTGAATGGTTATCAGATTTTTTAAATCCAGGCAACCTTTAGTTTATGTAGTATTTGTTGTAATTGCATTGGCAGCCTGGTCTGCCGGTTATCCGGGATTTACAATTGAAAGCAGGAGCTCCATGCCTTTTTATAATCTGCTTTTGAAATTAATTTCTCCCGATCATAAATTCATTTATTTTTTGCTTGGGCTATCTCTTATACTATCCCAAACCATTCATTTGAATTTTATTTGCAATAAGCATGAAGTGCTTTACAGGAATTCTTTTTTACCCGGATTGTTTTATTTATTGCTCTCCGTTTCAATTCCACAATTCATTTCGTTTCACCCGGTACTGATTGTAAATTCCATTCTTATTTTTACATTGAATAAAATTTTTCGCCTGTATAAAAACGACACACCGCTTGCATGGGATTTTGACTCTTGCGTTCTTCTGTCCTTTATGACATTGTTTTATTTACCTGCAGTAATTTTTCTTTTGCTTTACGCTGTAAGCCTCATTATTCTCCGCCCGTTTTCATGGCGTGATTGGGTGGTGGGGCTTATGGGATTTCTTACCCCGGTATTTTTTGTGTTGCTTTTTTATTTTTTAAATGACACGTTTGGCGAAATCAAACATTTTATTCATACAACTGAAATCAGCCGTAAATTCAATATAAAAAATGCAGTGCCCGGAGGATATCCCTTCACCATTATTTGGGTATCGGCAGTTTTCATTTTATCACTTCTTAAGATCCGGCTGAATTTTCTGAAAAACACCGCAAAAACAAGAAGCTATCAATTGATCATCTTGTTTCTTGTTATTATCTCTTTATTGATGATCATTTTTACACCCTCAGAAATGCTTTTCCGTTTCAGCATTCTATGTATTCCTCTTTCTATAATTGTAGCGTATTATTTTCTTACCACAAAAAAAGCATGGCTCACAGATCCGGTACTCTATTTACTTGTTGCATTTATTATCTACAATTATATTTCAATTAAGTAATTTTGGAAAATAATCCGGGGGTTGAAACTTATTTAATCAAAAAAATTAAAATGAAATTCGGTGTTGTAATATTTCCAGGTTCAAACTGTGACCGCGACATGATTCATGTATTGCAAAATATCATGAAACAAAAAGTGGAACCGTTGTGGCATAAAGATCATGATCTGAAAAGCTGTGACTTAATTATTTTGCCGGGCGGATTTTCTTACGGTGATTATCTGCGTTCGGGCGCGATTGCGCGGTTTTCTCCCATTATGCAGGAGGTTATTGAATTTGCCAATAAAGGCGGATATGTTTTCGGTGTGTGCAATGGATTCCAGATCTTATGCGAATCACATTTACTTCCGGGCGCGTTGCTACATAATTTGCATCATAAATTTATTTGTAAAAATGTTTTTATAAAAGCCGAAACAGACGAAAGCCTTATTACCTCAAAGCTTACTATCGGAAAAGTTTTAAATATCCCGATTGCGCACGGTGAAGGCCGTTTTTATGCTGATGAAAATGGGCTGAGAGAAATAAATGAAAACAACCAGGTTCTTTTCCGTTACTGCGATGAGAAGGGAAACTTTGTCGGAGAGCATAATCCTAATGGCGCTACCGAAAGCATTGCAGGCATCTGCAATCGTACCCGGAATGTTTTTGGTATGATGCCTCATCCTGAACGCGCTTCCGATCCCCTTTTGGGTAATACAGACGGGTTAGGAATATTTCAATCTATTTTAAATTTTGTGGAAGCATAAGAAAGTTTAAGGTTTAAAGTTGGCTACGCGTCTGAGAACTTTAAACCTTAAACCTTAAACTTTATACCAATCCCTGCGCAAGCATCGCATCTGCCACTTTAACAAATCCTCCAATGTTTGCTCCTTTCACATAATTTATAAAGCCTTTTTCTGAACCGTACTTCACACAGTTTTGATGAATGTTCTTCATGATATCGCTCAGGCGGGAATCAACTTCTTCTCTTGTCCACAACAAACGCATGGAGTTTTGACTCATTTCTAATCCGCTTACGGCAACACCACCTGCATTGCTTGCTTTACCGGGAGCGAAGAGGATTTTTGCGTGATGGAATTCAGTAACCGCTTCAGGTGTGCAAGGCATGTTTGCTCCTTCTGCTACCGCTTTGCATCCGTTTTTAATTAACAGCTTCGCATCCTTTCCGCCCAGTTCATTTTGGGTTGCGGATGGTAATGCAACATCGCACTTTACGCCCCAGGGAGTTTTTCCTTTAATATAATCTGCTTTGAATTTTTGAGCGTATTCACTGATGCGTCCGCGCTTTTCGTTTTTGAGTTCCAATATGAAAGCCAGTTTTGTTGCATCAATTCCGTCTTTATCATAAATATATCCGTCAGAATCAGACATAGTCACCACTTTACCGCCAAGCTGGTTAACTTTTTCAGCAGAATATTGCGCTACGTTGCCCGAACCTGAAATAACCACGGTTTTTCCTTTCATGCTGCTCTTTTTGGTGGCGAGCATTTCCTGGGTAAAATAAACACAACCATAACCTGTTGCTTCAGGACGAATTAAACTTCCGCCATACTGCATTCCTTTTCCCGTAAGGATGCCTGTAAACCTGTTTGCAATCCTTTTGTATTGACCAAACAGGAAACCAATTTCACGTCCGCCCACCCCAATATCTCCTGCAGGCACATCAGCATAAGCATCTATATGTCTGAACAATTCAGTCATAAAGCTCTGACAAAAACGCATTACTTCATTATCCGATTTTCCTTTCGGGTCAAAATCAGAACCACCTTTACCTCCACCCATCGGAAGTGTAGTTAAGCTGTTTTTGAAAACCTGTTCGAAAGCTAAAAATTTTAAAATACCGAGATAAACAGTAGGATGAAATCGCAAACCGCCTTTGTAAGGCCCCAGTGCGCTGTTCATTTGAATACGGAAACCGCGGTTAATTTGAAATTCGCCTTTATCATTTATCCAGGGAACGCGGAACATTATTACACGTTCAGGTTCTGCAATGCGTTCCAGGATTTTTGCTTCTTTATAATGCGGGTTTTCTTCAATAAAAGGAATAACTGATTCTGCTACTTCAAAAACCGCCTGGTGAAATTCTTTCTCACCGGGATTTTTTGCCTTCACATGCTTCATAAAATCGTTAATTGCTTTTTCAAACGGGTTTGTTGCTGCCATAAGTGGTTTTGAATTTTGAGTTTAAAGTTTAAAGTTTAGTTTTTTAATTATATTTTTCTGAACACTGGTCATTGGTATTGGTCACTGGTCACTAGTCACTGGTCACTGGTCACTGGTCATTGGTCATTGGTCACTGGTCACTGGTCACTGGTCACTGGTCACTGGTCATTGGTCATTGGTCATTGGTCATTGGTCATTGGTCATTGGTCACTGGTCACTGGTCATTGGTCATTGGTCATTGGTCACTGGTCACTGGTCACTGGTCACTGGTCATTTTTTTCAACGGGTGTCAAAAATAGAAATATTTTTGAACCAAATACACAAAACCCTTGAAACTCCGGTATTATCCGTTTGAATTGAAGTTTAAGCATCCGTTTGCCATTGCAGCAGGGAAAAGAGATTTCACACCTGTTGTTTATGTGGAGTTGGAGTATGAAAATAAAACAGGATATGGTGAAGCCGCATTGCCCCCCTATTTGCCCGAAACACAGGAATCGGTAATAAAATTCTTATCCCTGCTGGATGTAAAACAGTTTACTTCCCCGGTTGAAAAAGAAAAAATTCTCGATTATGTTTTCCGCCAAAAGGCGGATGATTTTGCTGCAAAAGCCGCTTTTGACATTGCCTTGCATGATCTGGCAGGAAAAGTTTTGCTTAAACCCTGTCATAAAATGTTCGGGTTGAAAAAAGAAAATTGCCCGCAAACAACTTTTACAATCGGAATGGATACCCCGAAAATGATTTTGGAAAAAGTCAGCGAAGCAAAAGATTTTAATTTGCTGAAAATAAAATTAGGCGGACCGTTTGACAAATTAATTATTGAAACAATAAGAAAAGAAACCAATAAACCTATTTGCATAGATGCAAACCAGGGATGGGATGAAAAGGAATTTGCGCTGGACATGATTCATTATTTAAAAGAACAGGGAGCCATTTTCATTGAACAGCCTCTTGAAAAAAATAAAATGGATGATGCCTGTTGGCTGAAAGAAAAAAGCCCGCTTCCAATTATTGCTGATGAAGCCGTGCAGACTTTTGATGATATTGCGAAAATAAAAGATGCCTATCATGGGATAAATATCAAGCTCATGAAATGCGGAGGAATGAGCCAGGCATTAAAAATGATATTCCGTGCACGCGAACAGGGCTTGAAAATTCTGATCGGCTGCATGAGCGAAAGCAGTTGCGGAGTTTCGGCAGCGGCCCAGCTTTCTCCCCTGTCCGATTGGGCAGACCTTGACGGGCCGCTTTTAATTTCAAACGATCCCTTTAAGGGAATTACTTATAGCAGTGGCAAAATCGTTTTAAATGATTTTCCGGGTAACGGAATAGAAAAAATTGATTGACCATTTGATCATTCAATACTTCACCACCTTCCTAACTTCCTCCTTCTCCCCATCACTCACCTTCACAAAATAAATCCCTGCCGGAAAATTGCGCATATCTATTTTTATTTCCTGCTCGTCTGACCGCGATAGTCCCCCTTTAGGGGTCAGGGGTGTTGCCAAAGGTTGTCCGTAAAGATTAAAAAGAGAAATGGTGGTTTGGTTTGAAGAAGATAAGTTGTAATGAATGGTGATGAAATCGGTGGTGGGGTTGGGACTTACCGTAATTGCATAAGTGTTTTTGTTTTCAATAACTCCAACCGTAGGACAGGCATTTAGTATATATGCAGTATCTGCAACATCATGATAGCTTATGTTTTGGTAAACCAGTCCAGAAAGTGCAAATGTTAAAGACAGGGTATCAACTGATGATGTTATGGTTACAGGACTTAAAGTATCAGCTATGGAGTTTAAACAATAAGGCATCGTAGTTTCAAGAAGTGAATCATCCATGCTGATCCAGGGGACCAGGGTGCTGGGTGAATTGCCTTTACTTAAAAGTGAACAGCACCGCTTGTCAGATAATCTTATCACATTAGTATATTCTCTTATTAAAACAAGGTCTTTTAAATAAAGAAGGTTCCCGTTGGTATCCATTTTTATAACAGCGGTTCCATTCTGAGAAGGTGTCCAGTTAACCACACAAAAAAAGGTCTGATCTGAGTTTAAAAGAATTTGTCGCGGAAAGAAAGCTTTTGTCGGATCGTTGAAATATTTAGTCCATATCGGGTTACCCGCAGAATCGGTTTTCATTATGGAGAATTTATGGTTGAATGGAAAAGAATCTTTCATCACACAAATAAATTCATTGTTTGGAGTTTGAACCGCATCATACATTTTGTAATGCCCTTGATAATATGAAGACCATACGGGATTAAATAATGAATCCATACGTAATAATGCTGCACCGCCTGCACTTGAGCCGAATAAAAGATAACCACTATCGTTTAACAGCCTTATGTTTTCAGCACCCATTCCTACTATTCTTTTTGCACTATTTACCATGGCATTTTCATCCATTTGTACAACCACCGGATTGCCATCATTAAAAACACAAACCACTTTATCAGCAGGTCCGTTAATCATCCGGTGATTGGAACTTCCGGTACTTATAATGTTAGTAATCTCATTGCACCATTGAACACTTCCGTTCTGGCTTATTTTAACAATTACATTATGAAAGCTTCCTGACAGGTAGCTACCAATTGAAAGTATTGCACTGTCCGCTGTTGTTACAAAATCACCAAACTGACAACTGACATTACTCAGCGGTAAATAGTCATTGTTAAATAAAACATTTCCTGCGGAATCAATTTTTATTAAAGAGCCTTTGTAAAGCTTATTGCTTCCGATGAAAACAGCTTTATCGATTCCTTCACGTATGCGAAAAGCATAAGAATTGTTACCTGAAACAAGATACCTTTTATGAAAATAATTTTGCCCTAGGGCTGAGGGAAAAAGCTGGACAATGAAAGAAAATAAAAGTATAGTTCTTTTCATCCCTCAAATCTACTCAAAAAAAACCGGACCCTCTCGAAGCCGGTTCTTTATTCGTAAATTCGTAATGATTAGTATTCGTTGATGCCTAAATCTTCGTCATCGTCACCACTATCTTCTTCAGCTTTCCTGTTTCAACGTCTATATTAGTAGTATCGGGGTACCCGGGCCATTTTAAGGCGGACGTAATTAGTTCATGTTACCGCTGAAAAATAACTTCAAAAATAGTCCCGTTCGGCTTATTATCTTTTACATAAACTTTCCCGTTATGCAATGCCGCCACATTCTTCACGATATAAAGCCCCAGCCCGGTACCTTTTGATTTTCGCATCTCCTCATTCCCCACACGGTAAAACATGTCAAAAATAAATTCCTTCTCCTCCTCCGGTATTCCAATTCCATTATCGCTTACGCGGATCACAATATAACGGTCCCTGTCAATCAGTTCCACCAGCGTCTTGCTGTTAGCAGGCGAATATTTTTCAGCATTTTCAATAAGATTCAGCACCATTGAGCCTATAGCAAGCGCATCGCCAGTCATGGTAACATTTTTAGCAATGGATGAATTTATTTCATGAGTAAGGTGATACAGTTCTGCTTTATCACGAATGGTATTTTCCAGTAATTCGCTCAGGTTAAATTCCTCCTTGTGTAATTCAATGCTGTGCCCCTCTATTTGCGCAGCCATCAAAGCGTTTTCAATAAGATTATTAATGCGCTCCGTTTCATTCAGCGAACGGTTAATAAGCCCTTCCTTCCTTTCTTTATCAAGATCATATTTCCCAAGCGTCTGCAGGCTCAGCTTAATTCCTGCAAGCGGTGATTTAAACTCATGAGTAATGGATAATAGAAAATTCTTTTGCTGCCGCGCCAGTAAAAATTCTTTCCTGAATGCTCTTCGGGTCATATTAATCCCGATAACTAAAAGCGTGAGAAACACAGCGCCTTCGCTGGCAATCATCGTCCATCTTTCATGAAGTTTTTTTATCAGCAAATCTTTTTGCTTTGCCTTTTCAACCGGGTATGCCTTTTTAAGCTCCACCATTTCAATTTTATGCTCAAACACTTCCTGGTTCATTTGCACCAGCAAAAATGCCCACCAGCAAAACTGAAGCATCACATAAAGAACCAACAGGTAAAAAATAACTAACGGTCTCATAAAAATGAATATTCACTGTTAGGTTATTAACAGAAATCAAAAGTAAAAATAAAAATGATGAAATAATACCGAGGAAAAAAGGTAGAGCTGCTGTTTACAATTTAGCAATTTAAAAATATAGAATTATTCATCAATCAAAGTTTCCTTAGTCTGCCCGTCTACAGTCTTAATCAGTACCCATTGACCGGCTTCGTTTTTCTTTTCGATAGTATAATAATCAACGCCCGAATCCCAATTCTTATATTCCGTCCACCACACCTTTGGTTGTTCATGCACCCAATCCGATTGTAAAAGTATCGAAGAGCTCATACCGCTTTCCAGGCCTGCAAGGTTGCAATCGCTGATCACATCCACCTTGTAATAATAATTTTGATGATTCACATCCACCTGTTCATCCTCATAGCTGAAAACATTTGCAGGCAGCGAAGCAATCAGCGAATAATTTACACTATCCGTTGACCGGAGAATATTATATTGCAGCACCCGGCTGAGCGGAATATTAGGTTCACCCCATTCGGTAAGAACACTTTTGTTGAATACTACCGTAGAACGGACCACATCCACTTTTTGATCAGTAAAAATATTTTGTGGCATGGCAACAGAAGTGTCGCTTAAAGAAATATAACTATTGCCGCAAAGATCTGTGGCTTTAATTCTGTACGAATAATAAAACGGGCAATTCAACCCGGAATCTAAGTACGTAAGCTGTGTGGAAGGTACAATTGCAATTAGCTGAGAAGAACCATTCTGAATTTCCACTCGCTGTATTTCATATGTTGAAACCGCACAACCTGCATAAGCAGTCCAGTTAACATGAATATCCTGGGCCTGGGTAGTGGCAGTCACATTTATAGTAGAATGCGCTATCGAACTGTCAAGACTTAACCTGTATCCGCAACGATCTATAGTTTGTAATTTATATGTATAAACTTTAGTAAGAGTATTCAATAATGTGTCAGTATATATCCCCGTAACATTTGCATTAGAGTTATTCGGATGCAGCTCTGAATAAATCAAATCATAAACTGAAGTGTTTGTGTTGTAACGGAACAAACGGTATTCTTCAAGATCTGTGGATGCATTAGGAAGCCACTTAATTTCCACCGAGGTATTATTTTTCACCGAAACGCTCATGATAGGCGATACAGGTGGAGGCGTTGTATCATAGACCTGTAAATAATTTGATTGTTGGACAGAGTCCCTGCAGCCATTTGCATTAACAACAAGCAGGTAAGCATTATAAAACCCCGGAATTGTAAATACGACAATTGGATTTTGAGCTGTTGAGTTTACAGGACCTATTGTCCAATTATAAGTCGGGCTTATAAGTGCCATTGAAGTATTGTTAAATGCAAATGTATCCCCTGAACAAACCGCAGAATTAGCAACTGTAAAAGCAGCAAGAGGTGTTTGCAGCACACGAACCTTGTGAAGATAAAATGTATCTGTACATCCATATTGATTCACGGCAACTAAGTTTGGATGGTAGATACCTGCAGTGGTATAAGTATAAACTGCAGTATCAGTATTTAATGAATCACCATTTCCAAAATTCCATGTGTACGCTGTCGCTCCTGTTGATGAATTAGTGAATGAAACAAAATGCGGGTTACATCCAACCGTATCAGACACCGCAGCCAGTGCAACCGGGTTCGGATGAACAACTATAGAATCCGGATATGAATAAAATGATGTGCAGCCCAGCGAATCAGAAGTGATCAGCGAAACAATATAGCTTCCCGTATCCTGGTAAAGGTGCGATGGATTTTCCAAAGTGGATGTATATCCGTCTCCGAAATTCCAGGTCCATGAGGTCGCATTGATAGATGAATCCAGGAACTGAACCATGGTCTGGAGGCAATTAGTTTGAGAAGCAAGAGTAAAATAAGCGAAAGTTCCCGGCACATGAATATAATTAGTTTTAACTTCCGTAGCGGTGCATCCTGCACTATCCCACGCAGTCAATGAAATAGTATAATCCCCGGGAATATTATAAATATGTGAAGGGTTTTGAGCAGTTGAAGTAATACCATCACCGAAGTCCCATAAATAAGAAACGGTATTCAGCGATAAATTATTAAAGGAAACTAATGAAGGCGCACAAACTGCAACAGTCGGACTTGTAAAATCCACAAACGGAGCAGTAACCGTAATATAATCCGGAAAGAAAACCGTATCCACACATCCAGCCGCAAGGGAAACAATCAAAGTAATACCATAGCTTCCTGTATCAGCATAAGTATGTGAGGGATTTTGATTGTTTGATGTGCTGCCATCTCCGAAGTCCCAGTGCCATGAAGTTGCACCGCTTGTCAAATCACTAAAATTAACCTGGAAGGGTTTACAACCTGCCGTATCGGAAACAGAAATATTTACAGGCGTAACGTTAATATTATTTTTGGTTTTTATATCGTGGCATCCGTTTATATTCACCATCACTAACTTGACTCCTGCTGTTGGAGCAGAATAAAATGTATGAACAGGGTTTTGTACTGTGTCAGAACCCCCATCACCAAATGTCCATAACCATGTTGCCGGGTTTACACTTAAATCTGTATAGGTCACTGTAATGGGAAAACAAGTTCCGGCAGCAGAATAAGAGAAATCTGCAACTGCTACGTCAACTGTAACATAGTTTACTTGTGTTACTGATCTGGTACAACCTCCGGCACTTGCTGTCAGGGTCACCGTATATATACCTGGAGATGTATAATTGTGATTTGGATTTTGAAGCGTAGATGTTGTGCTGTCTCCGAAATCCCATAAATAATCAGTAGCACCGGTTGAAGTATTTGTAAAGTTAACATTCAAATGAAAACATCCGGTTGTAGGTCCGCTGGCAGTAAACCCTGCCACCACAGTTCTGACAAATAAAGTATCTGTGTAAATATCTGTGCATCCGGCAGTATCATTCGTTGTTAATGTAACAATATAATCCCCCGGAACCGGGTAATTATGACTTGGGTTTTGCTGAGATGTTAATGGCGAACCATCTCCAAAATCCCATGTATGTGAAGTGAAAGCTCCCGGTGTGCCAAGAGTAAATTGTATGATGTCATCTGTGCATGTTGTAGGATTTGAAAAACTTAAAGGATTAGGATGACCAAATGTAATGGTGGTATCAAGCACTATTCTGCACCCGACAATGGTCAGCATCGTAAGCGAAATATTATACGTTCCTGCCTGTGAATAGACATGAATAGCGGATTGGGTATTAGCAGTAGTGCCATCTCCAAAATCCCATTGCCAGCTAACAATACCTTGTGTACTGTCAGTCAATTCAATTTGAAAGGGGGAGCATGTGGTTTGAGAAATAACCTCTATTGGTTCGGGCGGGAAATCAAATATGTGCACTATTGCAAAGGGATTAAAAAACTGGCTGCAACCGCCTGGCATGCTTGTTTGCAATGTTATAATAAATACCCCTGTATCCTGGAAAAGATAAGTAGGATTTTGAAGATTAGAAGTATCTCCTGTACCAAAGTCCCAATGCCACATGTTGCTTCCAATCGTGGGATCTGTGAAGGAAGCTGTAAATGGCAGGCATCCTATTATCGTATCAGGCACTGTATAATTAATCTGCCCCGGAACCACTTTTATAAAATTTGATTTTAATGTTGAATCAGCACACCCGGTTGTGGTGGTAACCTTTAGCGAAACATTATAATTTCCGTCAGCTGTATAAGTATGGGTTGGATTTTGTAAAGTGGAAGTTCCTCCGTCACCGAATTTCCAGAACCATGAACTTACATTAGGATAATTAGACGCTGTGAATGTAACAGTTAACGGTTTGCATCCGATTTTTGGCGTTGCAGTAAATATTACTTTGGCGTCATTAATATCAACTGCCGCAGGCAATGTAAAAATTGCCTCGCATCCATGAGCGGTATACACATGCAGAGTAACATCAAAAATAGATTCTGACCCGAATAAATGATTTGGGTTGCTTTGAGTAGAGATAGTTCCATCTCCAAATTCCCATAAATAATTTACTCCGTTTGATGACAGATTTGTGAAATGCCATAAATAAGGATTACAGGGACTCACCTGGCTTGCGCTGAAATTTGCAACCGGCAAGGGATCGATTATAATTGCATTAGTAAATGTTTTAGTACCATCGCATCCGCTTGTAGTTGTTACGGTAAGTGTGACAGTATAACTGCCTGAAGCTGTGTAATTATGAACTGGGTTTTCCAAAGTGGAAGCAGGGGAGCCATCACCAAAATCCCACAACCAGCTTGTACCATTTGGCACCGTACAGTTAAAATGAGCTGAAAGCGATCCACAGCCTATGTTATTATTAATGGTATAGCTCGGAACAAGAGAATTACCTATGCTTATATAATTAGGAACATAAGCTGTATCCGTACAACCGAAACTGTTAGTCGCAATTAATGAAACATTATAACTTCCCGAACTGGAATAAGTATGAGAAGGATTTTGAAGTGTGGAAGTAGTGCCGTCACCAAAATTCCAAAACCAGGAAGTGACAGCCGTACCGCTGCCTGTGAAATTAAATACCTGGTTCACATCGCAGGTGGAGGTATAATCAGAAGTAAACGAAACATTCGGGGCGGGGGAAATAGTGATATAATTAGTTTGAATGACAATGCTGTTACAACCAAAACCATTTGTGGCTATTAGCTTAACTGTATAAGACCCGGGGTTTGCATAGGAATGTGTCGGATTCTGTAATACGGATGCATTGCCATCTCCAAAGTCCCAAGTATAAGTAACACCGCCAGTGGTTGTATTATTAAATGTAATAATATTATTGTAAGCGCAACCTGATAATGGGGAGGCGGAAAAGCCGGGATTGGGAGTAGGGATTATATTAATATAGTTAACCTCAGTAAGTGTATCTTCTTGCCCGGTGAGTGTATTTGTGGCAATTAATGTTACCGTATAAAATCCAGGGGAAAGGTAAGCTGTTGTCGGATTTGGCAGAACCGAGGTGTTCCCATTGCCGAAGTCCCAAAAGAATGAATTTGCCTGGAGAGAGGAGTTGGTAAAATCAACAGTTAAGGGGGCGCATCCGCTTGTCGGATTTGCAGAAAACGAAGCAGTGGTCTGTGCTTTTACGTTTGTTAAGGCAACTGAAATCAAAAATGCCGTTATAAAACTTAGAACGGCATTCCGATTTTTATAAATAAAAGACCTGACGGTCATATCATGTTAAAATTTATCTATATATATTTTC
>DATEMK010000639.1:0-13341 GCA_035275625.1 Bacteroidia bacterium
AAAAATAAGTATATTATATTTCTGGAATGCTCTTGATCAGCAAAGCAGGGTAAGATTGATGCCGCTTCAGAAAATTTATGAGAAGTTTAACGGAACCGGTGTTGAAGTAATTGGCATGAATGTCAGTGATAAAAACAAAGAGCAATTAAAAAAGCTGCTGCAAAATAAAAAAATCATTTTTCCGCAATTGACAGACGCAGCCATTACGGGTGAAAAATACAACCTGCTCGAACTTCCGACTATTTATGTTATCGGTAAAGATGGAAAAATTATTGAAGGTTTTGTTCCGCCTCCAAAAGAAAATCTCGAATTGAAACTCGAAAAATTAATTCTGAAAAATCAGTAACTTTATAAAATGTTTATTCCTTTTAATAATTTGCCCGGTCACTCAAGAATCTGGATTTACCAGTCAGGCCGTGAACTGAGCGAAGCGGAAGTAAATGAAATAAAAAAGCTTGCAGAACATTTTGTCGGGGAATGGACTGCTCATCAGCAAACTTTACATGCGGGCTTTGAAATTTTTCACCATATTTTTCTTGTTCTTGCAGTGGACGAAAACCGAAATGATGCCAGCGGATGTTCCATTGATAAGTCTGTTCATTTTATCCGCCAGTTGGAGACGCAATACAAAATTTCGCTTTTCGACCGTTTCAATATCGCTTTCAGGAAAGGAGAAAAGGTGCTTGTCAAATCTTTAAATGATTTTTTAAAAATGTTTAAAGACGAAAAGTTGACGGACAACCTGCACGTTTTTAATAACCTTCTTGATACAAAAGCTGATCTCCATACCAAATGGGAAATTCCGTTAAAAGAAAGCTGGGTTATCTCGAAACTTTTATAAAGCTAACTGTCATTTCTTCCAGGCGCCCGTCAGCTTCTTTTAACTTTCGACATGGAGATGTTCCGAAGCCGGATATTCAGTAATTCAACAACTACCGAAAAAGCCATTGCAACATAAATATAACTTTTATTTACGTGCAGGTGCAGGGATTCAACAACCAGGATTATTCCAATTGCGACAAGGAAAGTCAACGCAAGCATTTTAACAGTTGGGTACTTGTTTATAAAATCACTCACATAAGGTGCGAACCATATCATTACAAACATTGCAATCGTTACTGCCAGTATCATAATTACCAGCTGATTTGATAAACCTACGGCTGTAATAATGCTGTCGAATGAAAATACAATATCTATTAAGGTAATTTGAAGAATAGCCTGTGACATGGTAAGATGGGTTGGCTTGGCCCCTGCTTCATGATCCGCTAATTTGAATTTCTGAATAATCTCCTTTATTGTTTTAACGATCAGGAATACTCCTCCACCGAATAAAATCAGGTCTCTTCCGCTTGCTCCGAAATCGCCAATAAAAAATAAAGGATTTACAAGTCGCGCAATCCATGAAATGGTCATCAGCAATAAGATGCGGATAAAAAGAGCGAGGCTTAAACCAATTACCCTTGCACGATGCTGATCTTTTTTAAAACGCAGGTAACCGCAAATGATGGCAATGAAAATAATATTGTCCACACCAAGTATTATTTCTAACAGGACCAGCGTGGACAGACTAATAAGTCCTTCAACAGAAAGCAATGGAGCAAAAAATTCAGTCATAAGTCGGTTTTAAGATTTATTTGCGCAAATATAAAGTTTAGCATCAGTAAAATTTTCTCCATATGCAATTTGCTCCTGTGTGGCAGTTATTTTTGCTTAATATTTCAGAAAGCGAAAAGAGCCTGTTTTTTCATTCCTTCTTCTTTATTCTGTTAATTTTGTACAAAATACCTTCATGAACTTTAACGTTTTTATCCGCCTTTCAATATTTTTTATTTCAACCGGGTTGCATGCTGCCCCCTCTGATTCACTGATAAAATTCAGTGATTTGATTTTTAAAAACGAATTTGAAAAAACAGCCATTGCTCAATGCATGCCCGGCAATTCACCGGATATGATCAATATTTTTCTTTCCCCTTATCTTAAAGAAACCGTCTTCAATGCCGAAGCTTCACACCAGAAAATAAATGATTGTATCCATGCATTGCGCAGCCAGGTTGAAAACAAATCAGAATCTAAAAAAGTAAAAATTATTTACGATTACGTACATAAAACATTTTTCAAAGTGTATAAGATGGAAAACAGCTTTTGTGATATTTTCAATAAAGGAGAATATAATTGCGTATCCGCCAGCGCCCTTTATGGCATTGTTTTTTCAAAGCTTGGAATCCCTTACCAGGTAAAGGAAACACCCAACCATGTGTATCTTGAAGCATATCCGAATACGGGGAAAGTTCTTATTGAAACCACTTCTCCTGAAAAAGGATATTACCGGTTCAGCGATGAATTTGCTCAGAACTACATAAAGAACCTCTATAAATCAAAGCTGATTTCAAAAGCGGAAATGGATACTTCAAACACAACAGATCTTTTTAACAAATATTATTTTTCATCCGAAAATGTTTCATTGGTACAGCTTGCCGGTTTGCAGTACTCCAATTATGGCATTTATTATCTTGATGAAAAAAATTATGCAGCCGCTGTGGATGAACTAAAGAAAGCGTATTACCTCTATCCGTCTGAACGAAATAAATACACGCTGAAGCTGGCTCTTCTTCTGCAGGCGGGAAATAACAATTACAGCAACATGGAACAGGTTTACAATCTTGTTACATTGTGCCACTATAAAAACTTAAAGGACGATGAAATAAGCGATGAAGTTATCAGGGCTGAATTTTCAAGGGTGACCCAGTCGCAGCTCATCAGCAATTCTGACTATGCAAAATTTGACAGCTCTTACAATTTAATTTCGGCAGCGCTCACTGATACAGCGCTTAAAAATGTCATTGCTTTTGACTACCATCTTGAATTAGCCCGCCTGGGCTTGTTGAATTCAAAAGATACCCTGTATGAATTAAAGCATTTGCAGGCTGCTTATGCAATCAACGGAAACAATGCAAACCTGCAGGCTATAATTTTAGCCTACTTTGGCCGCATCGTTGAAAAGAGCAATGACGCTGCATCAATCCTGAACCTGGTGGACAGCTATTGCCGGAAATTTAGCTTTTTAGACAACAATGACCAATTCAATGCTATAAAAGCGAATTGCCTGCTCGAACTTTCTTACAGAAATTATTCACTTAACAATCTTGCTAAAGGCGATAGTTACATTAAAGAATTTGAAGGATTGTACGAAAAGCAAAAAAATCTTCCGATTAGTGAAACCTATGTGGAAAAAGCATATATGACCGCAGCAGGAGCATATTTTAAAAAAGGAAATTATGCAAAGTCAAAACAGCTCATTAAATCCGGTTTGATAGTGACGCCCGGAAGTTTTGGGTTGAGGCAAATGCTTACCCAGTTTTGAAATTAAAAATTTGTTGCTGAAACATTAAAGGTGGTCTTTTTAACCATCACATTTCCGAATGCAGTTTTTCTGAATGCAGCAATCTGAATTTTTTTCATAACGAAGCCCCGCTTGTAAACATAAAACCCTGTTTCAAAATGATCTCCGGCATGTTCATATGAAATGCCCCGCTGAAAGCAGGGTCTGGTTCGACTCTCAAAAATCTCGGAGACCTCATCATCAGGTTTTGGATTTTCAAGGTATACGTTAAATTTCAATTTGTTTTCCATCGCCACCCTGTTTTGCTCCCTGGTGGATATTTTAAAATCATTATTAATTTTTCTGCCTCCTTCCGTCCATTCTTCTAATCCTTCACAGGGATGATTTGAATAATAATAACTAACACTTTTGGGCTTCCCGCTGTTATAAAAATATTCCTGTTTCCCGTGCGGCATTCCGTTTTTATAATTTAAACGTTCCAGCAGCCTGCCCGAATTATAAGTATACCTTGTCTGAACTCCTTCTTTGTAATTATTCTTAAAATTAATTTCACTGTAAAGCATTCCGCTTTCATTGAACTTTTTCCAGCAGCCTTCTCTCTTTCCATTCTTAAAAACCTGGATGTCTGAAAATTTTCCGTTTTTATAATAATAAAGAGAGCTGTCCTGCAGCGTATCATTCACATACCTGCTTTTTACCTTAGGATTCCCATTTTCATAAAACTCCAGCCACCAGCCATTTTTTTTTCCGTTTTTATATTCAACAGACTGTGAAACTTTCTCCGTCCCCTCAAAATATACGGTTCGTTTACCGTTTTTGCCATCGAATTTTTCCGAACAGGAATTCAGTAAAATAAACGGCAGCAGCATGCAACAAAACAGCAGGGAATTCCTCTTCATCTTTTTATTTTAACAAAAGAAGTAAAAAAATTCCTGTCCTCAAAAAACTCTTCGTCTTCCCTTGGATAACCGCTGATTGCGCTCGTTTATAATTACAAATATTCGCAGGATAAAATTATTCTGTATTTTCGTCTTTAAGGTTTCGGAGTTTCGCTAAATAGCGAAGACACCGGAATTGATGAAACAGTGGAACTTTCCTCCGGGAAGTTTTTATGAAATAATTTTAATATGAGAAACAATGGCGCTCACTGTAAGCACAAAATCCAAACTTAAAACTGTTCTGCTTGTTACAGCATCGGGAATAGTCATAGGTCCCCTTTTTGTTGCCATTGCATTTGGTAATGATATAGAGCGGATCATCAAGGGTGCGATAGGCGGTTTCCTGATTACCTCCATCAGTTCAATATTTGAAATTTTTGTATTTACTGATAAGTTTAAGAAGCTGAATTTTTCCATACTCCTTGCTGTAAAAAGTCTTTTTTATATGTTGCTGATTTCATATTCTGTTTTACTGGTTTGGGTGGCACATGAAAGCATGATCAATCATACCTCATGGATAACAACAATGAAAAGCAGTGATT
Organism: Bacteroidia bacterium; assembly: GCA_035275625.1. Lineage (GTDB taxonomy): Bacteria > Bacteroidota > Bacteroidia > AKYH767-A > OLB10 > DATEMK01. The sequence continues at coordinate 4,821 of DATEMK010000639.1, forward strand.
TTGCAAAATTCATCCGGGGTGATTTTATGTTCATTCTTTTCTTTTCAATAATTGTAAGCCTGCTCCTGAATTTTTCAGTACAGGTAAATAATCTTCTTGGAAAAGGTGTTTTACTTAATTATATTGTAGGTAAATATCACAAGCCTGTTGTGGAAGAAAGAATTTTTATGTTCCTTGATTTAGCAGCGTCAACAACAATAGCGGAGAAAATTGGCCCCCTGGCATACCATCGTTTTATGAACAGTTATTTCTTCGATATCAATGACCCCATAGTTGAATCAAAAGGCGAGATATACCAGTATGTCGGAGACGAAGTGGTCGTAAGCTGGAAAAAAAAGAACGGAATTAAAAATGCAGTTTGCATAGAATGTTTCTTCATGATATGCAGGCGGATGGAGAGTTTAAAAGAAAATTATATAAAGGAATTTGGGATGGTGCCGGGATTCAAAGCCGGAATGCATGTAGGGGAAGCAGTAATTGGCGAAGTGGGCGATTCAAAAAAAGAAATCGTTTTTCACGGAGATGTATTAAATACTACTTCGCGCATACAGGCGCAGGCAAAAACATTGAATAAATTACTTTTGATTTCTGAAGACCTATTTCTTGCTCTCACTTCTGCAGGACAGCTGGATTCCAAATACCAGCTTGAGTTCCTCGGCAAAACAAAATTAAAAGGTAAAGAAAACGAATCCGGAATTTATTCGGTAAACATCCTAATCTGAATCATTAGCCACTAATTACCTGCCTGCCGGCAGGCAGGCACTAATTAACACGAATGGATGCTAAAATTAATTTGTGGTAATCGTGTAATTCGTGGCAAAAACTTTTTTGAACCGGATATATAGAAAATTTTCTTCTACTCTTTCACAAAAGTGATATTTTCAAACGGCATAAAATAATTGGTATTACAATGCAATTCATCACCGTCTATAAAAAAATCAATCCCTTTAAAGCTGACCTGCTGCAAGGATGGATTCAATGTTACTTCAAAATAATTATTGCTGTTGTTTTCATCTTTGATCAAAGACAGCGCATCGGGAAACAGCTGGTGCTGCAAATAAAGCTTATCGCAGTGCTTTAAATCTATTTCAATTTCCCCATTTTCATCTGATTCAAAAACATTTTCTTTTTCACCGGTCATTGCCACAGCAATAATGTGCCGCAGCAGGTATTTATTTTTCTCTGTAACGATAACTTTATACTTGCTTCCTTTTTTTGACTGGTTAGTAATGGTAAAATCTTTTCCGGCTTCTTTTTCGCTCTTCAGCTTAATGGTGTCCCCAACGATTGTATAAGTTCCTTTTGCATTGCGGTCTGACGCACCATACATGTAAAAAAATTCAAATGTACCATCCGTGTTAAATTTAAAACCTGCCGCCATGTCGTGAATTCCCGTGAGCTGGTAGCGCGCATCAATTGTTTTTTGAGCAGGCATTTTATGAGGAATGCTGATTTGAAACAACATCAAAAAAAAATATTTCCGTTTTATCATTTCGAATACCATTCAATCATCCGTGTCATCGCATACTGGCAAACAGGGCAAAAATAATTTGCCTGTGTAAACATGATGCAATTTACCGACCCGCGGTATAACCCCCTCGTGGCATATCCCGCTCCTTCAAATGCACCCACTTTACCCGCATACCTGCTCTTCTGCAAAAATTCCTGCGCTTCCTTTATCCGCGCGGCACTTCTTTTATCATACTCATTCTTTGCGGCAGCAATCTCCTCAGCAGGAGCCTTGTTTTTTTTCAGCGTGGTGATGTGTTCATTTAAACCACCGCGTACTTTTTGCCAGGCAATATCTACTGAATCATATTCGGTTTTTTCCCACGGTGTGGGAATTTCAATTCCTTCGCTTAACAAATGCTTCCATTTAATATTCGCAGGATCTTTTAATGCAGTTATATTCGGTTCGTAAGGTTCAACTTCCGGTGAATAAAAATTATTGTAAGATGTGGATGAAGTATAATATTCATCCGCCAATCCGAAAAATGAATGTCCGAATTCATGAATCATCAGGTAAGTGCTGTTGAAGTTATCCGCTGTATAGACACAATAAAAATTATAAATGCCGCCCCCTCCATAGCGGTTGCTGTTTACCATAATGTACAATGCGTCATAAGGAGCATGTGATGCAATATCACGCAGCGCTTTATTATCTTCAGTAAGCAAATAACGCTCTGAGCCAAGCGCATCAAACGAAGCGCTCACAGCAGTATTCTTAAATATTCCGGCTCCCGGCTCATCCACCCCGCTTTCCATGGAAGGTTTAAATACTCCCCTGATATTAAATTTATCTTTATTGGATTTGCAGGGCTCAGCTCTGAAAAACACTTCGGCAGATCTTTTTAAATCATCTTTGAATTTTTGGTTTTCCTGCTCTGTGTATCCTTCTGCTATAATGGCAATATCAATCTTTTTATGCGGGTCTCCGCTAATAACGGCATCGTATATACGAACGGATGGATCCTTTGCGGGATTTTTAGAAATGCTGCCCTCAGCGGGATCAATATCTGCACGGAAAATTTCATGAAATATATTCTTCTTATCCCGCTTTTCAAGCAGGAATACAATTTTATTTTTCGGAGACGGCAGGACAGCCGATTCATAAAATGTTTTCACCTTTCCTTCTATTGCCGGTGTGCTCGTTTGGTATTCCTTGAAATAGCTGTCAAAGCCTTTAGAATAAATCAGCGTCCCTGATTTTTTGTCGAGTATCTTGAAATAATACGCCCCGTAATTTAATGTATCCACAAGGTTGACGATGCTTCCGGCCCATATTCCATATTGATAAATGTGAACTATTTCTTCCGATTCGGTAGTTGCATCTCCTGTATGGGAATAATCAATACGCATGGTTGCATTGGTAAAATATTTTTCAAAATTCTCCTGGCCGTGTAAAAGATGTACCGACAACAGAAAGATAAATGTTAGAAAGAAATAGAAGGAATGTTTCATAAGATGTGAAGGATTTTTCGCACGAAAATTACAAAATCCGGAATTACAAGAAGAAAAAAATTATCTCTTCAAAATCTTTGAAAAGAATAAATTGCTTCCGCTCGTGATACGAAGCTGGTAAATGCCGGGCATAAAAGAAGGATTATCCAATCTTACTTTTTCCGATTTTACATCTTGCTCTATGGTGCGCTCTAGCATAATCCTTCCGCACATATCAGACAATTCAAGCACGGATGGATCTTCCGTTTTGTCAGCGAACAGAATGGTAAATTCCTCTGCTACAGGATTCGGATAAATTACAGCAAACTCATTACTGTTTCCGCTTTTTCTTTTTACAACCGCAATACCAGAATAATTGCAGGCAGAATTGTAATCAACCTGCTTAAGGCGATAATAAACCGTTCCCGGTTCAATGAGGTGATCTTTGAACTCATATTCATTCCTGCCTGTTGAATTTCCTGCACCTTTTACAAACCCTGTTTTTACAAAGTATTTTCCATCCGCTGATTTTTCAATTTCGAATCCATAATTGTTTATTTCACTCATCGTTGTCCATGAAAGAAGGTTGTAATTATCCATTGGTGCGGCATCAAATAAAACCATTTCAACAGGCAACGGAGATGAATTAGTAACGTTAAAGAAATCAAATCCCGCTTCGAGCGTATTTGCAGTCGCAGCCTGGTCGGCAGTGTAAACGATTATCCGCATGTTTGCAGTCGGGGTAATATAGGATGATACTTTAAAAGACTTGCTTACCCACTGCGACATTCCGGGAGCCGTGGAAGCAATTACATTTTCAAGCACAGCAGTCGTAAGCCCGTTAGTAATGCTGATGCGCAGTGTGTCATTGGCCGGAGAACCCGAAGGAATATTAAAAAACCACCTGCTGTAGTTAACATACGGATCGGAATAAGAAGTAAGGTTAAACAGCGGAGAAGTGAGCGTAGTGCTGCCGTTATCCACATCATCAAAGGAATACGTTCCGCCTCCGTTTCCGGTAACGTAACAATATTTTGAACAATCAGGCGTAACATCTGCAGCAGGGTTGGCATCACCTGTTGTTGCATAAGTAGTGCCAACAGGAACACCCCGCACCCATGCTCCTGTAGCAGCATTGCCGGTTACGGTCCATGCATAACTAAAAGAGAAGTCATCATAAATTCCGGTATCGCATAGAAATGTTACCGGTGAAGAGGCAGATGTGACATTCATAGTGACACATTTATTTTTATAAAGCCATTTGCCGGCAGTGCAATTATACGTGCCGGCATAAAAATTACTTATGGTAAAATTGCCGCTTGCATTGGTTGTGGTTGCGTAAGCATAGTTCGCATTTTCAAATCTTACATTCCCAAAAGGAATCGGGGCTCCGTTTACATTGCTCTTTACAATTCCCGTTAAGGTGAATGAGGTAAGCGGTGCAAGCTGAACATCAAGGATAGTCGCCAGGCCGTTAGCAAGAGAAACACCTGTAATTGTTTTTGTGATGTATCCTGCCTTTGAAAACCGGATGCTGTATGTTCCTGCGGTGGTAATCCCGGTTTTATAAAGCCCTGTGATTTTAGTAAGATCAGTAACGGCAGTAGAAAGAATTTCAACCAGTACATTTGCCAGCGGCACTCCTGTAATGCTGTCGGTAACCAGTCCTTCGAGGTAACATGCACGGACGTAATTCGGAGTGAGCACGATCAATCCCTGTTCAATATCTGAAAGAACTAAATTTCCTGAAGGAAGAAAAGGATAAACACCCCACACGCTGTTAAAGCCGTTGCCGGATAAAGCAGCATTGCAATCATAATACCCTGTAGTAACGAGATTGCCGCGCCTGCCTGCATCCACTATCGTAATTCCGTCACGGTACCAGGAGGTGATTGCAAAATCATTTCGCACATGCGTATTGTGCACAATTGATCCTGATGACGGAAACTGCGACTGTATCCTGTCCAGCTCAGTAATATTCATCGGGTCGCTGATGTCATAAGCCGTGAGATAAGAATTGCTTACTTCATCGGTGGTGAGCAGTATGCGGCTGTTGTCAGTGAGCCATGTGTTGTGTGTAAAATTTCCCGGTGTGTTCAGGTAGGCTATAAGCACAGGCGCTGATTTATTGGTCACATTCCAGACTGCAAAATATCCTCCGTAAATATGCCCCGCATACAAGGTATCATTACGCACATAACCGTCATGGACGTACGGAGAAGAAACCGGCCCTGAACAATATCCCATATAGACAGGGTTCCACGGATCAGCAAGATTTACTATCAGCGCAGCGCCACTAAACAGGTTGGTTCCATACAGGTAAAGATACCCGGCTTCCACATGCAATGCATGAGCTTTAGTCAGTAGATTATTTATTGCCCCGGTGCCCCGCCAGTATTTTGTAGTGACCGGGCCGGGGAGGTTAGAAAGATTTATTACCAGGATCCCGGGATTGGGTGCAGTAGCTTCGGTAGTCACATAAGCATACTTGCCCCATGTTTTTATTTCGCGCCAGAAAGAAGTATTTCCAGGAACTAAAAATTTTTGAACCGGTGCAACAGGGTTGGTAACATCAATGATCCGCACACCATCCTCTGTACCCACCAATGCGTATTCGTTGCCGAGTGAGTCCACATAACCCCATATATTAGACGCTTCAATACCGGGAAAAGAAAGCTGCGAGCGAAATGTTACATTCAGCTGTGCGGATGCAAAATGAAAACAAATAAGTAAGCAGGATAAAAGTAAATATCGTTTCATTCCATAATTTGATTTTCAAATGTACTGAAATCCGGTAAAAAACAAATAACGGTTTGGATTTAGTTTTGCACACCGGGAGATTTTTCTATTCCACAATTGTTAAAAAAATTTAACATACACGGCATCACTTTGAATAACAATTCCTGTTCTTTGCAGCATGTCTCTCTTCGTCACCTCTTTAAATTCCGGGAGCAACGGAAATTGTTATTACATAGGAAACGACCGTGAAGCTGTATTAGTTGATGCGGGCATCTCCTGCCGCGAAACAGAAATGCGCATGAACAACCTCGGATTGAATATACGCCTGGTAAAAGCTATTTTTATTTCCCATGAACATGCGGATCATATCCGTGGTATTGTCAGGCTGGCAAGGAAATATAAGCTGCCTGTTTACATAACTCCCGCTGCTTTAAAAAACAGTCCCATACACCTGCAACAAGGTGTTGCCAGGCCCTTCCGGGCGGACATACCTGTTGCCATTGGCGGATTGACAGTAACAGCATTTGAAAAGCTGCACGATGCTATAGAGCCTTATAGCTTTATAGTGGAAGGCAACGGAGTAAAGATTGGTGTGCTCACTGATATTGGCACACCCTGCGAACAGGTGATCCGTTATTTTAAGCAATGCCATGCTGCGTTTCTCGAAAGCAATTACGATGAGCAAATGCTGGAACAGGGAAAGTATCCTGCGTATCTGAAAAAACGCATCCGGGGCGGAAAAGGACATTTATCAAACAGGCAGGCGCTGGATCTTTTCATGGAGCACAAGCCTTCTTTTATGAGCCACTTATTTTTATCACATCTCTCTGCGGATAATAATTCTCCCGAGCTGGTGCATGAATTATTTACCAGGCATGCAAAAGAGACCAGCATAATTATAGCCTCCCGGTATAAAGAAACCCCTGTTTATCACATCCGCAAAGCGGATGATGCATTTCCCAAAATAAAGAACATTGACGTGCAATCATTTGCTGCACAAATGTCTTTGTTTGAATAAACGGAAGCCAATTTACATTACAGCCACTAATTACCTGCAGGCAGGCAGGCAGGCACTGATTTTCACGAATTGGGAAAATATTTAAATCTTTATTGGTGTAAATTAGTGAAATTCGTGGCAACAGGTTAAAAACACCAAACAGAAAAGGCTGTACAAAAATTTGTACAGCCTTGTGAACCTTTGGCCCATCCGGGTTTCCGGATTTTCAGGCAGCCATTGCTTCAGCAATTTCGCTATCTGGACCTACACCGGCTGTACCTACAGGGACAACTTTGAAATAAAACTTCTGCCCCGAAGCGAGGTTTTGCACCATCATCTTACGGGTAGAAATAGTATCCACAAGCTGCCACGATGCCGGGTTGGATGGATTTGTGCTCATGTAAACACGGAAGTACTTGCTGTACTTCGGACGCCTCCACTTAATCAACACCGTTCCGGGAATCCCTGTAAACGCAGCTACAAAATCACTCACCTGGGATGGCGCAGGATTCTTTTCGCGGGTCTTTGAGGCGGGCATTCCTGCGGATAATATCACAGGCTCACTTCCTTTGGCAATCATATCAACGTAATCACCAAGCTGCCGAAGCATATCCTCAACCACCACTGCGAAAGCGCGCTCATCTGCAAAATCAACTACACTGCGGGTACGTACTGCTGTATTGTGCGCCTGTCTTAAATTGCCTACTGCCAATTTAAAATCAGCAATAGTAACAGGAGGATTGGGAAACGCCAGGTTTCCGTCCATTTCTGTACCCACATTATCTGCAAGCGTTAACAGCTCTTCAACATTGCGGTCCGTCAAACTTAATTTTACATATTTTTTCATGTATGTTAAAATTTTTGTTATCAGGTTATAATCAGTAACCGTCCTGCCATTACGTGTTTCCCAATATATTTAAGAATACATGTCATATCCATAAAGAGATTATCATTACTGGTTTGAAAATGATATACGCAGGTTATTAAAAAAGTATACAAATTTTTAAGGAGAGGTGTTTAAAAATTTGTAAGATTATGAATGTCTTTGACATAAAAACAGGCTTGATAATAAAGTTTTCAACAAAAAGTTCCGTTTTTCAACAAAAATCACATGTTTTTTTAACAAAATAATATGTAATTAAAGTGTAAGGGATCGCCTGAGAAAGTGCAGGATGAAGGTGTATTGACCGGTCTCCGTATATACGGAGAGTGGTCTCCGTATATACAGAGAGTGGTTTCCGTGTATAGGTTGACCGGTTTCCGTATATACGGAGAGTGGTCTCCGTGTATAGGTTGACCGGTTTCCGTATATACAGAGAGTGGTCTCCGTGTATAGGTTGACCGGTCTCCGTATATACAGAGAGTGGTCTCCGTGTATAGGCCGGGCGGTCTCCGTATATGCATAGAGTACTCTCCGTATACAGGTTGAGCGGTCTCCATATATGCATGGAGTACGGTCTGTATACAGGTTGAGTGGTCTCCGTATATACATGGAGTACTCTCCGTATACAGGTTGAGTGGTCTCCGTATATACATGAGTACTCTCCGTATACAGGTTGAGCGGTCTCCGTATATAAGGAGAGCGGTGCATGCATATACATTTCCGGTATTCCGGTGAGGGTTTTTATGAAAGGCGCTTTCATTTCATCCACGGTAACAGTTGTTTCCCTGTCCCTGGGTGGCAGATGAAGGCATATTTTCACTGAACCGGCAGGGTGATTTACTGAAACCGGGTAAGAAAAGGTTGAGTGTATGCCGGAACAAACCCGGAACCGGGGTTTCAGCCAGGGAATAATAACTACGTAAAACCCGCAATGCCTTTCATTTTTTTATTATATTCCTTTG
>DATEMK010000640.1:0-4117 GCA_035275625.1 Bacteroidia bacterium
GATATCTGTATAGATGAGAAAGAAATAAGGAAAAATTATTGGAAAAAAAGCAAACTGCAGCATAGTTATTACCGGAGTTTTCCTTTTCATCGCTGCACAGATACTTCCGAAAATAAATATTGCAGTTAAAGCAAACACCAGGTTAATTGCCCTGAAAAATTTTATACTTGTGATCCCTCCGGCAATTTTGGAAATAACGGCAAGCAAAGCATGATATGTTGTGAGAGTGGAAATTACATAAGGTTTTGCATAATCTCCGTTCACGTAGCTTACTGTTTGAGGATAATGATCCTGTTCATCAACTTTGAGAGGACTATTCCAAAAAAGGAAAAGCGCAATTACCATAACCATGAACAACAACGAGATAATAAAATAATTTTGTTTGGTCATACCGTGTCACTGGATGAAGTTACATTTCGGGTGAGGTTCTTCATTCATAAAATCAAACAGTTTTAAAGTTATTTAACTTGTTTTATTTTGTTAATTTTTTAAATGCTAAAGGTATATATTTTAACAATCAATAAGCGATGACAAAAATTCACAATGACTATTGAGCATTGTTTTAAAGAAGGTGTTTAATCATATTCATTTAAATTTTGAGGGATTTCCTTTTTATGCAGCCAATTAAATCCAAAGGCAACTAACAGGCTGAGCGCTATTAAAAATATAAACATGCTGTCGAAGCCGAACCTTTCAGCTATGCCAAGACCGAGTAAAGGTGCAGCAATATTAGCTAAGCCGAACGAGATGGAATACAAAGCTGAATACTGCCCTTGCCTTTCTTTTAAAGGACGGGACAGTACATAGTTCATCATAAACGGCATTGCAAAAATTTCAGCGAGTGTTATCAGGAGTGTATAAAAAACAGCGAAAATCATCATTTCTTTTCCAAGCAGCAAGATGGCAAAAGCAATAGGCATGCACAATGTTCCTGTTATAATAAACGCGAAATTTTTTTTCTTTTTTTCTAAGGATGCCACCAATGGCATTTCAATAATTACCACCAGCAAACCGTTTAAGGCAAGCAACAAGCCAATGGTATCTTCATTGTAGTGGCACACGTGGCTGAAATATTGCGGTACGCTTGCAAACAACTGGAAAAAACACGTGCCGTATAAGGCAACGAGAATGATAAACAGCAAAAACCTGTAATCCCGGTAGGCAGATGTGCTGCTGTCGCTAAGTATCGTATTATTATGACGTTCCTTAAGAACAGCAATTCTTGGCAGGTATACGAACAACATCCATGCTGCTGCAAAACCTGTAAAAGCATCAATAACAAACAGCCATGTGTAACCGAGATGTAATGCGATTAAACCGCCTGCGGCAGGGCCAACGGAAAAGCCAAGATTGATAGCAAGCCGCACGAGCGAAACGGAGCGTGCGCGGTTTTCAGGTGTGCTGTACGCGGCAATAGCTGCCGAGTTTGCGGGGCGAAACATATCGGCTGTAAATGCATACAGGAAGATAACCGCAGCAACTCCTGTAATGGAAGTAACTGCCAGCATCAACAATAAAATCAATCCGGAAACAATGAGCGAAAAAACCATGATGTCAAAATAATTTTTGCGATCCGTGAGCCAGCCACCGGCATAACTGCCCAGCACGCTGCCGATTCCGTAAAAACTCATTATAATTCCTGCCTGCCCGATTGTAAAATGAAGCTCGCGCGTAAGGTATAGCGAAGTAAAAAGCAATACCATGGAACCGCTGCGGTTGATAAACATAGCAAGAGAAAGTATCCATGCATTGCGTTGCAGGTTGGAAAATGAAATACGATAAAGAGAAAATAGTATCCGCATAAGGAAGCCATAAAAGTATAATTTAAGATGTAAATTATTGCATATCGCAGAGATTGTTATTACATTTTAAATTGTGTTTAGCCGCACCAGGCATTGAATAATGCGGAAAACGGATCGAATCAAAGTATTCAAAAGCATAAAATTTGTTTGTGATAAAAAAAACCGGAAAAAAATCAATGAATAGTTATTGTTAATGGATCAGAATGTTTTGAATCATTGTTCCCATCGCTAATTGCTGCATCGAATGTATAAATTCCCGGAGCTGAAATTTGATGATACCGGAGTATTTTATTGTCATAAAAGGGATTTAAAGCCGTAGTCGGCATTCCATTCGTGAAAATCTTGCCATAGCAAATACTGTCGAAACAGGCAAAGTCTTTGTGAACATAGATTTTTACTATTCGATTATAAATCACCGTATCCCCCTGGGTATTGATATAATAAAAATATTGAGGAACAAGGCTATCCATAAAAACCACGTTCGGACCTGTATAATCAGGATCAAACGGATTGTAATTTAGCTCAACATCGAGGCTTTTGTCACAACCTGAAAATAACAAATACAGTAATACATAAAATATTTTTTTCATCTGCTTAAAATCTAAATGAAAAGTTCAAAGCAACATTACTTTCTGTTACATTATAATCAAAGCCCAAATCAATTTTGGATAATAAATTGGTTTCGTTGTAAACCGGTTTTTCCATATGGCTTATTTTTTTTAGTGAAAGGACGTAAATAAATGTTGCAACCGCAGCCAGTGAAGCAGTCCCGTAAGATATGCCCTTAAATAATTTATAATTCTTCCGGTGCTTTTCCATATCTTTTTTTACCTTATCAAAAGCATCGGGTCCGCCCATTGTATATCCATACCGTTCGATGTCTTCTAATGCCTGGTCATGATAATCATCTGATTTTTTTTTGAATTCAAAAGCAGCAATTGAAATTCCAAGAATCCCCAAAGGAGGCAATACAGTTTTATATAATTTTTTATACTTATACCGGTTTAAGCTTCTTATATATTCAATATAATTTTTGTTATAAGTCATCACATACCTGAAAACAAACAAAGAATCTTTTTTAACGGTTAAATTCGTATCAACAAGATTCATTTTCGGAGCCCATATTTTGAAATTATGACTGCCTCCATTTAAAGTGAAAATTGTATCCGAGTTATTAAACATTGCAGCATTATCTATCTTAATATTTCCTGCCTGCGGATAAACAGCAAATCTTATTCTGCCTGTTGTATCTTGCGAAGAAGCATGTTGAATAAACTGAAAAACAGAAAAGACAATTAATTTTATGTTTTTGTTAATCATAAATAAATCATTATAGAATCAGACTAACTGTTCATTTAAAACTTTCTGATAATACTTCTCATAAAGGGGTAAAATCAAATGAATATCAAATTCTTTTGCACGGTTCAGTGCGTTTAATTTGAATTGAGCGAGGCGTTCACGATCACTTAAAATATAAATTGAATTTTTTGCCATATCCTCTACATCACCAACATTACTCATAAAACCTGTTACTCCCTGCACATTCAGTTCCGGCATGCCTCCGGTGTTGGTTGAAATGACAGGAACCTGGCATGCCATTGCTTCCAACGCGGCAAGACCAAAGCTTTCAGATTCACTTGGCATGATAAACAAATCTGTGACGGAAAGAATTTCCTCGATAGCTTCCTGCTTTCCGAGGAAGCGGATCTGGTCACATACATTGGTCTCACGGCAAAGTTTTTCAATCGCAGTTCTTTCAGGACCATCTCCGATCAGCAATAATTTTGAAGGGACCTGTTTCACTATTTTTTCAAAAGTATAAATCACATCCTGAACACGCTTTACCGGGCGGAAATTTGAAGTATGCACAATCAGGTGTTCACCAAAGGGCGCAATAGCTTTTTTAAAATGATCTTTTGCTTTTTTTGAAAATCTTTTTAAATCAATAAAATTAGGAATGACTTCAATTTGTTTTATGATATTAAAATTTGAATAAGTATCTTTTCTAAGACTGTCTGACACTGCGGTGATGCCATCAGAATGATTGATTGCAAAAGTAACTACAGGCTCATAGCTTGCATCCCGGCCGACCAGGGTAATGTCGGTGCCATGCAAAGTAGTGACCACAGGTATGTGTATGCCCTGTTCAGCAAGAATCTGTTTTGCGAGGTAGGCAACCGAGGCATGAGGAATGGCATAATGCACATGCAGCAAATCCAGCCGTTCATATTTAACTACATCAACAAGCTTGCTTGTCAAAGCAGTTTCATAAGGCGCGTATTCAAACAGCGGGTATTTTGAAACTTCCACTTCAT
>DATEMK010000641.1:0-12090 GCA_035275625.1 Bacteroidia bacterium
GAAAAAATAATAAGTAAGCCGCCTGTTTATTCATAGTAAAAATTTCGAATGTAATAGAATTTTCTAAACCGTGTTTCCTTTCCGTGAAGCCGGTTGTTTTACTTTAAGCGAAAGTAATTTTTCTTTTTTAATTCAACAAAAAATAAAAGGGAGGGTTTTGTTTTTTTTAATCTCAGTTATTTTCACATACACGCTTCAGGTTATCAATACAGGCATGTACCATTTTGATGAATTTCCTTTTCATTACTACGTTGAACATGAGTTTCATGACCGGGTTAAACTGCATATGGAAAACAATAGTAACCTTGCTCTGATGGTTAAGCCGCTCCACCGTCCAATCGGTTGTGAATGGCATTTTGATGTTTGTTTCCGATACGGACATTTTATCGGGGGTCATTATAAAATCACTGGTAATAAATTCACTCACTTCCTTTTCAAATATGCATTGATGCACCGTCCCGAGCCGGTTGATCTGGTTATGGCGTTCGTTATTTATCTTCACATCTTTGATGCCTTCCATATATTTCAGCCTGTTTTTTAAATCGGCAACCATGGGAAAAACTTTTTCAGCTGGTGCATTTATAACTTCTTCAAAGATCAAAGGTTTTTCTGAACGGTAAATTTTTACAGAGACTTTTTGCGGTTCGTTGATTTCTTTTCTTAAAGGCACAAATGATGCATAATGGTATTTTACTTCCCCGGCTTCATAGGTGGATGATTGTTCTTTTAACTCCATCCATTCGCTGTTGCCAGGTTGCTGATCACGAATCCCGGTGCCATTTGTTGCAAGAAGATATTCTTTTTCAGGAACATCATTTTTAAGAAGCCGGTGCGCAAGTATCACATCACTCCCGAAAAGTTTTTCCCTGTCTTTAACTTTCATTAATGAAATACGTCCCTGGTGCGCAACGATTTTTACCGTGAGGTTCACGGCTGATACACAGGCTTTGCAATTGCATATCCGGTCCAGGTCATAACGTTTAAGGTGCTGGTGAAACGAAACAAACATGTTCCTTGCCTGGTCAGCGAGCAAAGAACCGGAAGGCAGGTTGCCGGTACGGTAAAACAAAATTGCATCTCCTTCTATCTCCGATACTTTCATATCAAGGATATTGGAATCAATTAATATTTCCAGCAATTCCTGTATTATAAACTGGCTGTGCGTAATTTCAGTTTCATTTACGAATTGCGTAAACCCGCTTATGTCAGGAATAAATATCAGGGCAGGCTGGGGAGTTGGATCCATAACAGGGAATTTTATTTTTTTTTGTGTGCTTTCAGGCTCTTTCTCCCGATAGCTATCGGGACTGCGGAGACTCTATGGAATCCAAGCAGTAAAGCCGTTCCTTTTCTGAATACAATTTTCTAAACCGTGTTTCCTTTCCGGGAAGCCGGTTGTTTTATTTTAAGCGAAAGTAATTTTTCTTTTTTAATTCACAAAAAAAATAAAACGCACGATCACAAAAATAAAATACCCTGAATTTTATTTCACTGCTTCCACATACAATGAAACTTTAGGAAGCGTAACGTCAAAATATTTAAGATTTCGCATTACGGGTGAAAAGCTTTGCCCGTAAGCTGAATGATGAATTTTTTCAAACCCGGCTTGCTTCAGCATCCGGAAAAGTTTTTCTTTGTTGAACCAGTTAATGTGATTGCCGGGATTTTGCTTTTGCAATTCGACAGGGCATTTTGAGATACAATAATTAAGGGCATCAACATAGCTCATCTCATCAAAAATTCTTTTCAATTCCTGGTCGCTTATTTTCTCTTTTCCTTCACGTTGCAAACCGGATGCATACGCTGCAAAGTTTTCTAAAAAAATCTGCGATGTGGTGGCCTGGTTTAATGGCATCGTAATTTTTACGCGTGCCACATCTTCGGGCTTGCTGTACCAATCGAGCCAGAAAAAATAATCCCTGTCATTTTCGCGCCATGCGCGGTATTCGATATCAATATTAGGAGTAACAATTCTGAAAATACCATCTTTCTTCAGTACACGGAATGCTTCATTAAAAAGATTTTGAACAGATTCATTGTTTACATGTTCAATGGTATGACTGGTGTAAATAAGGTTTGCTATGGAATCAGGAAGGGGGAGAGGGTTAAGAGAAAATAAATCATAATTAATTCCTTTGACCTGTTCTTTACCTTTGAAATAATTGTTGTTTGTATAATGATCAATATTCGTCCAGCAGGGATGAAAAAAGCTTCCTGCGCCAATATTATAAAAACTCTTATTGCTTACTGATTTTTCTCCGTAAAGACGCTCGTAATGATCTGTATCATTGCTTTTATCAACTTTAGATATCTGGTAACCCGTGATTGATAAAACTTTCTTAATAAAAGCTGAAATCATGCAAGAGATGCGTGACAGTTAAAAAACTATAAAAGTCCAGGTATATTGGGCAGCAGGCCCTTTCCGGCTGACTGCATTTCGCTTTCTGAAATATTCTGAGCTTTTTCCAAAGCATTGTTCATAGCAATTTCAAGCAGGTCCTGCAGTTCTTCCTTTCTTTCAGGGTTCAAAAGCGCGGTTTCAATATTTATACTTTTAACCACACGGTTTCCGCTTACAATTACCTGCACAGCGCCATCACCGGCATTTCCCTCTACAGTAATTGTATCAAGACGATTTTTTATTTCGTCCATTTTCTTTTTTACTTCATTAAGTTTTCCAAGCATGTCAAGCATAAGTAAATTGGTTATTTTAAATTGGTTTTACGAGATATAAAAGGTTTGGTTACTTTTAAAAATTGAATCGCGGAATATTGGAATAATGGAATAATGCTTCCCAATATTCCATTTTTCCATCATTCCACTCAGTAGCTTTTCTTTCTTTTTCTTTTTTCCCGGTCATCGCTTCTTTTTCTGAATCCGCCACCTTTGTTGTTTTTATTTTCCCAACTGCCTGATTTTTCCATAACGTCCTGCCATTTTCCGCTATCGGGTCTTTCTCCTCTGCCGGATTTTTCTCCTCTGAAAGATCGCTCTCTTCCTGCCGGCCGTGCTGAACCATAAGATCTCTCTGATCTTCCTGGTGATGTTTTATTTCCTCCCGGTCCGGTTGAGATGTCCACCCTTACTCTTCTGCCTTTATAAACTTCATTTTTAAAACTATTTAAAGCATCCTGAATTTTTTCATTTTCAATATCAACGAAAGAATATACGCCCTTAATGTCTATCCTTCCGAAAACTGTCTTTGGAAGATTGGTAATATCAATTAAATATCCGAGCATTTTACCGGTATCAAATCCATCCATCGAACCAAGGTTGATAAACATGCGGGGAGCACCGCTTCTGTATTTTTCATCACCGCCACGCACATGATCTTTTTTGGAGAAATCAATATTCAGATCATTTGCATTCCGGTAATACTCAAGAAAGCGATTGAATTCAATAGACACCACGCGTTTTATCAGTTCTTCTTTATCCAGCTCACTTAGCTCTTCAATAATGGACGGAAGATATTTTGCAATTCCCTGTTCATCCACTGCCACGTCATGTATTTTCTTTATCAACCCGAGCAATTGCTTCTCACAGATTTCCACACCGGTGGGAATTTTAGAAAAAACAAATTTCTTATTCAGCATTTTCTCAATCTGCCTGATTTTAAAAACTTCTTTAGTGTTGATGATGCAGATGGAAATTCCGGATTTACCTGCACGGGCTGTGCGTCCGCTTCTATGCGTATAGCTTTCCAGTTCATCGGGAAGGTTATAATTGATTACGTGTGTAACATCATTTACATCAATACCGCGCGCAGCGACATCGGTTGCAATTAAAAGCTGCAATGATTTTTCGCGGTAACGTTTCATTACTTTGTCACGTTGCTGCTGGCTTAAATCACCATGAAGAGAATCGGCATTGTAACCGTCACGAATTAAATTTTCCGCTACTTCCTGTGTTTCAATTTTTGTCCGGCAAAAAACGATGGCGAAAATATCAGGCGTTGCATCCACAATTCTTTTCAAAGCTGCATAACGGTCGCGGGCATGGACCACGTAGTAATGATGCTCTATATTGTCAGCCCCGGTATTCTTCTTTCCAACGGTTAGCTCAAAAGGATTTTCCATGTATTTTTTTGCAATCCTCCGGACTTCATCAGGCATGGTTGCAGAAAATAACCAGGTTTGTTTTTCAGCGGGAGTGTTTTCCAGAATCTCATCAATGTCTTCCTGGAAACCCATGTTGAGCATTTCATCCGCTTCATCGAGCACCACAAATTGTATCAGGGAGATATCAATGGCACGTCTCCCTATAAGGTCAAGCAAACGGCCCGGAGTTGCCACCACAATTTGGGCGCCTCTTTTGATTTCACTGATTTGTCCCTGGATGCTTGCCCCACCATAGACTGCCACCACTCTTGCTTCCGAAGTGTTTTTAGAATAATTGACAATGTCTTTTGCAATCTGCACACACAATTCACGTGTGGGAGCAAGTATAAGCGCCTGTGTTTTTTTCGAATTAAAATCAAGCAATTGTAATAACGGAATTCCGAATGCCGCTGTTTTCCCTGTTCCTGTTTGTGCAAGTCCTATAAAATCCCGTGTACCAGTCATCAATACAGGAATGGATTGCACCTGTATTGGTGTAGGCTTTTCAAAACCAAGTTCTGCAATAGATTTAATAATCTCCCCACTGATCCCCAACTCTTCAAATGTGTTCATTTAGTATTGTTTATGCCTGCAAAGGTAGGCTTTAAAATCGTGACTGAATGATCATGTGTTAAGGTGATGAAGTGTTTTACGAGTGATTCTATGATAAAATGAACATGTCAGGCAGAAAAAACGTGCTCTCTGTCCTTAATTCAACACTATTACCTCATCAGCTCATCACCAAAAAATAATTAAATTCGCACTCACAAATTCAAAAATTAATATGAAAGAAGTTTATATCGTCTCCGCTGTTCGTACGCCAATGGGTAGTTTC
Organism: Bacteroidia bacterium; assembly: GCA_035275625.1. GTDB lineage: Bacteria > Bacteroidota > Bacteroidia > AKYH767-A > OLB10 > DATEMK01. Next base: position 4,933 of record DATEMK010000641.1, read on the forward strand.
GGAGGTAAGTTGGCGGGTGTTTCAGCAACAAAACTTGGCGCTTCGGCCATCAAAGGTGCTTTGGAAAAAATAAAACTTGATCCGAAAGAAGTCACTGAAGTGCTTATGGGAAACGTGCTCCAAGCAAATCTCGGACAAGCTCCTGCACGCCAGGCCGCTATTTTTGCGGGGTTGCCAAATACGGTTCATTGCACGACAGTGAATAAAGTTTGCGCATCAGGAATGAAAGCAATCATGCAGGGAGCGCAATCCATCATGTGTGGTGATAATGATGTTGTAGTAGCGGGGGGGATGGAGAACATGAGCAGTGTTCCGTTTTATTCTGAAAATTTAAGATGGGGGAATAAATACGGTGATGCTAAAATGATTGATGGCCTGGCAAAAGACGGATTGACGGATGTGTACAATAACTATGCAATGGGAAATGCAGCCGAGCTTTGCGCGAAAGAATGTAACATCTCACGCGAAGAGCAGGATGCTTTTGCTATTGAATCGTACAAACGCTCACAGTCAGCATGGGCGGCAGGAAAATTCAATGATGAAATTGTTCCTGTCGAAATTCCCCAGAGAAAAGGTGATCCTCTTGTTTTTAAAGAAGACGAAGAATATAAGAATGTAAATTTTGAAAAGGTTCCCCAGTTAAAATCACCGTTTGTAAAAGACGGTTCTGTTACAGCTGCAAACGCAAGCACCATGAATGATGGTGCAGCAGCACTGGTTTTGATGAGCAAAGAAAAAGCAGACAAGCTCGGAATAAAACCAATTGCTATCATTCGCGGTTATGCCGATGCAGAGCAGGCGCCTGAATGGTTCACCACAACTCCTTCAAAAGCTGTTCCACGCGCTATTGCAAAAGCAGGGTTGAAAATGGAAGACATCCATTATTTTGAACTTAATGAAGCGTTTTCCGTTGTAGGAATTGTGAATACAAAAGAAATGAAGCTCGATCCGAAAAAAGTAAACGTAAACGGAGGCGCGGTCTCGCTTGGTCATCCGCTCGGTTGTTCGGGTGCAAGAATTATTGTTACGCTTATTAACGTCTTAAAACAAAACAATGCAAAATATGGCGCAGCAGGAATCTGTAACGGTGGAGGAGGAGCAAGTGCTATCGTGATAGAAAATGTTTAACCCAATCAATCAACGAGTAATAAATTATTTATTGAGGGAAATCCTCAATCCTCAATTTTCAATTTTCAATTTTCAATTGCCTTGACTCACGCTATCTGCAACCTTAGTATTGTAAACCTGAAAATGGAACCTCTTCACAGAAGTGAAACGGTTTCACAAATTTTGTTTGGTGAGTTTTTTGAAGTTCTTGAATCATCGTATGAATGGATAAAAATCCGGTGTGATTATGATGGTTATGAAGGATGGATACTTGCATCACAATGCGCAGAAGTTGAATTTGATGATTACAAACAATTGAAGAAAGAAGAGATTTGCATTTCGTATGACCTCGTGCAAATTGTTACGCATGGCAATGAAATCAATTCAATTGTTATCGGAAGCTCGCTCCCTTTTTTTAAAGATCAGTACTGTGTTATCGGAAATCTGAAGTTTAATTTTGAAGGGAATGCACGTTATCCTGAACGCCTCGAATCAAGCAGTACGCTGATTGAAAATGCATATATGTATCTGAATTGTCCGTACATGTGGGGTGGCCGTTCACCTTTTGGAATTGATTGTTCCGGCTATACACAAATGGTTTTTAAATTATCCGGAATGAAATTAAGGCGCGATGCAGCACAGCAATCTGAGCAGGGAACACTCGTTAACCTGCTCGATGAAGCACAGCCCGGTGACCTGGCTTTCTTTGATAATCCTGAAGGAAAGATTACCCATGTCGGGATTATCCTTGCCGGAAACATGATCATTCACGCCTCAGGAAAAGTAAGGATGGATACATTGGATCATGTGGGAATATATAATGCTGATATGAAAAGATATTCGCATAATTTGAGACTGATAAAAAGACTCCTTTAGAAAAAGGGTTTAAGATTGGAAAAAAATAAAAACAAAAAATGATGAAAAAAATAATAACAGTTTTTGCGGTGATGGTTTTTACATTCATTAATTCTTATGGCCAGGAAAAGAGTTCACCCATTAAAGAAAAAGAAGAAAAATTTGAAATCTATCATCCCGATTCAAATGTTGTAAACGAGTTTGCAAATGCAATTATGAAGGCTATGAGCGAAAAAAAGAATGTGCTTTTGCAGATAGGAGGGAACTGGTGCAAATGGTGCAGGATATTTCACAAGTTCACTACATCGGATCATGAAATTGATTCGACCATGAATGCAAATTTTGTAGTGCTGCATGTTAATTTCAGCAAGGAAAATAAAAACCTTCCTTTCCTTGAGACATTGGAATACCCGCAACGTTTTGGCTTTCCTGTTTTTGTAGTGGTAAACCCGCAGGGGCAGCGCATTCACACACAAAGCTCCTGGTTTCTCGAAGATGGAAAAGCCAGCTATGATAAAGAAAAGGTAATGGCTTTTTTGAAAGACTGGTCGGTGGGTGCCTTGGATCCTAAGAATTATACAGAAGAAAAGTGAAGGTAAAATTCAGTCGCTTCTAAAAAAGAAGGCGTAATAAGGTTGCCTGTCTGAGGATTCATTTTTTTTACAACAAAGCATGAAGCATGTAGTTTTTATTCCCGGCCTTGGCGCTGATGAGCGTATTTTTAGTTTTATTAATTTAAAAGATTGTAACAAGCAGTTTATAAAATGGGTGATACCGGAAAAGAATGAAAGTTTTCAAACTTATCTTTTAAAAATAAAGGAACAGATAGTAATAAAGCAGCCGCCTGTTATCATCGGTGTTTCACTCGGAGGTATTATTGCCATGGAGCTTCGGGATCTTATTCCAGTGGAAAAAACGATAATTATTTCAAGTGTCAAAACGAAAAAGGAGATGCCTGCTTTTTTCAACTGGATCAGGATAACAGGGATAAACAAAATAATGTCTCCGTCACTCCTTAAAAAAAGCGCTGTGCTGATCAAACCCCTTATAACGGATACAAGCAATGAAAAAGCCATGCATCTTTTTAAAACCATGCTTCATGATGCTGATAATGATTTTATAAAAAGAGCCATTAAATTTGTTCTTCAGTGGAAGAGAATGTCTTATAATAAAGAAAATTTAATTCACATTCACGGTACAAAGGACCTGGTTTTTCCTTTGAAAAATATCCGCCATTATGATTACAAAATCACAGGAGGCGCCCACGATATGATCATGAGCAAACCGGAAGAAATAAATAAAATTTTAATCAAAGAAATTTTTCAATGAGAACTTTTTAAGAATGTTTCTTCTTCACCAGGTAATAAACAGGTATTCCTAAAAGCACCAGCCCGATACCTGTCCAGGAAATTAAAGGTTTTGTGATAAGCAGGTTAATGCAGAAAAATGCGGCAAGTAAAATATATATCACAGGAATAACAGGGTATCCGAAAGCTTTATAAGGCCGCTCAGCATCCGGCATTTTTTTACGCAAAACAAAAATTCCCCATATGGTGAATATATAAAACAAGATAACGGCAAACATGACGAAATCAAGCAGCGTTCCATACTGACCGCTCAGCGCAAGCAAAGATGCCCACACAAACTGTATCCATAAAGCATTGCCCGGAACACCATAGCGGTTGTTATGCGCCATGTTATCAAAAAACAATCCGTCCTTTGCCATTGCCTGGTAGAGTCTCGCGCTGGCAAGCACCAGCCCGTTGTTGCAGCCGAAAGTTGAAACCATAATCAGCACCGCCATTAACAGTGTGCCAGCTGAACCGAACATCATGGTTGCTGCTGCTGTGCCCACGCGATCATGCGTGGCAAACTGAATTCCGTTTGCCAATGCATCTTGTCCGTCAGCGCTTCCCTGCAAGGGGAGCACACGCAGATACGCAACATTTGCAAGCACATAAATGGAGCTTACTATTAATGTTCCGGCAAACAGGCTGAGCGGAATATTCTTTTTCGGATTTTTAATTTCACCGGCAATAAATGTAACGTTGTTCCATGCATCACTGCTGAAAAGCGAACCTACCAGTCCTGCTCCAAATGCGCCTACCAATGCAAGCCCCCCGATTTGGGTGATCATCCATGCTCCGCTTACATTGTCCTTTTCCCAATGCTGTACATCCCAGAAATGAGCTAAATTATAATTCCATGTTTCTGTATTTCCGTAAATAAAAATTCCGACAATGATCAAACCAAACAAAGCAATAAGCTTTGCCGAGGTGAATAACCGGAGAATGAATTTGCCATATTGAATGCCGAGGCTGTTCAATATAGTTAATACCAATATGGAAAAAATTCCGAATAGCTGGGCAGCGGTTAATTTATATTCACCTATAACCGGAAGAGTGGTTTGAAAAAAAACATTATTATCTCCGAGAGCCGGGATCAGGACACCTGTAAATTTTGCAAATGCCACAGCAACCGCAGCAATGGTTCCGGATTGCACAACAAAGAACAATGCCCAGCCATACAAGAATCCTATCAGCGGTTTAAATGCATTGCGCAGGTAAACATACTGACCGCCTGCCTGCGGAAACATTCCTGCAAGCTCCCCATAGCTGAGCGCGGCAAACAAAGTCATCAGTCCGGCAATGATCCATGATAACAAAAGCCATCCGCCCCCGCCAATTTGCCGCGAAATATCTGCGCTTACAATAAAAATTCCTGACCCGATCATCGAGCCGGATACGAGCATGGTTGCATCCAGCAATCCCAGGGAACGGGTGGATTCTTTTTCAGCGCTCATTATGTGAGTTTATAAAAACTAACGGTCAGCGGCTATTGGTTTCTCAATTTACTATTCTTCGCACTATAAGCGAAATAAATTATAAACCCGATTGCAAGCCAAATCAACAATCGTGACCAGTTGGGCCAGCCGAGCCCGAAGACCATTGCTCCGCAAACCACTATTCCTAAAATAGGGACTAAAGGAACAAAAGGAGTTCTGAATTGACGTTTTGCATCCGGATCGGTTTTACGTAAGATGATTACACCGGCACAAACGAGCATGAATGCAAACAACGTCCCGATGCTGGTCATGTCACCCACAATATCACCCGGAACAAAGGCTGCAAATAATCCGACAAAAAGAAATAATATCATATTTGATTTGTATGGCGTCCTGAATTTAGGATGTATAGCCGAGAATATTTTTGGAAGCAATCCGTCAGTGCTCATCGAATAGAAAACCCTGCTTTGTCCCATCAGCATTACAAGAATTACGGAAGAAAATCCGGCAAGTATGGCTACTGTTACCAATTTCGCCAGCCAGCCATACCCCGTCATATACGTCTGGATGGCGTAAGCCACAGAAGCCTCCTTTCCGGCATGCCTGAAGTCATCAGTGCTTGCGACACCGGTTAAAACGTAAGCAAACAAAATATACAGGATAGTGCAAATGGCAAGCGATCCGAGAATTCCCATGGGCATATCTTTCTTCGGGTTTTTCGCTTCCTGTGCGGCTGTGGACACAGCATCAAAACCAATGAAAGCAAAAAATACAACTCCTGCAGCGCCAAGTATCCCTAATATTCCTCCGAAATTATGAGGTACATTTTGTGTGTCAACATACGTTTGCGCTTCAGGAATAAAAGGTGTGTGGTTTGCAGGATTCATGAATGACCAGCCAAAACCAATGAATAAAATTACAATCGCAACTTTTAAGATTACGATTAATCCGTTTACAAATGCTGATTCTCTTGTTCCCTTTATAAGAAGCAGTGTGAGCAGGATTAATATGAATAAGGCTGGCAGGTTCATGATACCTGTTATACCTGTGGCATCATGTTCAAAAGGAGAATGACACCATTGATAGGGTATGGAGGTATCGAAAAAGATGGTCAGTAATTTATTGAGGTATTCACTCCAGGCAATGCTCACCGTGGCAGCGCCTAAAGCATATTCCAAAACCAAATCCCAACCGATGATCCATGCAACAAACTCACCCATGGTTGCATAACTGTAAGTATAGGCGCTTCCTGCTATCGGGATCATAGAAGCAAACTCTGCATAACACAACCCGGCAAGCGCACAGCCGACACCTGCAATAATAAATCCTATTGTCACTGCCGGGCCTGCATTGTTTGCAGCAGCGGCAGCAGTACGCACAAACAAGCCTGCACCGATAATTGCCCCGATTCCCAATGCAACAAGATTAGTTGCATTCAATGTGCGCTTTAATCCTTTTTCAGAATCATCCGCTTCACGCATTAAGATGCTCAAAGGTTTTTTTACAAATAAAGATTTTGCCATAGTGATTGGGAATAAAAATTGTTAAATTGTTAAATTGTTAAATTGCTGCTTATTTATTATTGACCATTGTCTATTGTCAATGTTCCGAATTGCATACTGCTTACTGCCTACTGAGTTCTACTTCCAGTTCATTTTCGTTTTCAGATTTTCAATGTGTGCAAGATGATGATTGCAGTGCCATGCATACATTCCGATCATCCAGTCAAGCTTCCAGTCAGCATTATGCTCGGGGTGATGAACGGATCTTTTTAACTGTTCTTTATCAATTGTTTTCAACATCATCACCCAGCGTTTGTGAAGATTTCTTAACAGATCGAGAGAATATTTTACGGGAGCCGTTTTTGAATCCTGCAGTTCAGCCCACTTCGACTGTTCATAAGGCTTGATAGTCGGGTTGTCTTCCGTAAGTGCAAGACGAAATCGTATAAAGCTGTTCATGTGACTGTCTGCGAGGTGATGAATCACCTGTCTTACAGTCCAGCCTCCGTCACGGTAAGGCGTATCAAGCTGTTCTTCTGAAAGATTCTTCACTGTATCTTTCAAACGCTTGGGCAATTTGTCAATTTCTTTTATCCATCTTTTTACTTCACTCTTTTTTATTTTTTCAGGAGCGATGTACTTGCCGGTAGGGTACTTTAGTTTTTCGAGTTCTGTTGTTTCCATATTGTTTTGAGTTTAAGGTTTAAAGTTTCATGAGCCACTAATTTCACTAATTACACTAAATCAAAATATTCGTGTTAATTGGTGTAATTCGTGGCATTGGTTTAAGGTTTAAGGTTTAAAGTTTCATGAGCCACTAATTTCACTAATTACACTAAATCAAAATATTCGTGTTAACTGGTGTAATTCGTGGCATTGGTTTAAGGTTTAAGGTTTAAAGTTTAATGA
>DATEMK010000642.1:0-27187 GCA_035275625.1 Bacteroidia bacterium
CTTCGGCATAATCATCAAAGTTCGCTTTGTATTTGCTTTCAATTTCTCTGAATACAGGTGCCTGCTGCTCTTTAGGAATGTCGTTATAATACATTTTTAAAAGTGAAGCCAGCAATTTCTGATCTGTTGAAAGATTGTAATTTTTAAAATGCTCATCTATATCTTTTTTCAAAGCATCAATGGCAGCAGTAATTTCTTCAGGCTTTGCCTCTTTGTTTTCCAATGTTTTGGCTAAAGATTGATACGTATAAGCAAGCACCAAAATTTCAGGTCCCTGGAAAATAGCTTCGTTAAGATAGGTTCTTGTCAAAGTAACTTTTCGCATGTCAGCATACGTATTTTTCAAATCATTCACGACAGTACCATATTTGGCTTTTCGCGCTGCATCCTCGTTCGCCCAGTCATTGAATTTTTTTTCTTCTTCTCTTTTTTTATCGGCAACCTGCATTCTTTTTAATTGCTTGGTTTGCCCGATAAAGAATTTCCAGTAATTGCTTGTCTGATTTTTCTTTGCCTGGTATTTGATTCTTACTGCATCATCCGCCTTCATATCATGTTCGATGATCTCTAATTTTTTATCCCGGATTTTTACAATTGCAGGATTGTTTACTTCCACTGCCATGTCCACCCCGGCAGAAGTAAGATAACGGTCTGTGGCGCCAGGATAACCAAGTATCATGGCGTAGTCATCTTTCTTTACACCACCGAGTGAAATAGGAAGAAAAGATTTTGGAGTGTAAGGGATGTTGTCTTTGGAATATTCTGCCGGCTTCCCGTCTTTTGAACAATACACCCGGAACATGCTAAAATCACCGGTATGGCGGGGCCACATCCAATTATCAGTGTCACCGCCAAAATTTCCGATTTGAATTGGAGGGGCACCGACTAAACGAATATCCCTGAAAGTCTGGTAAACGAATAAATAAAATTCATCGCTTTTGAACATGCCCTTTACATCAGCCGTGTAACCGGTGCTGTCCGTTGCTTCTTTTTTAATCTTTGAAAAAATTTTCGGAAGAGCTTCCTGGAATTGTGCTTCGCTTAAAGTATCACTCAATTCTTTTTTTACTTTGTCGGTTACATCTTCCATCCGGACTAAAAATTTTGCAAATAATCCGGGATTGGATAATTCTTCCTCATGTGTTTTTGCCCAGAAGCCGTTGGTGAGGTAGTCATGTTCCGATGAGCTATGTTCCTGGACCGCTTCCAGGCCGCAATGATGATTCGTAATGAGCAATCCGTCTTTTGAAATTAACTGCCCGGTGCAAAATCCTCCCAATGAAACAAAAGCATCTTTGAGGCTTGAATTATTTATATCGTAAATCTGATCTGCAGTAAGCTTACATCCCATCTTCTGCATATCAGCTTCATTTAATTTTTTCAATAATGAAAGCATCCACATGCCTTCATCGGCTTTAACAAATTGAGGATTTCCTGCACATAAAATGAGCAGGCATATTACTGTTTTCTTAAACATGGTTTTGAATTTTTATTTGTTTTCTTCTGCAAATAAACCGTTTTTTATCTTCGGTCCTCTCCTTGCCCGTTCACATTATTATGTAGCCAGCGATAGACAAGATTTGATTTTCACTATTTTCGCCTTACAACCGGAATAATTTTATAAGATAAATTCAAAAAAACAGAAATTAATTCTATGAAAAAAAGCACACAAAAAGTATTTTATTTCTTTCTTTTATTTTGGTTAACATCCGCCACTGTTTATGCACAGGCAAAGTTGAAAATATTTGAAGGTACCTGGGCGATGAAAGAGGAAGGAGGAGGAACTATGTTTGAAGAATGGAATAAGGTATCAGACAGTCTTTACAAAGGCGAAAGTTACGCGATATCAGAAAATAAAAAACAAGTATTTGAAACTGTTTCATTAAAATATGTTGATGGTAAACTTTGTTATGCCCCGACCGTCAACGATCAGAACCAGGGCAAAGAAGTTTTATTTACGCTGAAAGAAAATTCAGATGGAGGGAAAAAATTTGTTTTTGAAAACCTGCAGCACGATTTTCCACAACGGATTATTTATCATTTCAAAACTGAAAAGACTCTCGATGCCAGGATTGAAGGAACTGCAGGAGGGAAGGAAAAGTTTTCAGACTACCACTTTGTTAAAAAATAAAAATATCAGCCGGCAGTTTTTTTTGATTTGTAAACAGGAACAGTTGAACAAGGTTCCCCATACATAATGTTTTTAACATAAGGCTTTAAAAGAGCAGTCAGCTCAACATACGCAGAAACCGGAACCGGTTTATCGCCACACCCTTTAATCACGATTCGCTGATCACGGTAATCTTCAGGATTTATTTTCAAAAGCGTATCATGAAATAAAATCGTTTCCATTGTTTCCAAATTTCCGAAAGTAATTTTTTTTGCATACGGCTGCAACGAAGCAGCAACAAGCATATAAGCCCAGCTTGCAACAATTGCATCATTAGAACAGGTGATGGCAACGAATTTACCAGTGTATTTTGTCCAATCATTTGTTTTTATAAATTCACGAAAATCTTTTTCCTTTAAAAGAAGTTCTTCAAACAAATGATCTTTCATGTCAAAAATCACACGCTCTCCTTCGGGATAAAAATCTTCAAGATTGATGGTGATCAACCCGCTTTCTGCAACTTTATTTACAATTTCCTTTTCCAACTTTAAACTTTAAACTTTAAACTTTAAACTTTTCCTACCACATTCCCAATTCCATTTTCGCTTCTTCACTCATCATTTCTTTTTCCCATGGAGGCTCAAAAGTGATTTCCACTTTTGCATTGTTCACATCCGGAATATTTTTTATTTTTTGCTCTACTTCAACCGGTAATGTTTCAGCAACAGGACAGGCAGGGGATGTTAAAGTCATTTTAACATGAATATCGTTTCCCTCCAGCACATTGATTTCATAAATCAATCCCAGTTCATAAATGTCCACAGGAATTTCAGGATCGAAACATGTTTTTAATATTTCAATCACTCTGTCTCTTAATGGTCTTACTTCTTCCATTTTCTCTCTGTCTTTTCTCTCTGCGTTTATAAATTTTTGACATTCTGAATTCCCAATGCAAATAATTTCATTTGCTTTATCATGTTTGCCAATCCATTTGCGCGTGTAACTGCAATGTGTTGTCTCAATCCGATTTTATCTATAAATTCTAAATTTGAATTTATAATGTCTTCTGGTTTTTGTCCGGAAAGAACACGAATAAGTAAAGCAATTTCTCCTTTTACAAAAGTTGAATCGCTATCAGCATCAAAATAAATCTGTCCGCCTTTTTCAAAACTATTTAACCACACGCTGCTTTGACAACCTTTAATTTTATTTTCTTCTGTTTTATATCTCTCATCCAGTGTCGGAAGTTTTTGCCCGAGTTCAATGATGTACTGATATTTGTCAGACCAATCATCAAAAAGCTCAAACTCCTCGACAATCTCGTTTTCTATCTCTTTAATATCGGCCACTAATTGCACAAATTTTCACAAATTATTTTTTTAAGAATTGAATTGCTTTTCTCACTCCTTCAACCATCGCATCAATTTCCTCTTTCGTGTTATAAAACAAAAACGAAGCACGAAGAGTTCCGGGAATATTAAAACGTTTCATAACAGGTTCGGTGCAATGGTGTCCGGTGCGCACAGCCACTCCAAGTGTATCAAGATACATTCCTGCATCCAGGGCATTTACACCTTCAATGATAAAAGAAACAATGCTTGCTTTTTCTTTTGCTGTGCCGATGAGTTTTACACCGGGAATTTTTTGGAGCTGCCCGCTTGCATACACCATCAATTCATGTTCGTAAGCTGCAATTTTCTTTCTGTCTAATGATTGAATATAATCAATAGCTGTTCCCAATGCAATAACATCTGCCACGTTAGGTGTTCCTGCTTCAAACTTGAATGGCACTTCATTGTAAGTTGTTTTTTCAAAACTCACCGAATGGATCATTTCTCCTCCACCCTGGTAAGGAGGCATGTCTTCAAGCAGGTTTAATTTTCCATACAATACTCCTGCGCCTGTTGGTCCGAACATTTTGTGTCCGGAGAATGCAAAGAAATCACAATCCATTTCCTGAACATTGATTTCATCGTGCACCACAGCCTGTGCCCCATCAATCATAACAGGAATATAAACTTCACCCCGACCCTCTCCTTTGGAGAGGGAGTACTTGCGCACAATCCCGATCATTTCTTTAATGAGATTGATTGTGCCAAGCGAATTGGAAGTATGAGCTATGGAAATAAATTTTGTATTAGGAGAAAGCAGTCCGCCTAAGGCGGATTCATCCAAAAGCAATTCACCCTTATCATTCATCGGAATTACTTTCAGCACAGCACCTTTTTCTTCACACAGCATTTGCCAGGGAACAATGTTGCTGTGATGCTCCATTGCAGAAATAATTATTTCATCCCCCTTGATTATATTTTTTCTTCCCCAGCTTGATGCAACAAGATTGATGGATTCAGTAGTTCCTCTTGTAAAAATAATTTCCTTTTCGGATTTTGCATTGATAAATTTCTGCACTTTCACTCGTACATCATCATATGCCTGTGAAGCTTTCTGACTTAGATAATGTACGCCACGATGAATATTGGCGTTGTATTCCGAATAATATTTTACTAAAGAATCAATAACAACCTGCGGCTTTTGAGAGGTAGCTGCGTTGTCAAAATAAATTAAAGGTTTGCCATAAGCGGTTTCCGAAAGAATAGGAAAATCCTTCCTCACAGATTGAACATCAAAATCAGCAATTTTTTTTTCCTTTAATATTTCAACGGGAGTATTCAATTTAAATCAAACTCAATATGTGAATTCAGTTTGTGAGCTAAAAGTTTGAGCAGGTTATTTTTTAACGCATCAATTTTAATGTTTTGAATGACATCACCTGCAAAAGCAAAATTTAAAAGGGCTTTTGCATCGCTTTCACCGATTCCTCTTGCACGCATATAAAACAGGGCCTCTTCATCCAACTGCCCTGTCGTAGCGCCATGGCTGCATTTTACATCATCAGCATAAATCTCCAATTGCGGCTTTGTATTCATGGAAGCGTCATCGCTCAATAATATATTTTTGTTTGACTGGTATGCATTTGTTTTCTGCGCATCTTTTCGCACAAATATTTTTCCATTGAATACGCCTTTTGCTTTCCCGTCAATCAATCCTTTATACAATTCATTGCTGTAACAATTCGGCATCGCATGATCAACCAGCGTGTGATTATCCACAAGCTGGTTTTCATTCAGCAAATACAATCCGTATAAATGCGAAGTACAATTCTGATCGTTTAATACAATGTTCAGGTTGTTTCTCACAATGCTTCCTCCAAGAGTAATTGTACAAATATTAAATGTGCTGTTTTTCTCCTGGTGGGCGAATGTATTGTTGAAATGGTAGCAATTATTTTCTTCTTCCTGGATTAAATAAAATTCTAATTGTGAATTTTCTTCCGTCACAATTTCGTTCACGCAATTAACCATATTGTGCTCAAAAGAATTCAGGGAATGAAAACTGGATGTAATTTTTAATTGTGAATTTTTTCCTGTAACAATGAGATTTCTCGGGTAAGAAACTGAATTTTCTGAATGGCTTATGTGAAGAATGTGAATCGGTCTTTCAATAATAACTCCCGGCTCTGTATAGACAAAAACTCCATCGCTGTTAAAAGCAGTATTCAAAGCAACAAAGCTGTCGCTTTTATGAGTTGCATATTTCGCAAAGTGTTTTTCAAATTCAGGATGATTTGCAGTTGAAAAATTTTGAATTATTAATCCTTCGGGGATATTTTTATTTACTGAAAGCGCAGCATTAAATTTTCCATTCTCCATAACAATAAGAATGGAATCATTTCCTGAAATAGAAAATTCTGAAATGTTTTTTTCAGACAAAAGTTTATTTTCAGTTTGAAAATTTTGCAAAGAAAGTTTTAAGACCGGTGAGATGTCTGTGTATTTCCACTCTTCGTTTTTCAAAGTCGGGAAACCAGCCTTCCTGAAGTTTTCTATTGCTTCCTTACGGATTGCAACATGATTTCTCTTCCCGAGAGTTTCAGAGAAAATTTTAAAGTCCTGTAAAAAGTTTTCTTTTATGTTAATATTTTCAGTCACCAGTTCCATTAATTATCTTTCATTTGTTCTTTAATTCTGAACTTCTGCTTCTTCTTTTATCCAGTCATAACCCTTATCTTCGAGTTCAAGAGCAAGTTCCTTTGTGCCTGATTTAACAATTCTTCCATTGTACAATACATGCACAAAATCAGGAACAATATAATCAAGCAGCCGCTGATAGTGAGTGATGACAACGAAAGAACGGTCTTTACTTCTTAATGCATTTACCCCTTTGGCAACAATTCGCAACGCATCAATATCCAGTCCTGAATCGGTTTCATCCAATATCGCCAATGTGGGTTCAAGGATTGCCATTTGGAAAATTTCATTTCGCTTTTTTTCTCCGCCACTGAATCCTTCATTGACTGAACGGCTCGTTAAAGATTTTTCAATCTCCACCAATTTCATTTTCTCTTTCATCAGCACTAAAAAATCTTTTGAATCAAGAGGGGTTAGCCCTTTTGCTTTCCTGATCTCATTTAACGCAGTCTTAAGGAAAGTTGCATTACTGACTCCGGGAATTTCAATCGGATATTGAAATGCAAGAAATATTCCTTCGCGCGCACGTTCTTCGGGTGATAACTCTAAAAGATTTTTTCCATTATATAAAACTTCTCCTTCTGTGATTTCATATTCTGTTCTTCCGGCAAGTACAGAAGCAAGTGTGCTTTTTCCGGAACCGTTGGGTCCCATGATAGCATGAATTTCTCCGGCTTTGACATCAAGGTTTAACCCGGTAAGAATTTGTCTTCCCTCAATGGATGCTTTTAAATTTTTTATTGATAACATTTCTTCGCCACTAATTACACTAATTCACACTAATTATTTTAAATCTTATGATAATGATTAACCAACACTTCCTTCAAGACTTATAGCTAAAAGTTTTTGCGCTTCCACAGCAAATTCCATTGGCAATTGGTTAAATACTTCTTTGCAATATCCATTCACAATTAAGTTCACTGCATCTTCTGTCGAAATTCCCCTCTGGTTGCAATAAAATATTTGGTCTTCACCGACTTTTGAAGTGGTTGCTTCGTGTTCCACTTTTGCAGATTTATTATTCACTTCCAAATACGGAAATGTATGCGCTCCGCATTTATCGCCAAGCAATAATGAATCACACTGAGAATAATTTCGGGCATGTTCTGCTTTTTTATTTATTCTTACCAGGCCGCGATAGCTGTTATTACTTTTCCCTCCACTGATTCCTTTTGACACAATAGTGCTTCTTGTATTTTTTCCAAGATGAATCATTTTGGTTCCGGTGTCCGCCTGCTGGTAATTATTTGTAACAGCAACAGAATAAAATTCACCGATTGAATTATCCCCTTTTAAAATTACGCTCGGGTATTTCCAGGTGATGGCTGAACCGGTTTCCACCTGCGTCCAGGAAATTTTTGAATTATCCCCGAGACAAATTCCTCTTTTCGTGACAAAATTGTAAACGCCTCCTTTGCCTTCTTTATCTCCGGGATACCAATTCTGCACGGTGGAATATTTTACCTGCGCGTCTTTATGAGAAACAATCTCAACCACCGCTGCATGCAACTGATGTTCGTCACGCATCGGGGCAGTACATCCTTCGAGATAACTTACATACGCTCCTTCATCTGCAATAATCAAGGTGCGCTCAAACTGTCCTGTGCCTGCTGAATTCATTCGGAAGTATGTGGACAATTCCATAGGGCAACGAACACCTTTGGGAATGTAGCAAAACGAACCATCGCTGAATACCGCTGAATTTAATGCAGCATAAAAATTATCGGTGTATGGAACCACGCTGCCCATGTATTGTTTTACCAAATCGGGATGTTCTTTTACAGCTTCGCTGAAGGAGCAAAAAATAATTCCGAGCCTGGAAAGCGTTTCGCGGAAAGTTGTTTTAACGGATACGCTGTCGAATACTACATCAACGGCTACATTGGCCAGACGTTTTTGTTCATCAAGTGAAATTCCAAGTTTGTCAAATGTTGCTTTTAATTCAGGGTCTAACTCATCCAGACTGTTTAATTGAGCTTTCTGCTTTGGCGCTGAATAGTAAATGATGTTTTGAAAATTTATTTTCGGATATTGTACATGCGCCCAGGTTGGCTCTGTCATTTTTTGCCAATTGCGAAAAGCTTTTAATCTCCACTCCAGCATCCATTCCGGTTCATTTTTTTTTGCAGAAATAAAACGAACTGTGTTTTCATCCAAACCAATTGGCGCATTGTCCGATTCAATGTCGCTTACAAAGCCCCATTTATAATCGCTCAATACTGCTTCTTCAATTATTTTCTGGTCGTCAGTCATCTTATTTGGATTCGTTCTAAACTTAAAGTTTGGACAAAAAAAATTTAAACTGAAAAACTTTCTCCGCATCCGCATGTCCGTGATGCATTCGGATTTATGAATACAAATCCTTTTCCATTCAATCCATCGCTGAATTCGAGTTCGGTGCCAACGAGATAAAGAAAACTTTTTCTATCGCAAACTATTTTCATTCCTTTATCTTCAAATACTTTATCATCGGCTTTTAACTGGTTGTCGAACTCCAATTTATAAGTTAATCCTGAACACCCCCCGCCTTCTACTCCGACCCTTATGAACGAATCAGCCGGGCGGTTGTCTTTAGCCATCAGTTCGATGGCTTTTTCTTTCGCTTTTTCTGTTACTGTAATCATTTTTTACTCCTTGAAATATAGTGCAAAGATACGCTTTTTAACGGCTATTTACAATGAACGTTTGAGGTTTAAAGTTTCCCCGAAGGGGTTCCTGCGGAAAGGGTTAACTTCGCAAAATATTATTAGAAAATGTTTGAAAATAGAGAAAATCGTACAGAACTGGAAGAACTTGGCGAATTTGGATTGATTAAGCATCTTGCGCAAAGCGTTGTTCTTAAAAATCCGGAAAGCATAAAGGGTATTGGTGATGACGCAGCTGTGATCAGCCCCACCCCGTCCCTCCCCGGAGGGGAGGGAGAAAAGCCCGCTATGGTTGTTACTACTGATATGTTGGTTGAAGGAATTCACTTTGATCTGACTTTTTCTCCATTGAAACATCTTGGCTACAAGGCGGTTGTTGTAAATCTTTCGGATGTGTATGCAATGAATGCCATTCCAAAACAAATTGTAATTGCGCTCGGTTTGTCCAATCGTTTTTCACTTGAAGCTGTGGAAGAGTTGTATGAGGGGATCAATCTTGCCTGCGAAAAATATAGCGTTGATTTGGTTGGCGGAGATACTACTGCTTCCCGTTCAGGGCTGATTATTTCCGTTACTGCCATTGGCCAGGCTGATAAAAAGGAAGACATTGTTTACCGCAATTCAGCGAAAGCAACTGATTTGATTTGCGTTTCCGGTGATTTGGGTGCAGCTTATCTCGGCTTGCAATTATTGAATCGTGAGAAGAAAGTTTTCCTGGAAAATCCTTCTGTACAGCCTGAACTTTCAGGCTATGATTATTTGCTGGAGCGGCAATTGAAGCCGGAAGCGAGGAAAGATATTATCGAACAATTAAAATCATCAGGCATTAAGCCGACTTCTATGATTGATATTTCTGATGGATTGTCGTCTGAATTATTTCACATCTGCACCCAAAGCAAAGTTGGCTGCCAGGTGTATGAGGATAAAATTCCGGTTGATGTTAAAACCGGTGAGCTTGCCGAAGAATTTAACCTCAGCCCCATCATTTGCGCTTTAAGCGGAGGCGAGGATTATGAATTGCTTTTCACGGTGAACATTCATGATTTTGAAAAATTAAAACTTTTGAAGGATATTCATGTCATCGGGCACATCACGGATGAAGCAAGCGGGCTGATGATGATTGATAAAGCAGGAAGCGCTATTCAGTTGAAGGCGCAGGGGTGGGATGCTATGAAAAATTCCTGAAATTAAATTTTACTCCACCGTCACACTCTTCGCCAGGTTTCTCGGTTGATCCACATTACATCCGCGCATCACAGCAATATGGTAGCTCAAAAGCTGCAGCGGAATTACAGAAAGCAGCGGCAGCAAAATATCATCCGTTTCCGGGATTTCAATCACATAATCAGCCAGCTCTTTTACCACATCATCGCCTTCGGTAACAATGGCAATAATAACCCCTTTGCGGGCTTTCACTTCCTGGATGTTGCTCACTACTTTTTCGTAAGAAGCATTTTTGGTTGCAATTACCACCACCGGCATTTCATCATCAATCAAAGCAATAGGACCATGCTTCATTTCGGCAGCAGGATATCCTTCGGCATGGATGTACGAAATTTCTTTCAGTTTCAGTGCGCCCTCCAAAGCCACCGGGAATCCATATCCCCGGCCGAGGTAAAGAAAATTGCGAACGTTCACAAATTTTGCGGCAAGGGTTTTAATCTTTTCATTTGTTTTCAATACCTGTTCCACCTTGGCGGGAATGTTTTCCAATTCACTGAGCAAAGACTGGTAACGCGATGCTGACAAGGTTCCTCTTTTATTTGCAATTTGCAAGGCAAGCAAAGTAAGCACTGTAACCTGTGCCGTAAAAGCTTTGGTGGATGCCACCCCGATTTCGGGTCCGGCATGTGTATAAGACCCTGCATGAGTAGTGCGGGGAATAGATGAACCCACCACATTGCACACTCCAAAAATGGTTGCGCCTTTTGATTTGGCTAATTCAATTGCCGCCAGGGTATCGGCTGTTTCTCCCGATTGTGAAATGGCAATCACCACATCCTCTTCGGTAATTACAGGATTGCGATACCGGAATTCAGAAGCATATTCCACTTCAACGGGGATGCGCGCCAGGTCTTCAATAAGGTATTCTCCCACCAGCCCTGCATGCCATGAAGTTCCGCATCCGATAATTATTACACGTTTTGCATTGACAAACTTATTTTCAAATTCTCCGACTCCGCCTAACCTCAGCCGTCCTCTTTTTGCATCAATGCGCCCTCTCATGCTGTCGGCAATAGAACGCGGCTGCTCATAAATTTCTTTGAGCATAAAATGTTCGTAACCGCCTTTTTCAATCGTTTCAAGATTCATCTCCAGTTCCTGCACATAAGGAATTTTGGTTTCGTTCTGAATGGTTTTCACTGTAAGATTGCCGTCAGAAATAATGGCCATTTCATTATCGTTCAGGTACGCCACGTTCTTGGTGTATTCGACAATTGGCGTAGCATCCGAAGCAATAAAAAATTCATCCTTTCCGATACCCAGAACAATGGGACTTCCTTTGCGGGCAGCAATTATTTTATTAGGATCTTTTTTAGAAATAATAACAAGGGCATATGCACCCACAACTTCGCCCAGGGCAAGCCGCACGGATTCATCAAAATCCACATTGCCATTGTCATTGATTTCTTCAATGAGATGAATTAAAACTTCGGTATCCGTTTCGCTGGCAAAAGTGTGTCCGCGTTTTTTCAATTCCTGTTTAATGGCAGCATAATTTTCAATGATGCCGTTATGAATAATTGCAAAATTTCTTGTTTCCGAAAAATGGGGATGCGCATTCCTGTCATTAGGTTCTCCATGAGTAGCCCAGCGTGTGTGCCCCATTCCGAGATTTCCCGAAAGGTTTTTTCCCTTTACTGATTCTTCTAGGTCACTTACCTTGCCTGCTTTTTTGTAAACATTAAGCTCGCCATTAAGCAATGCAACTCCTGCACTGTCATAACCGCGATATTCAAGCCGGTGCAGTCCTTTAATGATAATAGGATATGCTTCGCGGTGTCCGATGTATGCTACAATTCCACACATGATATTATGGATTTATGTTTGTATAACTTAGCTTAAGTTTCATTCTGAATGAAGGATTATGGCTACCGCCAATAACTGTCCGGTTTGCATTTACGGACGCACCGGAAGCAACCAAATATAACCCGTAATCATTGCGGCTTCCCGATAGAACCTGCTGAATATAACGTGTAATAAGGAAAGTGTATGTTCCATTGGTCTGCGCTCCCCCGAAATTACTTTCTGAATATACAAAGTCAGGAAGAAAATAGCTTTTTCCTGCAGAATCAATTCCTGTTAAAAATAAATTACTATGGGCAGCATAAGTGCCCGTTGTGGAATTATCAATGGTAACCGCCAATTCAGCAATGTTGACAGAAATATTCCCGCTTTGAACTAAATTATCAAGAAAAGGAAATTCAACTTTTGTTTTAACACCTGCCATAGACTGAACATAACAAATGTCTTTTGTTAGTTCCGGATTATTAAATTGATTTGCAATAGAACCTGTTGAATAATCATGGGTAAAATGATTTATTCTTTCCGCAAGATTCGTAACCGTGGTAACCGGGAAAAGAAAAGTAAAAGAAAGACCCTGGGCATAATATAAGGTGATCTTAGACATTGTATCAGGAATTGAAAAACCGAAATATAAAATGCTTCCACCCGTTGCCGGGGATGAAACGTCTTTCACATAGATTCCTTTAAAATAGTCAATGAAGGCACTGTTACTCGCATAGACACTTGAAGGTTGATTGAGAAATATGTTTGCCGCACTGGCAGACAAAGGGATCCTCAAATGCGGTGCTGTTTTATTTCCATTCACCAGTACACTATCCCTGGGACGGATGTCGGAAGTTGTCAAAGTTCCCAAAAGATCAGAAGTACTGAACGTTTTATTTGAATAATAAAGATTGTCAGGCAAAATATTTTCACTAATCCTGTAAACCTCAAAACTGTGTGAAGCGGTAGTATCTCCATAATATCCTGAATAGGCAAGAGTAAGAATGATGGAATCACATGTGGCTGAACCAAAGTCCACTCCCACATTGCTGAGCAAAACCTGTGAATAAAAACCTGCATTGGCTTCACCGAATAAAGGCTCACGAATGGCTCCCAGCAAAGCAGCAGAGTTTCCTGTAGTAGGCACCGAATCTTCCCTGATAAGGGTTGTCAGCAACGAAATGGTATCAGAATAACTGAGTGAACTTAAATCAGACGGGGGAAGCACTTCCAACCCCACATTATCAGGTTCTTTGCACCCGTAAATAAAAATAATAAACACAAACAGGCATCCTAAAAAATGCCTGCCTGTTTTAACGAATAACCTCATCTTTTACTTACTGATAAATTGGAATCAAAAAAATGAAAAAACAGGTTTTTATGCAAGAACTGTGTCTTCCATTAAAACCTCTTCATAGAAGGAATTATAAGCATCAACATAATTTTCCGGTGACTGGTGATCAAGGACCGGCTTGTTGGCTTTCTTAAGATAATTTTTCACCTGCGGATGTATAGAAGAACTTCCCATAATTATGGCATCAGATTTTGAAATGGCATTCACTGTAAGGTTTTCGTAGCCGGGGTTTTTCAAATCTTTAATATCCGTTGCAGAAATTCCTTCCATCATCAGCTTTTTGGTATAGGTATCATTGAATTTTTCTTCAAAACCTTCATCATATACCGAATAAACAACTTTTGAATTTCTGAACATCGGATCGTCTTTGTAGCTTGTTTTTACATACAAAGGGATCAGGCTGGTCATCCAGCCATGGCAATGAATAATATCAGGGCTCCATCCCAGCTTTTTTACAGTTTCCAGCACGCCCCTGCAAAAGAAAATTGTACGGTCATCATTGTCCTTGAAAAATTTATCTTTGGCATCCCTGAAAGTTGCTTTTCTCTGGAAATATTCCTCATTATCTATAAAATAAACCTGCATGCGGGCTGACTGAATAGAAGCCACCTTAATAATAAGCGGGTGGTCGCTGTCATCAATAATAAGATTCATTCCTGAAAGCCTGATCACTTCATGCAATTGGTTTCTGCGTTCATTCACACAGCCAAAACGGGGCATAAAAGTTCTTATTTCCTTTCCTTTTTCCTGTATTCCCTGTGGCAAATGGCGGCAGATTTTACCCATTTCTTCATTGCCTTCTACATAGGGGAATATTTCGTGTGACACAAACAGAACTCTTGATTTTTTCATATTTTTTATTATTTGTTTAGGTTTATGGTGCAAAAGTACAAAAAATAATGATTCATTTGGATTAAACAAGTAAAATGAAATTTATTCTTTCTGCAAGATTTGGGCAGGTATAAAGTTAATCCTGGTTGCCGGGTGAAGATAATTGGCTGTAATGTTCTTTCGCTAAAATCAAAACCTGATAGCCTTTTAATTTCTAAATTTGTGCCTTAAAGTTTTAGCAATTAAGAAATAACCCTTAATAACAATAAGTAAATATGAAATCCGGAATTTTAACAGAAAAAGATTATGGCATCAGCGAAACGCTTGACCTTTTGGGTATAAAAGATGTCAATAATGGAGTTTGCACCGGCACAAAATGGTTCAATACAACAGGTGAAATGCTGGAATCATATTCATCCGCTGACGGAGCCTTAATTGCAAAAATAAAGCAGGCAACCTCTGCAGATTATGAAAAGGTAATTCCAATAGCAGAAGAAGCTTTCAAAACATGGCGAATGATTCCGGCACCCAAAAGAGGAGAAATAGTCAGGCTGATGGGAGAAGAATTAAGAAAATACAAAGAGCCGCTGGGAAAGTTAGTCTCTTATGAAATGGGAAAAATATACCAGGAAGGCCTGGGTGAAGTGCAGGAAATGATTGACATCTGCGATTTTGCGGTTGGATTATCAAGGCAATTGCATGGGCTTACCATGCACAGCGAACGCCCCAAACACAGGATGTATGAACAATATCATCCGCTTGGAATTGTCGGGGTGATTTCTGCTTTTAATTTCCCAGTCGCAGTTTGGAGCTGGAATGCGATGCTTGCCATCGTATGTGGTGATTGCGTGGTGTGGAAACCTTCCAGCAAAACTCCTCTCTGTGCCATTGCTACCCACAATATTATTGCTAAAGTTTTAAAAGAAAATAATGTTCCTGAAGGAGTTTGTAATTTAATAGTTGCGAATTCAAAAAATGTTGGTGATAATTTTTTAGCGGATAAACGTGTACCCCTGATTTCAGCTACAGGTTCCACCCGTGTCGGAAAAAGAGTGGGCGCCATCGTGGGAGAAAGATTAGGAAGAAGCTTATTGGAGCTTGGCGGCAACAATGCAATCATTATAACTGAAAATGCTGATTTAGAAATGGCATTGCGCGGAGTTTTATTCGGTGCAGTAGGAACCGCAGGACAACGCTGCACCTCTACAAGGAGATTGATTATTCACGAAAAGGTGTATGATAATTTCAGGCAAAAACTTCTGAATGCCTATTCTCATATTCGTATCGGGCACCCGTTAGATTCAAAAACGCTGGTGGGCCCGTTGATTGATAAAACAGCTGTGGAGGATTTTAAAACTGCCCTTGAAAGAGTGAAGGGCGAAGGCGGAACCATTCTTTGTGGGGGAGAACTTAAAAACGGGGAAGGTTTTGAAAGCGGATGTTATGTGGTGCCTGCAATTGCTGAGGTGAAAAAGAATTTACCGATTGTGTGCCATGAGACATTCGCTCCTTTATTATACATTATGAAATATAAGACCATTGATGAAGCGATTGCTTATCAAAATGACGTTCCGCAGGGATTATCATCTGCAATCTTTTCAAAAAATATTCTCGAAACAGAAAAGTTTCTGTCTCCTGAAGGAAGCGATTGCGGAATTGCTAATGTGAACATCGGAACATCAGGAGCTGAAATTGGCGGAGCCTTCGGTGGCGAAAAAGAAACCGGTGGAGGGCGTGAATCGGGTTCTGACGCGTGGAAAATTTACATGCGCAGGCAAACCAATACAATTAATTATTCAACCGAATTGCCATTGGCACAGGGCATCAGGTTTGATGTCTGATTTTTTTTAAATCCATATTGCTTTTCAAAAACAATTTTTAAAATCATGAGTAATTTCAAAATAGACATCCATACCCATATTATTCCCGAAAGGATGCCTGATTGGGCAAATAAATTCGGCTATGGCGGATTTATTTCTCTTGATCATCACAAGCCTTGCTGTGCACGAATGATGATTGGAGATAAATTTTTTCGTGAAGTGCAGGATAATTGCTGGAGCGCTGAAACAAGGATGAAAGAGTGTGATCATCACGGGGTGCATGTGCAGGTATTGAGTACGATCCCGGTAATGTTTTCTTATTGGGCAAAACCCGGACATTGCCTGGAAGTTTCAAAATTTCTGAATGATCACATTGCAGAAATTCTTCAGCGCTATCCGAAACGTTTCATTGGTCTTGGTACAATTCCAATGCAGGATCCGCAGCTTGCAATTAAAGAATTGGAGCGCTGCAAAAAAATCGGGTTAAAAGGAATCCAGGCTGGTTCGCATGTGAACGAATGGAATTTGAATGCTTCTGAATTGTTTCCTGTTTTTGAAGCCTGTGAAAAAATGAACATGAGTATTTTTGTTCATCCGTGGGAAATGATGGGAACCACTAAAATGCAAAATTATTGGCTGCCGTGGTTAGTTGGAATGCCGGCTGAAACTTCGCTTGCAATTTGCTCCATGATTTTCGGTGGAGTGTTTGAAAGATTGCCAAAGCTCAAAGTAGCGTTTGCGCATGGGGGTGGTTCTTTTCCCGGAACCATTGGAAGAATCCAGCACGGTTTTGATTCCCGTCCGGATTTGGTCGCGATTGATAATAATATTCCACCAAGAAATTATCTCGGAAAATTTTACCTGGATTCGCTGACACACGATGCTGCCATGCTTGATTACATTGTAAAATTAGTGGGAGCTGGCCGCGTTGCATTAGGAAGTGATTATCCGTTTCCCCTCGGAGAAAATGTGCCGGGAAGCCTTATTGATTCAATGAATTTTACAGATGTAATAAAAGAACAATTGCTGAGCGGTACAGCATTGGAATGGTTGAATCTTTCGAAGAATCAATTTGAATAACTTTAATATTATTTACGAACTGCGAATTGATACGAATCCACGGATGAAAAAAATAAATATTCGTAATTCGTAAATTCGAAAAGATTCGCCTGCCTGCCGGCAGGCAGGTATTCGTAGATGAATCTTACTTTTGCATCATGGACTCAACAAGACAAAACAAATTCGCACGGCTGATTCAAAAAGAAGTGGCTGAAATATTTCAAAAAGAAGGGTCTAATTTTTATGGCAATTCATTTGTAACCGTAACCAAAGCAAAAGTAACTCCCGATCTGTCTATTGCAAGAATTTATCTCAGCATTTTTAAAGATAAAGATCCAAATGGCGTAATTAATCATTTGAAACACCAGAAACATTTAATCAGGAAAAAGCTTGGAAACAAAATAAAAAACCAGGCGAGAATAATTCCCGAACTTGAATTTTACCTCGATGATTCGCTGGATTATGCAGAAAAGATTGACAACATTATGAAAGACCTTCATATTCCCCCGGAAGAAGAAAGCAAGCAGTAGGCAGTGGCAATAAGCAGAACAAAAATTCAAAATTAATCTTTAAGTTTTTTTCATGCAATACGACCCGATCAAACGCATCTTAGGAAACGTTTTTAATAGATCACCATTTCTCAGAAAAACTTTCTATTCATTACTTGATCTTCTTTTATTGCGCGCGTGGCACGTGCATAAAGAGTTAAAAACTTATAGATCAAAATCAGGAGAAAATATTAACGTACTGGATGCCGGGGCGGGATTCGGGCAATATTCATTTTGGTTGTGGAAGCATTTTAAAAATTGTTCTATTCTTGCGGTGGACGTGAAAGAGGAACAAGTCGCTGACTGCAATAATTTTTTCAAACAAATTGGCGCTGGTGAGAAAATAAAATTCATAGTTGATGATTTAACAATTTTTAAACGTGATAATCTTTACGATCTTGTTTTGTCTGTTGATGTGATGGAGCATATTTTAGAAGACGTTCTCGTGTTTAAAAATTTTCACGCTTCCATGAAAAAAGGAGGCATGCTTTTAATTTCCACTCCAAGCGACCAGGGCGGATCAGATGTTCATGGAGACTCGGATTCTTCTTTTATTGAAGAGCATGTCAGGGATGGATATAATATAAAGGAGATAGAGCAAAAAATATTGAGTGCCGGTTTTTCAAAAGTAGATGCCAGGTACAGCTATGGAACTCCCGGAAAAATTTCATGGAGATTGTCAATGAAATATCCGATACTGATGTTAGGTGCATCAAAACTATTCTTTATCCTTCTGCCGTTTTATTACATCATAACGTTTCCGATTTCTTTTTTGTTCAATTATTTTGATGTGAATATGAAACATCCCAGTGGAACCGGTCTTATCGTCAAAGCGTGGAAATGAAAACAATCTGATGATTTGAAAATGTGTTAATATTGAGTTGGAATTCTTTTTTTAAAACTTAATTTTCAAATTTTCAAATCAGCACACCTTCAAATCGACAGTGAACTTTCCCCTCTACATAGCCCAGCGTTACCTCGTTGCAAAAAAATCACGCAATGTTATAAATATAATTTCCTGGGTTTCGGTTATCGGAATTGCGGTAGGAACGGCAGGCCTGGTCATTGTCCTTTCGGTATTCAATGGTTTTGGCGATTTGGTGATTTCACTTTATAACTCTTTTGATCCTGATGTAAAGATTACTGTTGTGGAGGGAAAAACGTTTGATCCTGCGGATGCAAAAATGGAGGAGATAAAAAAAATCAAGGGTGTAAAAGCAATCACACTGGTCCTGGAAGAAAGCGCTTTGCTTAAATATCGCGAAAGGCAGGTTATTGCAACTGTGAAAGGGGTGGATGAAAATTATTCCGAAACTTCAGATGTGGAAAATAATATTGTTGAAGGAGAAATGCTTCTTCAGAAAAAAGATAAAAATTTTGCCGTCCCTGGAGGAGGCATAGCTTATACGTTAGGGATGAACCTTGATGATGTTTTCAGCAGCCTCAATATTTATGTGCCAAAACGTGGGCGTGAGGTTATGCTTG
Source organism: Bacteroidia bacterium (assembly GCA_035275625.1). Lineage (GTDB taxonomy): Bacteria > Bacteroidota > Bacteroidia > AKYH767-A > OLB10 > DATEMK01. The sequence goes on from DATEMK010000642.1 coordinate 18,890, forward strand.
CTCCTGAAAATGCGTTTACAAATTTATTGATTCAGCCGTCCGGTATTTTCAGCATCCAGCAGGATTTTGATTCAAAATATGTTATTGTGCCTTTGCGATTTGCACGCGATCTTATTGGCGAAGAGGCCAAAGTAACCGCTTTAGAAATTTCCTTAACCGGCTCTGCTGATCCGGAATTGTTAAAAATTGAAATTGCTAAAGTTGCAGGTTCACAATTTTTGGTTCGGAACCGCATTGAACAGCATGATTTTCTTAACAAGATTCTTGTTTCCGAAAAATGGGCCGTCTATTTAATTTTAAGCCTGATCCTTCTTATCTCCGCATTCAGCATCATAGGATCGTTAACCATGCTTATTATTGACAAAAAACAGGACATCGCCATCCTGCTCAGCATGGGTGCGGATTTGAATGTAATCCGGAAAATATTTTTGACCGAAGGCCTGATGATTTCTTTGATAGGCGGAGTTGCAGGATTAATTTTCGGATGGCTGATTTGCCTTGCACAACAAACATTCAGCTTCATCAGGTTCAATGAAAATGAATCGTTTGTGGTGGATGCATACCCGGTAAGCATGCAGCCGTTAGATTTCATAAATGTATTTATAATTGTTTTCGTGATAGGCGCAGCGCTGTCATGGTTTTCATCTTATCGCCTCATTAAAAAAGAATTTGTTATGGAAGGAAAGATCTGAAGATTGATTATTTACCGTATTCATCATGAAATGTTATCTGGGATTATAACCATTAATTATTGAAAAAAAATAATAAAAGAATACAAATTCCGAAAAAATGCTTAGTTTTACTGCCCTCAATAAAAAAAGCTCAATTATTAACAATCAACTTGAATAACAAAATGAAAAAAATCTACCTGTCAATTATTGCCTGCCTGTTTATTACAGGCGCATTCAGCCAGTCACAGCGGCTTGTGCTGATGGAAGAATTTACCCAGGCTTCATGTCCTCCATGCGCGGCAACGAACCCGGGATTTAATGCATTATTAAATGCAAATGCCAATAAAATAGTTTCAATTAAATACCAGACAGATTGGCCCGGCTATGATCCCATGAATCAGCATAACCCAACCCAGGTGCAAACACGGGTCAATGTATATAGTGTATCGGGTGTTCCTGACGCAGAAGAAGATGGAAATGTTTTTAATGATCATCCGGGCGTTTTTGAACAAAGTAATATTGATTCGCGTTACGCAGTACCTTCCCCTTTTGAATTTCGTATAACCCATACGTTATCTGCTAACAATGATTCGGTTTATGTAAATGCCGTTATCAAGGCCACGACTGCTGTTTCAGGGAATCTCAAAGCCTTTCTCGCAGTCATTGAAAGAAATATTTATTTCACTACTCCTCCGGGATCAAATGGAGAAAAACATTTTGAAGGTGTTATGAAACGAATGCTGCCCTCTGACCAGGGCCTTACATTGCCCGGTTCGTTTGCCGTAAATGATTCCGTGGTCATGGATGAGTCATGGGCGCTTGCAAATGTTTATGATCTGAACCAGCTCGCTGTTGTTGGTTTTGTTCAGGATATGACAACTAAAGAAGTTCACCAGGCAGGTTACAGCCGTACACACATGCCGCTTGATATCGGAGCCACTCATATCAACGTTGCTTTTGTAAGCTGCTCGAGTACAATCACTCCTGACGTTGAAGTAACCAATTTCGGCACTGACCCTATCACATCCTGTACACTGAATTATAAAGTTGATGGTGGTCCTTTTACTCCTTATGCATGGTCAGGAACGATCCCGGTTAACGGATCGGTATTGGTTACCTTGCCAGCCATCACGTTAACACCGGGTGCACATATCATTACTGTTTACACTTCTGATCCAAATGCAAGCACAGACCTTGATGTAAATAACGATCAGACTGCGGTTACAACTAATTATACCACTACTGTTGTTCCGGCCCCAATAATTGAGGGATTCACTGCGACAACTTTTCCTCCCGTAAACTGGCTGAGAAATAATCCGGATAACGGTTTCACCTGGACCCGCTTAGGTACTACAGGCGGATTCGGCCAAACACCGTATGGTTGTGCTAAAATGGATTATTATTCGAGCACAGCAGGAAATATTGATGAGCTGTTTACCCCGCGTTTTGATCTGACAAATGCAGGTTCCCCGACAACGCTTGATTTCAGCGTTGCGCATGCACGTTATGATAACAACTATTATGATTCACTTGCTGTTCTTGTTTCCATTGATTGCGGAATGTCGTGGACAAATGTCTGGGGAAAAGGCGGAAGCGTTCTTGCTACCGCACCTAATACTATGAATGCATTCACACCCACCGCGACTCAGTGGAGAGCCGAATCTGTAAACATGGATGCTTATGCAGGTCAGCCCGAAGTGCTGGTGAAATTCCAGGCTATCAGTGGTTATGGAAATAATGGGTATGTGGATGATATTAATATTCATTGGCCCGTGGGCATCGCTGAAAACAGCTCTGACAATTCAGTTTCTGTTTATCCATCTCTCAGCTCAGGCATTGTAAATGTAGAGCTGAAATCAGCCGCATCTTCAAGAGCTGATATCGTTGTTTGCAATAATGTTGGCGAAACAGTTAAAGGCATTACTGTTTCAAACACTGCTGCAGGAAAATATATTCTTGATCTTAAAAACATTTCATCAGGTGTTTATTATGTGAAAGTTTCAGTGAACAATGAAACAATTGCAAAACAAATTACCATCTTGAAATAAGACAGAAAATCAAATAATAAAAGGGGCTGGCCTGAGTGGTCAGCCCCTTTTGTTTACCTTTATGCCTCTTTTTGAAATAACCTCATGTTTTCATTAATTTAGTAGCGTCAATTTTAAATTATTAAGCTTAAAAAAATCTATAAAATCCCTATCACATTTAAATCTGAAAACAAATATGAAATCAAAACTTCTCCTCACATTATTCTTCCTCACAGTCTTTTCAAAAATCAGTTTATCAAAGGAAAACGGAAAAGAACTTTGGAACAAATCATTTACTCCATCCTCCGGCTTTACTTCAAAAGCAAATGCATGGGCATCCCGTTATATTTCCTTCTCGCTGAACATGCAGGATGTAAAAAATTATCTTTCTCCATCACCTCACGAAAAGGTTTCAAGTCTTAGAAACAGCAGTTTTGTTTTCAGCATTCCAAAACCGGATGGAAGCTTTGATGATTTCAAAATTATTGAGTCGCCTGTAATGGAAGATGGATTAGCCTCTGCGTATCCTTTTATTAAAACATATGCCGGCCAGGGGATCACGGATCCTGCTGCAACCTTGCGTTTTGATATTACCCAATTCGGGTTTCATGCAATGGTTATTTCACCAAATGGAACTTATTTTATTGATCCGCCTGAATTGAATTCGGATGCAGCATGCATTTCTTATTATAAAAAAAACGCACTGAAACAGGATATTGAACAGCAATGTCTCGTTGACGCGCAGGAGGAAGCAGGTAGCCTGAGAAATCAAAATCCGAATTCACCTCTCAAAAGCATTAATGGCGAATTAAGAACTTACCGTCTTGCCCTTGCTGCAGATTTTGAGTATACGGCATTTTACGGAGGCACTGTTGCAGGGGCCCTTGCCGGGATGGTAACAACAATGAACAGGATAAACGGTGTCTATGAGCGCGAATTTGGAATCCACATGAACCTCATTGCGAATGATACTTTGCTGATTTATACAACATCGGCCGATCCCTATACCAACAATAACGGGTCTGCCATGCTTGGACAGAATCAAACCAATATTGATAACGTTATCGGATCAGCAAATTATGACATCGGTCATGTCTTCAGTACGGGTGGGGGCGGCATTGCAGGACTGGGTGTAATTTGTGAACCAGGCATGAAAGCATGGGGAGTAACCGGCTTGGGTTCTCCAATCGGTGATGGATTTGATATAGATTATGTGGCTCATGAAATGGGTCACCAGTTTGGCGGCAATCATTCATTCAATTCGGTTTCGGGTTTCTGCAACGGTAACCGTGAAGCAATTGCCGCTTATGAACCGGGCAGCGGAAGTACCATCATGGGATATGCAGGTATATGCGGCTCCGATGATTTGCAGCCTCACAGCGATGATTATTTCCACACAAAAAACTTTGATGAAATAACAGTTTACACTCAAAACGGTACCGGTAATACCTGTGCAGCTATTACCACCAATTCAAACAGCGCCCCGGTGCTCACCATCCCCGCTAACTTTACCATTCCGCTCAATACCCCGTTCAGGCTGGTGGCAACTGCAACCGATCCCGATCTCGATTCATTAACCTATTGCTGGGAACAATTTGATTTAGGTCCGGCAGGAACCTGGAATAATCCTTCAGGAAATGCTCCCATATTTCGTTCTTTTAATCCTGTGACAACAGGAACACGGTTGTTTCCCAAACTGCAAAACATTTTAAATAACAATACCACGATCGGGGAAATTAAAGCTTCGTACGCGCGCGCGCTCCATTTCAGATGTACGGTTCGTGACAATGTGCTGAGCGCTGCGGGCGTTACCTATAACAACACTCCCGTCCAGGTTACTGTAGCTAATACTCCGGGACCCTTTGCTGTGCTTTCCCCTAATGTAACAGGAATTACCTGGCTTGCCGGAACGCTTGAAACTATTACATGGTCTGTAAACGGAAGCGATGTGGCCCCGGTCAGCACGCCCAATGTAAATGTGCTGCTGTCGCTGGATGGCGGAAATAACTTTACCATCACGCTTGGTACAAACGTGCCGAACAATGGATCGCTTAATGTTACAGTGCCTAACGTAAGCACCTCAACCGCCCGTGTAATGGTGGAAGGAGCCGGAAATATTTTCTTTGACATCAATGATAAAAATTTTACAATTAACCCGCTGGGAGTGGAAGAAAACAATTTTTCCAATGCTGTCATGATTTTCCCCAACCCGGTTAAAGATATGTTTGAACTAATGGTTGCAAACGAAGATCTGGGAGACATTGACATCACTATCACCAATGCTGTCGGAAAAGTTACCGGCAATTATCTTGTGCATAAGAATGAAAATATCGTTCACCTCAATTTTGATTTCAGTAAACAGGCGGCAGGTGTATATTTTGTTAAGCTGAAAAATGAAAAATCAGAAGCGGTTAAACGGATCGTGAAATTCTGAGCATTAAGCTGTTCAGTTTAAAAAGAAATTCATTGCCTTTTCCGGCAGCGGGTCAGTTTAGGTCTTTTTGCGCTTCTTAGTGCCTTAGTGCCTTTGTGGCAAAATAATTTTTTTAAGTATAGCCACAAAGACACTAAGCCACAAAGCTGCATTAAACATTTTCAAAATCAGGTATGGCCTGGAATTTAAATTGACTCGCTACCCCATTTCCCCTGCCTTCTTTATTCTCTTCATTGGATAATAATCTCAGGGCGTTTGCAAATTATTAATTTTGCCATTCTTTTTTAAAAAGGTTCCGACAGGAATACGGGAGAATGGCTGCCAGTGATAAATTTACCCCTTACCAGGTTTTTGCAATCGTAATACTTGCACTAACGCAGTTCACCGTTGTGCTCGATTTTATGGTCATGTCGCCATTGGGCGATATGCTGATAAAATCCATGAGCCTCACCACCACGGAATTCGGTTTTGCAGTTTCCGCTTATGCATTCAGCGCAGGCATTTCGGGATTTCTCACAGCAGGTTTCGCTGACCGTTTTGACCGTAAAAAATTATTGCTGTTTTTTTACGTGGGTTTTATTGCAGGTACTTTATACTGCGGTTTAGCCTCCACCTACGCGATGATGATCACAGCACGCATCATTACCGGTGTATTTGGCGGAGTAATCGGTTCCATCTCCATGGCTATCATTGCTGACTTGTTTCCGCTGGAGCAGCGCGGCAGGGTCATGGGATTCCTGCAAATGGGTTTCGGTGCCAGCCAGGTGCTGGGTATTCCCATCAGCCTGTACCTTGCCAATGCATGGGGCTGGCAGGCGCCTTTTTTAATGATTGTCGGTTTATCGGTGATCACCTGGTTTTTTGCACTGGTCAAAATGCAGCCCATCAACCGGCACCTGCTCGTGCAAAGCGACCGTTCTGCACTAACGCACCTGTGGAATACCATTGCCAAACGCCATTACCGGATCGGGTTTTTGGCAACTGCATTTCTTTCATTGGGCGGGTTTATGATGATGCCCTGGGGAAGCGCTTTTGCCATTAACAATCTCAATGTCACTACGCATCAATTGCCGATACTTTTTATGGTTGCCGGGTTAGCTACACTGGTCATTATGCCTGTCATCGGGAAGCTGAGCGATAAAATGGAAAAATTTAAATTGTTTGCCATCGCATCGGTGTGGATGATGGTAGTAGTGGTTATTTATACCAACCTCACACCCGTTCCGTTTTGGTTCGTCATGCTCATGAACATCGTCATGATGATGGGCATTATGAGCCGCATGGTTCCATCCATGGCATTGGTGACTGCATTGCCCGAACTGAAAGACCGCGGTGCGTTCATGAGCATTAACGCATCACTGCAGCAGGTAGCGGGCGGTATTGCCGCAGGAGTGGGAGGGCTTGTCGTGGTGCAGAAAACAAAATTCAGCCCCCTCGAACATTACGATACATTAGGCTATGTAATTTTAGTCATCATCCTTATCAACATTTTTTTCGTGTACCGCGTAAGCAATCTTATAAAAGCCCGCGGCAAGGATAAACCCGATGCCGATATTACAGAAATTGCTGAAGCCGAAGCCTTGAAATTTGGCGATTGAGTTTTGTTTGCAGACCACCGGCATCAATTCCCTGCCTGCCGTCACCAAAGCTAACGCAATGTCAGGCAGGTAATCACCTCTGTGCCCGCTCTCCGTATAACTCCGCCATTTATGGCGGAGATCAAAAACAGCTAAGCAAATGGCTTTAGCCATGACTTTTAAAATCATACTTGCGAATAAACTCATCATACTCTTGCATAAAAGTAGTTTTTGCATGATGTTCTTCTTGTCCATCTATATATGCTCTGACTTTATCTAACATTGATTCGCTCACTGAAACCGCAAAATATTCATCAGCCCATTCAAATTTCCCTTTTGTGATTTTCTCTTTGTTTATCCAGAACGCAGATTCTCCCTTTATCAATTGCATTGCCTTTGAAATACTCACATCTGCATTTAATCCCATTAAGCAATGCAAATGTTCCGTATAACCATCAATTCTATCAATAAAAATTTCTTTTTTACGGGCGTTTTGTTTTATGTGCTCGATAACAACCTTACGTATTTCTTTTGTCAGAAAAGGTTCTCTGCTTTTCGTTGACCAAACTGCATGAACCATTATTTTTACAAACGACATTTTCTATTCAGGGCTAAAGCCCTCTCTGTTATTATTTCATTTTTTCCCCAGCCTGAAGGCTGGAGTTACTCATCCTATTAAAGCTCATCAATAAGTTTTCTTGCCAAACGTCCTTTCAGCTTTCCGGCTTTAACCAGATTTATTTCATCTACTGCTTCTTTAAGTTCTTCAAAAAATTGCGCTTTAGCCTGCGTAAGTGTTTTCGTTTTCACAAACTTTAGATTTTTTAAAATCTCCATCAGGTAAGGAGCCTTCGCATCTTTTATATCTAACAATACTCTCATGTTTTAATTTTCTTCAAAGATAAAACTTTCCTACCCCTCCTGGAAAAATCCCTTAGAGAGCAAAAGTCCGGTGTTTTTTATCCCCGAAGGGATTTGAAACCCCTTCGGGAATTTTTTTCATTTCAATTATTGATTTAACGTTCATAAAATTTTTTTACAATCATTAAACGTAAACAAGAAGATTTACTGTAAAATGCAATAGATTTTAAATCCATTAGGTACAATTCACGTTGATAATTCAAATTATTAAAGGAATGAATAGCACGTTGAATTAAAATTATAAAATCAACGTTTGCAAACGTACGTGATACAGCCAGTAATTCTGGGAAAAGATTTTTTTTAATAAAATAAGGATCTAATCGTGAATTATTTTCTGCATTTTTATTATGGTAGTCTGACCAAGTCTGTAATATCGAGACACTAAAATCATTTGGTTGTATTTTTCTAAAATAATTTATGGAATCAACAATCTTTTCATAATTCATCTTCCACATATCTTGGGTATCTTGAAATTTCTTATTGTACTCATCAAAATCGATTTTTAATTTTTTATTTATTGTGTGGAGAAAATCAAGATGCAATGAAAATTGATTATAATAATATAGTTTAAATTTATCGTTTCTGTTTTCAACTAATATTTTATAATATTCGAATTCTTTTAAAGAATGAATGTTTTTCAGGTGCGTATCATATCCAGATGAAGATTT
>DATEMK010000643.1:0-4877 GCA_035275625.1 Bacteroidia bacterium
AACTTCCAGCAATAAAAGAATTAAATATTATTCTTATTTTATTTTCAGAATAAATTCTGCTGTCAGTTAAAATAACCGGAAAAATCAGCAGGCTTACTTTTGTTCCCACATCATTCCATCCATATTTTAAATTTTCCGAATATAACAGTCCAATTAAATAAAATAAATAGAACCCGATAAACAGAAAAGGTATCTTCAGGCTGAATAATTTCCCTACCAGGCTCTTTAAATTAGTTGTACTGATAAATATAACTGCAGAAAGTCCTATTAAGAAAGGTAATAACTTTGGAAACAAAGGAATAAAAAAAGCGATACAGCAAACAGAATAAAAATAAATTTCTTTTATCTGAATTGACCTGAGCATTTTTTTATTTTTTTTGTTGCAATTGTTGCCAAAGATATTCCGCAATTTCATTACGATTAAAATTTTTTCGAACGTATTCACATCCCCTCTCACCCATTGCTTTCATTCCTGGAATATCATTGATCATCACTCCTATTTGCTCAACAAGGTGATCAGCATCTCCAGGTGCGAAAAACAATCCGCATTTTCCTTCTTCAATGAATAATTCCCTGGCTTCTCCATCCACCCCAAGTAAAATGGTTTTTTTCATAGCCAGCAATTCAAATATTTTTGACGGGATTGCACCCAAAAACAAATCTATTTTTTTCAGAGGGATTATACCTGCATCTACCGCTTTAATAATAAAAGGCATTTGTGATTTAGGAACTCCATCAAGAAACAAAACATTTTCAAGGCCCTTGCTGTTTTTCATTTGCAAGAGATCATTCTTTAAAGGCCCCTCACCAAGTAAAATGAATTTTACTTCGCGATTATTTTTTATTTTTTCAGCTGCACTAATGATGATATCAAGCCCCTGGGCATGACCCATTATTCCCGCGTATAAAAATAAAATATCCGTACCCTTAAATCCATTTTTTTGTCTCCAGTTTGAGTCATGTCCATCCGGGTGATAGAACGAAAAATCAGCTCCATTCGGAATCCAATGAACTTTTTTTCCCGGAACTCTTTCAGAAATATTTTTTACGATTCCGTTTGTCTGCCCGGTGATAAAAAACGATTTTCGGTAAAGAAATTCTTCAAGGCTTGAAGCTATTGCTAATAAACTTTTATTTCTTATAATATTTAATTTTTCCGCACTCTCAGGCCATAAATCCGAAACATTAAAAACCATTTTTGATCTTTTGATCCGGCTCAGAAGAAAGGCAGTTATTCCCAAAAACAAAGGCGGTGATTCACAAATAATATAATCAGTCCTTCCAATTTTTATCATCCCGGTAATTAAAGAAGAAAATACAAATGAAAAATAAATTAATAGTCTTGATAAAACAGTCTTATTTTTATTTACATAAATCCAGGAACGATGAACCTTCAGTCCATCCATTTCTTCAACAGCATAAAATTTTCTTTTGAACTCTTTGTAAATTTCAAGTTGCGGATAATTAGGCATAGCAGTAAGTACAATAATTTCTGCACCCTTATTTTTCAATCTTATCGCGAGTTCAAATAAACGATTTTGCGGAGCGCCTGTTTCAGGTGGAAAATATTGTGTTAAAATGAGAATTTTCATGAATGCTTAAAGTTCATGGTTTATTTAACAGACGATTCATAAATTTCAATTTGCTTTGCCAGACAATCGTTAAATTCATATTCCTGCTGAACTTTTTTCCTTCCATTCGCACCAAGAGTTAACCGCAGCCCCTCATCTGCAATTAATTTTTCAAGTGTATTTTCAAGCGCTTCTGCATTGCCGGGATCAATAAACATTCCGGTCACCATTTCTTCCGCCACTTCTATTAATCCGCCAACAGAGGTGAGCACAACAGGTTTTTCACAGGCAGATGCTTCCAGCACAGAGACCCCAAAACTTTCGTTATGTGAAGCATTCACAAAAATATCAATCATGTTATAATATTTGTACAGCTCATTGTGCGGGATCCTTCCTGCGAAAAAAGTTTGCTCTTGTATCTTCAAATCTTTAACAAGCTGTTTATAATCTGCCTCTTTGCTGCCACTTCCTACCAGCAATAGCCTGAGATTCTTTTGCCAATATTTCGAATTCAATTTTGCAAATGCCTTTATCAAAATATCAATACCATAAATTTGTTCGAGGGATTTCACTGCACCAATTACAACACAATCAATTTTAAAAATATTTTCCACTTTAACCGGTTTGAATTTATTTGTATCCACACCGAAAGGAAGAATGTCAATTTTTTTCGAAGAAAATTTTTCAGCATGTCCGGCAAGCGTTTTGCTTGTCGCCAAAACCCGGTCTGCTTTGCTGAATATGTATTTTATCAATTTGGAATTTATACTATTCCTGTAAGGAAAATCCATCAGGTCACTTCCCCATGCAGAAATAAAATACGGATGAAAACCGGCCAATGCCCCGATTATTCCATAGCTGGTGGCATAGTGCGCATGCACAATATCCGGAGAAAATTTTCGGATAACTTTTTTAAGAGGCAGAACGGCTTTTAAGTATTTCAATTTGCTGAATGACGATGATCTGAAAGTTTCTTCTTCAAAACTAACCGGGCAGAATACGCTGACATTTTCAAAACTTTCATACCATTTCACGGTTGGAAAACTCAGGCTGAAAATCCCGATGTGGAAACCGGATTGTGCAAGAGAGGCGCACCATTTTTGGGTGTGGGATGAATTGATATCGCTGAGAATTAGAATTCTCTTCATAATTTTGATTCTATATATCCCGTAAAAATTTTCATCAGTGGCTTCAGTTTTTAATTCTCCATCTTTTCCAGGAAAAATAGAGACTTTGGACTAATTCCAATTTTCTTTTTGCAGGAAGCTTAATCATAGAAAAAATTTCTGATTGATAAAAATATTTTATCCCGCCCTGTCCCTTGAAAAAATTAAAACATAATCGCAGCCATCTTTCTAAAATAATTTTTTGAAAATAACCTCTATCAAAAAGTTTTTTTTCATCATTTAATTTGTTTAATTTCTGAAGCCATTGTTCAGCAAGTTTGATTTCATCAATGGAAACCGGGGCCATGCCATCACCCAATAAGTTGTGAATGTGAATTTCTTCCTTTGAAGGATTCACTCCAAACTCGCGGAGATGCCTCACCCGGACTGCGCTCACACTTTTCAACTTTTTTACGGATTCATTTACATCGCCTGATACCTGTTTATCATGCACCCTGTAATTCAATAATTTTTTTGAAATATTTTGCAGTCCTGACAATTGAGAGAGGCGTGACCATAAATCATAATCTTCTGCATGTATATATTCAGCATTATAACGCACATTATATTTTTTAACTACACTCATCCTGATCATTGCTGCAGGATGCGCAATCGGGGAATTGAACAGCAGGAAACATCTTATTTCCCGGTCACTTAAAGGCAAATCTGTCACTGCTTTTTTCTTGTCACGTGTAAGATAATAAAAGCTTCCGCATACGCCAGTGTTTTTATGTTTATTCATAAAATTAACCTGGACGGATAATCTTTGTTTTACGCTTGTATCATCGCAATCCATTCTTGCAACATATTCTCCAGAAGCTAAGTCAAACCCGTTGTTTAAAGAAGCTATCAATCCTGACCTCTTTTCATTGTTAATAAAACGTATCCGTGGATCATTGCAGGAAGAGATTATTTTTGCGGAATTGTCAGTTGACCCATCATTGATTATTAAAAATTCAAAGTCATGGAAACTTTGATTCAATATACTGTCTATTGATTCCTGCAAATACTTTTCTCCGTTATAAACAGGCATTAAGACAGTAACTTTCGGTGCCTTCATAGTTTGGTCCAGCTTTGCGGTATCAGGTCTTTTGGATTTTTCGTTTTATCAATAAACCATTTTCCAGGTGCAACTACTATCTTTCCAACATTTTCATTCAGCCATGCGCCCCACCAGCTAAAAGTACTGTTTGCAATAATATTGTGTTTGCACAAAGACATCAGGTAAATATCCTCATAACCGGGAACTCCGGCACTGTGTTCAATATATTCAACCGGAAAATTAGTTATAACATTTTTTTCAAACCAACCCGGTTCGTCAGAAAAAACATAAAATTTCGGATTTGAAATTCTGCTTCCGACCAATTCCATTGCTTCACCATAATATTTTTCATTACAGGTATGATACCTGTTAAGATGCCGGTGAGTTATATAATCACCTCTCCTTACATGTATACTGGCCGATTGATTTTTTTTAATCTCCTCTTTCAGACGAATGCTCCTGTCAGAGAGAGGTTTGGCAGGTGTAAAATCTTTTTTAATTTGTTCACTAATATCCCGAAAATATTTTTCACTCTGCCAGTATCCATCCGCATAAGTATTTCCGGGAGCGCTTAAAGCTTTTTTAAAAAAATGAAAATAAGGTTCGCGTAAATAAAAATTTTCAGGCTGAACAGGAAAATAAAGAGAAAGATGGTGCAGTACTTTCTTTTTCATTCCTTTTTTAAATTTTAAAATATCCTGGTCTGATGCAAGAGATGCATGGATATTAAAAACATCCAGCTCATAATTACGCTGGATAAAATCTTCCTTATGGCTTGTGTCGTTTAAATAAGATAAATCAAGTTTGAGTTCCGTATTATTTTTTGCAGATAAATGTCTTCCAAATGCATACTGAAACATTTGGTTTCCCAGTCCGCCCATTAATTTAACAATAATCATCGGGAAATTTTTTTCAACATAAATAAATAATCCTTAAACCCCGTTTTACCCTGCCAATATAAAATCTTTTTGAAAAGAATATTTTTGCCTTTTAGAGCAAATACATTTACAAAAAAATCTTCCAGTTTTTTTGGAACAGGATAAATGTTATCAAGCTCTTGAATGTTTCTTAAGTTATGCTTATGAAATAATAATTGAA